>CADCWF010000030.1 GCA_902806345.1 uncultured Thermomicrobiales bacterium
GAATTCGTGGGCTATCTCGAGTGCCGCGAGTTCGCCTCCGGCGAGGCCGTCCTGCTGGTCACGGCCACCGTCCCGCTCCCCGAACTCGATGCCCAGGTGGCGCCGGTCCAACGCCTGCTCAACGGACTCGTCCTGCTCGAGTGACGATGGCTTTCGGCCCCACACCGCTGTCCGCGGCCGATTGCCTATCCGCGGGTGAAGGCGCCCAGGGCCGGGTTCACCGACCCGACCGTGACGGTCGGAAAGACGCCTCACCGCGTGGCCGGGCGGTCATCGGCCACCATCCGCATCGCCAGTCCTTGCCGCCGATCCGAGGCGTGGGCGACGCGCGCGGAACTCTTCCGGGGCGAGGGGCGGGGCGAAGACCGGGCGGCGGAACGGGCCACCACAATCCGAGAAGCCATCACCCGGATTCCGTATGGGACCGGAATCAGGAGCCTCCTTCCCACCCGAATGGGGGTCCAGCCAGGGCAGTTCGCCCTGTTGACGGCCCGGCGCCATCACGTCCTCTCCGATCTGGTTCCTGAACTTGGTGACGGTGGGAACCGTCCGTGCCTTGGTTCCGTGCGTGCCGCCGCCCACGGTCGGTAACCCGGGCCTGCCGAGTTCGCATCGGCGATCGGACGGCTCCCGCTTGCCCAAGGTCGGCGCGGCCCGCCGGCCGACGGGAGCTGCGCGGACTCGACCCTACGGCGCGTCCGCGACCGGTGGCACCGCCAATGCGTCTCGAATCGAAGATACGTCTCCCCAGTCGCGTCCCCGTAGGAGTCCCCACCGTGACCAACGTCTTCGCCGCCATCGGCCAGCACCGCGACGACCCCGACCGCCTCCTCCTCCTCGGGACCGACGGTCTCCACTACGTCCAGGCGCTCCCCGATGGCGAACCGGTCCCGGTCGAGGTGGACGACGCCTGGCAGGTCGACGACGACTGCCCACGGGTCGACGAGATCGCCGGGTAGGCCCTGGCTCGCCTCCCGCTCCTCGGGGCCGGAGGGCGACGGGCTACCGAGCCTGACGACCGCCTCGACCCTCCGGGAGGCGCTCGGCGACGTGGTCGCCGATGATCCCGGCCGCCCCAGTCAGGACGGCGCAGCCCCGGCCGTCGCCACCCCCCGGCCGATGCCGTGGTAGACGATCCCGTCCCGGGCCATCCGCTTCGGATCGTAGAGGTTGCGGCCGTCGAAGACGAGCGGCTCGCGCAGGGCGGCCCTGATCTGGTCGACGTCGGGGCTGCGGAACTCCCGCCACTCGGTCAGGATCAGCAGCGCGTCGGCGCCCTCCAGGGCCTCCTCCTTGCTCTCGCAGAGCTTCAGGTCGGGTCGCGCACCGTAGATCCGGGCGGTCTCCTCCATCGCCTCCGGGTCGAACGCCTGGACCGCCGCGCCGGCCTCCCAGAGCGCCTCCATCACCGCCCGGCTCGGTGCCTCCCGCATGTCGTCGGTGTCGGGCTTGAAGGCCAGCCCCCAGAGGGCGAAGACCCTGCCCCGGAGGTCGCCGCCGTAGTGGCCGGCCACCTTCTCGAAGAGGCGCCGTTGTTGGCGGTCGTTGACGCCGCCCACGGCCCGCAGGATCTGGGCGTCGTGCCCCGCCTCCCGCGCCGTCCACTCCAGCGCCCGCACGTCCTTCGGCAGGCAGGAGCCGCCGTAGCCGCAGCCGGCGTAGAGGTAGGAGTAGCCGATGCGGGGGTCCGACCCGATCCCGGCGCGGACCTCTTCGATGTCCACCCCAAGCCGCTCGCCCAGGTTGGCCAGCTCGTTCATCAGCGAGATCCTGGTCGCCAGCATCGCGTTCGCCGCGTACTTGGCGAACTCGGCGGAGCGCACGCCCATCACGATCATCCGGTCGTGGTGCCGGTTGAACGGGGCGTAGAGCTCCCGCAGGAGCTCGATCGACCGGGGATCCTCGCTGCCGATCACGATCCGGTCCGGCCGCATGAAGTCGTTGACCGCCGCTCCCTCCCGCAGGAACTCCGGGTTGGAGACGACGTCGAAGCCGACCTCGAGCCCCCGCGCGGCCAGCCCGGCGGCGACGACGGCCCGCACCTCGTCGGCGGTCCCGACCGGCACCGTCGACTTGGTGACCACGATTTTCGGCTCGGTCATCGCCGCGCCGATCGTCTCGGCGACGGAGCGCACCGCCCCCAGGTCGGCGCCGCCGTCGGCGGCGGCGGCGGTGCCGACCGCGACGAAGAGGGCCTCGCCGTGGGTCACCCCGGCGACGAGGTCGGTCGAGAACGCGAGGCGGCCGGCGGCCAGCCCCGCCTCGACCATCTCCTCGAGCCCCGGCTCGAAGATCGGGACCTCGCCCGCCCGCAGCCGCTCGACCCGGACCGGGTCGATGTCGACGCAGAGGACGTCGTTGCCGACCTCGGCCAGGCAGGCCCCGGTGACGAGGCCGACGTAGCCGGTGCCGAAGATGGTGACGTTCAAGGCACTCCCTTATCCGGCTGGCGCGATCCGGCCGCACCCGGCATCCCTCCGGGCGACTGGCGGGGCCGGCACTGCACCGGCGCGGCCGCGGGGAGTATGCCGTCCCGGTCACCCCGTCGGCGCCTCATCGTCGAACAGGAGCGCCCGCTTGCGGTCGATCTCGGCCTCCTCGACGAGGAGGTAGGAGAGCGGCTGCCCCACAAGCGGGTCATCGAGCGTCGCGGTGGCGCCGTCGAGCACGCCCAGCCAGAGCGTCTCGCCGGTACACGAGGGACGGAACCGCCGGGCGAGCCCGACGATCTCGGCCGGGGAGAGGTCGGTCCGGACGTGCTCCTCCAGCAACGGCAAGAGGCCGGCGAGGGCCGGCCCGAGCTCGAGGTCCGGCATCCGCTCCAGCAGGGCGCGCAGCACCTGCTGCTGGCGGCCGATCCGACCAAGGTCGCCGTCCGGGCCGTCGCGGTACCGGGCGTAGGCCAGCACGGCCGGGCCATCGAGGGTCTGCGCCCCAGCCGGGAACGACCTGCCGTCGCCGGTGGTGAACGCCTGCGGTACGTCGAGGGTCACCCCGCCGACGGCCTCCACGATCGCCTCGACGGCGGCGAAATCGACCAGAACGAAGCGGTCGATCTCCAGCCCGAGGAGCCCCTCGACCACCCGCCGCTGGAAGGGGACGCCGCCGACGACCAGGCCGTGGTTGACCTTGGAGGGGCCATACCAGGGGAGATCCGCCCGCGTGTCGCGCGGCACGGCGAGCAGCCGACAGGTGCCAGCCGCGGGGTCGAGCCGGAGCACGCCGAGGGCGTCGGGGCGGACGCCGACGTCGATCGGTTCGCCGGGCCGGGCATCGACGCCCATCACCAGCACGGTCAGCGGCCGGTCCGTCACGTCCCGGACGGCCGTCGAGGCGAGTCTGGAGGGCATCGGGTCGGGATCGAGGGCGAGATCGCTCGGCCACCCCTGGTTCGCCCGGTCCGCGGCCACCGCGCCGCTGCCGTGGAGACCGGGCCCGACCCCACCGATCAGCCCGAGGAGGAGGAGTGCCAACACCGCCACCACGCCGCGGCGAGGATCCCGGAGCGGGCGGCCGACGCGGAGCGCGTCGGCGCCAAGAGGGAAGAGCATGCCTGGACGGTCGCCGGTGAATCGGCGGTCGCCGTAGTCGGTCACCCTGCGACCGCCGCGACGATGGATTGGAGATGCCGGCATTTCCATCCTGGCGGTGCCCATCGAACGGTCGTCGGCGTCGCGCCCGCGATCCGCCCCGGTCTCGTTCGTCCCGACGCCCGCGCACCAACTCCGTCTCCGCCCGTGACCCATGGGCGACACCAGTGAACACCCGTTGCGGCGGGGAGTGGGTCCCAACGGGAGGAGCCAGGGGCTAGACCTGCGAGGGATCCCCGGCCTCGATGTCGAGCGGCTTCCGGTGCGGCGGGGGCGGCGCGATCGACGGGAGCGGAGGCGGTTGCGACGCCGAGGGCGCCTGGATCTCCTCGGTGGCCGTCCCCCGGCCACGCCGATTCGGTCCCGTCGGCGCCGTGGCGAAGACGATCAAGCCGATCACCAGCAGCAGCAGCCCGATCCATCGGGGGCCAAGGGCGAGCACACCGAAGCCGAGGAGCACGAGCACGCCCGACAGGATCCAGAGCCACCGCGAGGTACCGAAGAACATGGCGACGAGCGCTCCTCTCGCGGAATGCCAGCCGAGGCCCGGCGTCTTCGCTCCGCGATCGCTCCCGAGAGCCGGCCGGACCGCCGGGCGGAGCTTCTTGCTGGCCTCGGCGGCCGGCACCGGTCAATCCAAGCCTACACCGAACATGCGGGCCGTCAATCCGGTCTTGGCACACCGCATCCCCGAACCCCGCCCCCAGCTCTCCAACCCCGCCTCCGCCCTCAACCCAGACATCCGGGGCCAACACACCGGCGCCAGACCGGTCGCCGCTCGCGGCGATGGAGATCGCGGGCACCGGGTCGCGAGCGGCACGCCCATCGCTATCGACACACGAGCCGGGCCCACCCCGATGGAGGCGCGCGGATCCGCTCGCCCGTCGCGGTACGTCCCGAGCCCAGGTTGTGGCGTGGCCGAGGGAGGCAGCCCCACCACCGCTCGCCACCCGACTGATACGATAATCTGTTTGAAACCCTCCGGGGTTCGCGCCCTGCGGACCGACGAACCGCAAGGCGAGACCGGACGGCCGGTTGGCGCGGGGCCGCGACGGATGGAGGCACGGACAGGTGGGGTTGCGGGTCCTGCTCGTGGCGGTCTGGATCGTGGCGGCGGTCGTCTTCAGGATGCGCGGGGAGCGCTTCTGGCGTTCCGTCGTCCAGGGCCTGTTCGTCAGCTTCGCCGTCGTCTTCGGCGGCCGGTTGCTGGCGTTGGCGCTCGCGGCGGTCGCCGACTCCGTCGGGTAGACCGTCACCGAGCCGAACGGCGAGCGCCCTGGCTCGCCGTGGCGCCCCCCTCGCGCGAACGATCGGCTCGATGGATCGCTGCGCTTCCGGCTCGGGCTCGGGCTCCAGCACCGGCTCCGTCGGGTTCAGCGGATCGCACGTCTCGGGTCTGCTCACGCCCTCGACGACATCTCCGTGCCCCGCATGCCGCTTCAGCGCCGGGTCCGGCACGAACTTGTACGCGCAGAGTCCCATCCCTCCGTCGAAGTGGCCGATGGCCACCCTGGTCCGGACGGGCGCGATCTCCCCGCCGCTGCCCTTGCCCTTGCCGGGCTTGGCGGCCACGCCGACGGTGGCGATCGCGCTCACCCCAGGGGCGGAGACGAGGCCGCCGATCACCCGCCGCCGAGACGCCCCGACCTCCATCACCTGGACCATTCGATCGAACACGCGGTCGTCCGGGTGATCCTCATTCAAGCGATCGTAGGTCATGCCCACCAGCACCGGACGCCACGTCTCGGCGCCCAATCGATGCCCCCGCGATTCTGGCCAACTCCTCGAGCGGCGCCACCCCCATTTGGGCCAAACACGATTCTGGTAGTCGGTCCGGGTGGGTACGCTCGTGCGGACGTTTCCGTTAGACCCCGCAAACCTCCGGGGCAAGGCGACCCCGGAGGGCGGCGCCCTGCTCAGACAAGCACTGCTCAGACGAGCACGTGGAACTTCATCGACCGAACGCACGCTCCGGTGTCCGGGGTGTACGTTCAGGTCTACAATGGCCGGGGGGCGGGAGCGACGGCTCGGCAGAGGACGGCCGGCGAACGGGGGACGGGACGCGTGGGCGGGATCGGACGGCGGACGATCGTCAAAGCCGGGTTGGGCCTTGGCGCGGCGGCCCAACCGCTGCGGACGGCGAGGGCGGAGCAGCCGGATGCCCAGGCCGGCGCCCGGCCGGTGCGCCCGCTCGACCTCGCCCCGTTCGAGGAGACCCTGGCGGCCCTGTCGGTGCCGCGCCGCTGGGGGCTCGACCTCCTCCTCCGCGAGCGGGGGGTGGCCGAGATCGGGGAGCGGCTGGCGTCGGGGCAGGTCACCGCGGTCGAGCTGGTCGCCTGGCACGTCGGGCGCATCGTCGCCCACGACGCCGCCCTCCGCTCCGTGCTGGAGCTGAACCCGGACGCCCCGGCGATCGCAGCCGGGCTCGACGCCGAACTCGCCCGCGGTGAAAGGCGAGGGGCGCTCCACGGCATCCCCGTCCTCCTCAAGGACACCATCGGCACGGGGGACCGGATGCACACCACCGCCGGCGCCGCCGCTCTCCGCTACGCCCGCTGCGACCGCGACGCGGCGCTGGTGACCGCGCTGCGCGCGGCGGGCGCCGTCGTCCTCGGCAAGGCGAACCTCTCCGAGTGGTCCTACTGGATGTCGAGCGTGGCCCCCAGCGGCTACAGCGCCCTCGGCGGCCAAACGGTCTCCCCGTACGGCGCGGGGATCGACCCCTGGGGCTCCAGCACCGGGTCGGCGGTGGCGGTCTCGGCCGGCTTCGCCACCCTCGCCGTCGGCGCCGAGACGGCCGGCTCGATCGTCTCGCCGGCGGCGCGCGCCTCCGTCGTCGGGATGCGGCCGAGCCACGGCCTGGTCGGCCGCGACCGGGTCATCCCGATCTGCGGCGAGGTCGACACCGCCGGCCCGCTGGGCCGCTCGGTCGCGGACATCGCGGCGCTGCTCACGACCCTCGCGGCAAGCGGCGACGGTGCTCCCGCCGATCGAACCTCCGCGACGCGCGGCACGGACTTCTCCGCCGCGCTCCAGCCGAGGGCGCTCCGGCGGGTCCGGATCGGCGTCGTCGCCGCGGCTGAGACGGTCGACGCCCCGGACGAGGCGGCGATCGCCTACCTCGGTCTGGAGGAGACGGTGGCGGCGATGCGGCGGGCCGGGGCGAAGGTCACCGTCGCCCGGGCGGCGCCGTTCGCCTTCGAGGGGCCGGGGTTCGTGCCCCAGTTCGACCGAGCGATGCGGACGGGCGTCGACGCCTACCTGCGGGCGACCGAGGCGCCCGTCACCTCGCTGGCCGAGGTGATCGCCTTCAACGACGAGGACCCGGCGGCCTACGCTCCCTGGGGCCAGGATCGGCTCTGGGCCGGCCAAACAAGCCCGCTCGGAGCGGGAGCGGCCCGGGCGCTGGCGAAGTCGAACCGGGAGCAGGCGGAAGCGTACCTGGGAGGACTGCTCGCGGAGCAGGAGCTCGATGCCCTGGTCACGGTCGACAGCATGCTCTCGCTGATCTACCCCTTCGCCGACTTCCCGGCGATCGCGGTGCCGGCCGGGCTCAACCCGTGGGGGACGCCGTTCGCGGCCACCTTTGTCGGCCGGCGCGGCTCGGACGCGGAGCTGCTCGGCTTCGCCTACGCCTTCGAGCAGGCGTCGCGGCTGCGGGTGCCGCCGAGGCTCTGAGCGGCGGCCGGCCGGTGCTCCTCCGTGAGCACGCATGGAGGCCTCGACCAGGCGTCACCGTTCGCGTTGCCGCGGTCCGGGAATCCGTTTAGACTTCGGTGCCGATCGTCCGCGAGCCGTCCCCGACCAGGGGTGCCCGCGCGGCCACAACCGAAGAGCAGACCACGGGGAGGTGCCAGAGTGGTCGAATGGGGCCGCCTGCTAAGCGGTTGACGGGGTTACACCTCGTCCGAGGGTTCGAATCCCTCCCTTCCCGCCCCGGTCCGACCCGATTTTCGCCCGCCGCGACCGCGCCGGGCGGGCGCCGTTTAAGGCGGCACCCGGTCCAAAACCGCACCCCCGGTGGGTCGGGCGGCGCGGCCGTTGCCCCCTAAGAGGAGAGCCGTGCACAGCCAGGGCTGGACGCTGTCCCGGATGCTCGCCCTCCGCCTCGACCCCGGCGAGGACGTGCTGCTCTCGCTGCGCGCCGCCGCGGCCGAGCACGGCATCACTCACGCCGCCATCGTGAGCGGCGTCGGCTCGCTCGACAGCTACCACTTCCACGTCGTCGAGACCACGAACATGCCGCCGGGCAACACGTTCGTCCGGGGCGAGGGTCCATTCGACATCCTCACCGTCACCGGCTTCGTCATCGCCGGCCGGGTCCACGCCCACATCACCTTCTCCGACGCGGAGCGGGCGATGGGCGGCCACCTCGAAGAAGGCTGCCGGATCCTGACGTTCGGCGTCCTCCTCCTCGCCGAAGCGCCCGGCGCCGACTTCTCCGGCTGGGACACGCCCGGCCCGCTCCGCTAGGGCGTGGCGAGTCCGGGGAGCGGGTCGGGGGCGGTCTTGTTTGTCTCGAATCGGACGGAATCCCGGCGACCGGTTGGCCTACCCCGTCATCCCCCCCGTCGCCGATACCGGCCCGCCGCGGCACCGTCCCGGTCTCCAACGCCGCCGTTCACCGGGCATCCGATGGACCATGTCCGCTCCGAAGCGGGGGGCGACACCCGAACCACCCGACGGCGCACGGCAGGGCGAACACCGCCGGCCGCCGTGCTCAACTGCCTCCCCCACCGCCTCCTGCGCGGGCACCTGACGGGGGAAGGTAGCGTTCGGGAATCGAACGACGCGGGCGCTGGTCCTCATCGGGGATCCCCCCGAGTTAGCCACGGGAACCCGAGGAGGGTCTCCTTGGGGACCCGAGCGCGAGGGGAGCCGGCCGTGGCGTGGCGGGGGGTCCGGGATCCGCTCCTCTCCCATCCCCCCCATTCCCCCGCACATGCCGGACGTGCGGGAGGAACGGATCCCGCACCCTGGGGCAACCGGGAGCGATCCCCCGGAGCGGCGATCAGTCGGCCGCCAGCGCCGGCCGAGCGGCGAGGGCCAAGAGCACACGGCGGACGAGGGCCTTTGCGAGGGGAACCTTGTACCCGTTGTCGCGGAGTGGGACCGCCCCCGCCATCGCCAGCTCCGCCGCCTGGGCGAACACGCCGCTGCCGGATTCGGCCCCGACCAGCAGCCGCTCGGCCTCCGTCGCCCGCATCGGTATCGGCGAGACGCCGCCCAGCACGAGACGCGCCTCGGCGATCCGGCCCCCGTCGAGCCGCAGCGACGCCGCGATGCCGACGAGGGCGAACGCCCAGACCTTGCGATCCATCGCCTTGAGGTAGGTGCTCCGCGTTCCTGGCGCCGCCGCCGGGATCCTCAGCGAGACGATCAGTTCGTCCCCCAGGATCACCGTTTCGGTCCGCCGCGCGTCCTCGGGCAGGGCGAAGAACTCGGCGACCGGCAGCCGCCGCTCGCCGCCCCTGCCCCGCAGCCGCACCTCGGCGTCGAGGGCAACGAGGGCCGTCGCCAGATCGGAGGGGTGGACCGCCACGCAGGGGTCGGCCCCGAACAGGGCGTGCAGCGCGTTCTCACCCTCGCGGGCGGGGCAGCCGGCGCCACCCTTCAGCCAGCAATCGACGCGTGGGGAGCGGAAGTACCAGCAGCGCGGCCGCTGCAGCAGGTTGCCGCCGACCGTCGCCATGTTCCGCAGTTGGGGCGAGGCGGCCAGCGACGCCGCCTCGGCCAACGCCGGGGCGAGCGCTCCCACCAGCGGGTCAGCCTCGATCTGCGCCAGCGTCGCCAGGGCGCCGATCTCCAGCCCGTCCGGCCCCTCCGTGATCGCGTCGTCGAGGTCGGCCAGGCGCTTGATGTCGACGAGCAGGTGCGGGGCGACGAGATCGGCCTTCATCAGGGTCAGCAGGTCGGTGCCGCCGGCGAGCGGGCGGACCCCGCTGACGCCGCCGGGTTGGGCGTCAGCCAGGAGCGCCAGGGTCTCCGCGATCGTGCCGGGGCTGGCATAGTCGAACGGCCTCATGCGGGGATCTCTCCGGGCGTGCTCGCGGCGCCGGCGGCGAGGGCGTCGAGGATCCGGCGCCGGGAAAGGGGCGCCTCGCGGAGGCGGACGCCGACCGCGTCGAAGACGGCGTTGGCGATCGCCGGCGCCGTCGGGATCAGCGGCGGCTCGCCGACCCCCTTGGCGCCGGTCGGGTTCGCCTCCGGGTCGGGGATGCCGACCCGCGCGTGCGCGATCGGCGGCACGTCGGCGGCGGTCGGCACCTTGTACTCCTCCAGGTTCGGGTTCAGCACCAGCCCCAGCCGGGCGTCGACGACCCGCTCCTCGGTGAGGGCGAAGCCGATCCCCTGGGTGATCCCCCCGATCACCTGGGAGTCAACCAGCGTCGGGTTGACGATCCGGCCGCAGTCGTGGCTCGTGACCACCCGAAGCACCGTCGCCTCGCCGGTCTCGGTGTCGACCTCGACCTCGACGCACTGGGCGCCGAACGTGCGAATCGCCTTCCCCTCGGGATTCGGAACGCGGGCGCCGCGCCCCTGGAGCGTGTGCGGCGAAATCGCCTGGGCGACTTCCTCGACGCTCATCCCCTTGCCCGGGTCGCCGTCGACGACCACCCGCCCCTCGCGGACCGCGAGCCGCTCGGTCGGCACCTCCATCAGGGCGGCGGCGACCCGGCAGAGCTGGGCCTTGACCTCGCCGGCCGCCGCCCGAACCGCCGGCCCCAGGGTGGCCTGGGAGGTGCTGCCGGCACTGGTCGGGGCGTAGGGGCCGCGGGCGGTGTCGCCGAGGTGGAGGGCGACCCGGTCGAGCGGCAGACCCAGCTCCTCGGCCGCGACCTGGGCGAGACCGGTCCGCGTCCCGGTCCCGATGTCCTGGGCGCCCGTCACCACCTCGGCGGTGCCGTCGGCGTTCAGCTTGACCCAGGCGTAGCCGGGCGGCTCGCCGCCGCCGGCCGCCCAGTCGCTGACGGCGAAGCCGACGCCACGTCGCTTCGCCCCGGCCGCCGGCGGCCGCTCGAACCCCTCCCAGCCGAACGCCCCGGTCGCCCGCTCGATGCAGGAGCGCAGGCCGTCGGGCAGGGTGTAGGGCTTTTCCTCCTTCTGGTCCCCCTCGGCGTAGTTTTTCAGGCGCAACGCAACCGGGTCGAGCCCGAGCCGGCGAGCCAGCTCGTCCATCGCCTGCTCCAGGGCGAAGGCACCCTCGACGTGGCCGGGGGCGCGGAAGGCGACGGCCGGGCCGGTGTTGGTGTAGGCCGCGGTCTGCTCGGTCCGCACGTTCGGGCACTTGTAGAGCGACTGGTAGATGCCGGAGACGTCGCTCGCCTCGCCGCCGGTCATGTACGCCCCGGCCGCCTGCTCGATGGTGGCCTCGATCGCGGTCAGCGTGCCGTCTACGATGGCGCCGAGGCGGACCCGCTGCCGGGTCGGGT
>CADCWF010000031.1 GCA_902806345.1 uncultured Thermomicrobiales bacterium
TCTGGCCGACGAGCACACCGGCGACGTCGGTGATGGCGTTGAACTGCCCCGGCGGCAGGCTGCCGATCTCGATCCCGGCATCGCGGGCACGGGGTCTGGGCGGCGGGTTCGGAACGGTCATGGGGCAACCTCGGGGTGGGCGCGGTCCCGTTATCCCGGTACTGGCGGATCGCCTGACGGCCTCATGCCGGCGCTCATCTGCCCGTCGCCCGGCGCCGCCCCGACCATTGTGCCTCCACGGATCCCCGATGGGAGTGGGTAGGCGTCTCGTACGGCGAGGAGCTTCCCCTGTCGAAGCCCCCCGGTTCGAGGATGATCGCCGCGGGCCGTGGCCTCGACGATCGGGTGGGGGAGGAGGCGCGACCGATGGTGTGGCTGACGGTCGAGGGGACCGAGATCGTCGCCCGCCTGGACGGGTGGAACCGGGTCTGGGCGCTGATGCGGGAGGTGCGGGCACCGCTGGCGCTCGTCCGCGAGATCCCGCTCGACCCCGCCATCGCCCGCGCTCCCCAGGGCGCCCAGTGGCCCGGCACCCGCTTCCCCGGCCGCGACTACGCCGGCACGTGTCTCCACCCGGACGGCCGCGCCTTCTGGAGCGTGGGGCACCCCGCGCGGCCGCTCGTGATCGAGTTCGCTGGCGGCCACTGGCGACAGTGGGTGGTCGACGTCGTCGACCCCGAGGCGACGCTCGCCGCGATCCGAGCGGCGCTGCCGGTGAGGGAGGGGCAACGCGCGGTGAAACCGCGCCGCGCCTCAGCCCCGGATCCCCTGGAGGGCCGGTACCAGCTTGGAGAGGAGCGCGAGCGCCGTCGGGTTCTGGAGCAGCCCGCCGAACTCGTTGCCGCCGATGTTGAGGGCGCCCATCACCTGTCCAACGAGCCCCCCGAGCCCGCCCTGCCCGGTCGCGGCCTCGGATCCGGCCTGGGCGCCGGCGAAGATGCCGGTCAGCGCCGCCAGCCCGTCCTGCTTCAGCAACTCGCCGAGCGCGGCGCCGAGGACATCGGGGTTCCCGGCGGCGAGGGCGCCGAAATCGACGCCGGGCAGAGCCGCTTGGCCGTGGCCCTCGGCGAACTGGGCCACCAGCGGGCCGAGCTGACCGAGTTGGTCGGGCGAGAGTTGGCCCACCGCCGTCGTCGCCGCGTCCTGGAGCTGACCGGACGAAGCGTGGGAGACGATCTCGGAGAGCCCGCCCACGTCCGGGACCCGGTCACCGAGCAACTCCCTGGCCTTCGCAACCGGGTCGCCGCCGAGCAGGTTGTCGAGGAATCCGCCCATCGTGTCCTCCATGTCTGGAATGCGGGTTGGTCGTATGTTCGGGATTATCGCGGGTGGCGATGCTGCCGGCGTTCCGGGGGACATCAGGGTGGCCGCCTCCCCGTCTGGTCGACGGATCGCCCGCAGCGCCGTCAACACCGCGGTCGTCAGAACCCGACGTTCGCCGCGCCCTTCAGCCCCATCAGCTCCCGCGCCTGGGCCGGCGTCGCCGGCTCCAGCGAGAGTTCCCGCAGGATGCGGACAACCTTGGCGACGAGGTCGGCGTTGCTCTTGGCCAGCTCGCCCTTGCCGAGGTAGATGTTGTCCTCCAGCCCGGTCCGCACGTTGCCGCCCATGATCGCGCCCATCGTCGTCAGGTTGATCTGGTGGCGGCCGGCGCCGAGGATCGACCAGACGTAGGCGTCCCCCAGGAGGCGGTCGGCGGTCCGCTTCATGTGGAGCAGGTCCTCGGGGTCGGTGCCGATGCCGCCGAGGATGCCGAAGATGGTCTGGACGAAGAGGGGCGGCGTCACCAGGCCCCGGTCGAGGAAGTGGGCCAGCGTGTAGAGGTGGCCGACGTCGTAGCACTCGAACTCGAAGCGGGTCCCGTGCTCGCCCAGCGCCGCCAGCAGCCGCTCGATGTCGGCGAAGGTGTTGCGGAAGATGCCGCCCCGGCTTGCCTCCAGGTACGCCGGCTCCCAGGCGTACTGGAACTCCTTGATCCGGTCCGCGATCGGGTAGAGCCCGAAGTTCATCGAGCCCATGTTGAGCGAGCACATCTCCGGCTTCATCCGGAGCGGGCCGGCCAGCCGCTCGTCGATCGACATTGTCATCGCCCCGCCGGTGGTGATGTTGACCACGGCGTCGGTGCCGGCCTTGATCTGCGGCAGGAACCGGAGGAACGCTGCGGGGTCGGGCTCCGGCCGGCCATCGTCGGGATTGCGGGCGTGGAGGTGGAGGATCGCCGCCCCGGCCTCGGCGGCGCCGATGGCGGATGCCGCGATCTGCTCGGGGGTGATCGGCAGGTAGGGTGTCTGCGAGGGGACGTGGATCGAGCCGGTGACGGCGCAGGTGACGATCACGGTCCGGGCGGGGGCCACGGGGCGGCTCCTTTCCGCCGCCGAGCTGGATCGGCGGAGCGGCGCTAGGATCGATCGCCGGCGTGCTGTTCCGGCGAACGGACGACGGGTCGTCGGCGCCGCGATCTTATCCGGTCCGCCGCCGTCCCGAGTCCCGAGCCCGCGCGTTCCAGGTCCGCAATTGGCTCACCCGTGCCGCGAGGGCCAGACTCCCGACCCCACGGACCCGCCACGCCGGAAAACGGGGGAGCGGCGTACCGCTCTCCCCGTCTCCTGCCGGCTGAGCCGCCGGGACCGCCCGTCTCGGCCTCGGCGGAGCCCCGGTTCGCTAGTCGTTGTCGTCGCGCTGGCAGCGGCGGTCGCGGCACTTCTGGCGGCAGCGGTCCGGGTTGTCCCGGTTCTCGCAGCGGCGGTCGCAGCGCTCCTTGCACTTGCGGTCACGCTCGTTGTTGTTGTCCGCTTCGGCGGTTGCCGCCGAGGCGCCGCGCATCAAGCCGACGGCCGGCACGGTCGCGATCAGCGCCGCGCCAACGCCGGTGGCGAAGCGGCGGCGGGTGGTCGCCCTGGCGACCCCGGTGGAGATCCGATCGATCGACAAACGCTCCATCCTGCGATCCTCCGAGTCGTTCGTGTCTGCCCGCCCGGCGATCCGGGCAAGCGTCCCGCAAAGACCCCCGGCCCTCGTTCGGACCGGCTCGCCGGCGGTGCTGCCCGCCGGCTCCGTCTTCGGCCCTGCCTCCGCTGCATCGCCCTCCGATCCGTCCCGGCGACCGCCCCCGCGGCCCGCCTCTCGTTGATTTCGACGGTATCGCCCGATTGTGAACACGGAATGGAGACGATCCGCGGATGGTGCGGATGGGGACGCCGGTCGTGTGGCCGAGGCGAGGAGGCGCCAGAGCGCACGACACCGTGGCACACTCCGCTCCTCGGTTGGACGCGGACGGGGAGGGGAGACCCATGCAGGGGACGATCGTCGGGCGGTCGGTGGCGGAGCTGGACACGCCGGCGCTGCTGGTCGACGTCGACGCGATGGACCGCAACATCGCCCACATCGCGGCAACGCTGGGTGAGGTCGGGGTCGCCTGGCGGCCCCACGCCAAGGGCCACAAGACGCCGGCCATCGCACACCGCCAACTCGCCGCCGGCGCGATCGGGATCACCTGCGCCAAGCTCGGCGAGGCCGAGGTCTTCGCCGCCAGCGGCGTCCGCGACATCCTGGTCGCCAACCAGATCGTCGGCCCGCTCAAGACCCGTCGCCTAGCCGCCCTGGTCGCCGCCACCGGCGCCGACGTGATGGTTGCCGTCGACAACCCGGCCAACGTCGCCGAGCTGGACGCCGCCGCCGCCGGGTTCAACGTCCGGCCGCGGGTGGTGGTCGAGGTCGACTCCGGCATGGAGCGCTGCGGCGTCGCCCCCGGCGCGGCGTCGCTCGAGCTGGCCCGCCGGATCGCCGACACGCCCAACCTCCGCTTCGCCGGGCTGATGGCCTGGGAGGGCCACGCCACCTCGCTCGCCGAGCACGGGCCGCGCCGAGCCGAGATCGCGGCGGCGGTCGGCCGCCTGGTCGAGACGGCCGAGGCGTGCCGAGCCGCCGGACTGCCGGTCGGGATCGTCTCCTGCGGCGGCAGTGGCACCTACCTCCACGCCGCCCGCCAAACGGGGATCACCGAGGTCCAGGCGGGAGGAGCCACGCTCGGCGACTTCTGGTACCGCGAGCTGGAGTCGCCGGTCGAGCCGGCGCTGGCGCTGATGGCCGGGGTGACCAGCCGACCGACCGCCGACCGAATCGTGGTCGACGCCGGCCGCAAGAGCGTCGACCCCTCGCTGCGGGTGCCCCGGCCGCGCGGGCTCGACGGCGTCCGCGCCATCGCCTTCTCGGCCGAGCACGGCACGATCTCGCTGGACCGGCCGGCCGAGGAGCCCCGCCCCGGCGACCGGGTCTTCTTTGACATCGGCTACCACGACCAGTGCGTCCACCTGCACGAGGCGCTCTACGCCGTGCGCGACGGCACAGTGCTGGCCGTCTGGCCGACGCTGGCGCGCGGGAAGCTGCAGTAACGAGTCGGGGAGTCGGCGAGTCGGTGAGCCGCGGACTAGGAAGGGTGGTTATCGGGAAGCGGACGCCGGTGCGGCCGGGTCGCCTTGGAACGGCTCGGGATCGAAGCCGACCCACTCGACGTCCGCCGTCCCGCCGAAGCGGCGGGCCATGACCTGGAGCGCTTCGGGGTTGTCGTCGACGAGCACGAACCGCCGACCTAGGAGCCGGCTCGCCTCGCCGGTGGTGCCGCTGCCGGCGAAGAAGTCGAGGACGGTGTCGCCAGGTCGCGACGACGCCTCGACGATCCGCTTGAGGATCCCCAGCGGCTTCTGAGTCGGGTAGCCTGTCTTTTCGCGGCCGTTGGTGGCGACGATGGTGTGCCACCAGGTGTCGGTCGGGAGCTTCCCGCGGGCGGCCTTCTCGGGCGTGACGAGGCCCGGGGCCAGGTAGGGGATACGCTCGATCTCGTCGTAGTTGAACGCGTAGTCGGCGCGGTCCTTGACGTAGACCAGGATGGTGTCGTGCTTGGGCGGCCACCGGTCTCGCGGGCGACCCCCGTAGTCGTAGGCCCAGATCACCTCGTTGAGGAAGTTCTCTCGGCCGAAGATGGCGTCCATCAGGATCTTGACGTAGTGGACCTCCCGGTAGTCGAGATGCAGGTAAAGTGTCCCGTCTGCGGCGAGGACGCGGTGCGCCTCCGCCAGCCGCGGTTCGAGGAAGCCGAGGTAGTCGTCGAAGAGATCGACGAACGACTGGGTGCCGACGCGCACCGTTTGATAGCGACGTCCCTGGAATCCGGTCCGATCGCCATCGGCCGTGGCGACCGTTTCCATCGTTGTCCGGCGCTGCGCCTTGCCCGTGTTGAACGGCGGATCGATGTAGATGAGGTTGGCGCTGCCCGCCGGCATCGCCCGCAGGATCGGCAGGTTGTCGCCGAAGAGGATCCGGTGGAGCATCCGTTGCGGCTCCTCGATAGGGACGTCTCGCCTTCTAGCATGGACCAATCCGGCCGGGAGTGCCGCTTTTTCTCTGGCACGGCCTTTGCGTAGCAATTCATCGAGCACGCAACGCCGGGCGGGCGCGTCCGGGTCGGCCGCATAGGCCGGTTGCCCCGTCAGGGTCTGGGGGCACGCGGCGGTTCGACTGCCATCGGCGCGACGGCGCCCGCCGGGGGACAACGCCCGGCGGGCGCCGTTGCGTTCGCGCGTCTGCGGCCGACCGCCGAGACTGGGCTGTTCTGGAGATCTCGGGCGTCGGGTGCAGCGTCGCCGGGTACGCATGTCGAATCGTTCGCTTGCCTACCCGATTGCCGCTCCCCTGGCAATCCCGAGTGGGACGTCCATGCTGATCCAGTCGGCCGGTGGCCTCCGTCCACCGGGCCCACTTGGCATTTGCTTGTTTGGTGGGGACGCCGCGGCTGGTCGTGCGCAGCCCGATTCCTCGGGCTACTCGGGTTCAGCCCGACGGCTTCAGCCGCGGGCGTGCGGTGGCCGTATCACCAAGGCAACCGGCATCAGAGTCCTTCGGGCGTTCGACACCGTGATGTATATGTATCGCCGGCTCGGCGGCGCAGCCGCCGGTCCTCCTCGCCCGAGGACGCTGGACGCACCACTGAGGTGAAGCCGGACGACCGATCCTCGCCGCTTGCCGCCGATGAACGCGGGAATGCCGCCGTGGCGGCTTCGGTCAGGATGACGATCGGGGGCGGGTCGGCGCCGCGTCTTCAGGCTCCCGATCCACGTTGCCGCCTGGTTTGGACTCCTGGCCGCCGCGCAGTCCATCCAGCAATGCCCTCCACGCCGCCGCCGTCGCTTCCTCGGGCGTGGCCACGCTGACGTGGGTGACGCCGAGGGCGGCTACCGTGGCGAGGCGGGCGCGGACGTGGTGGAGATCTCCGACGATTGCCAGCCGGACCGCCAGCTCCTCCGGGATCGCCGCCTTCGCCCCAGCGAGGTCGCCGCGACGGAGGTCCGGGAAGCCGCGTCCGGCGGCGAGGTGATCGTCCGTGCCGAGGCGGTGGCGGACCGCCGCGACGATCGCCTCGGTGTCGAACCCCGGCTCGCGGATCAGGCGCCCCATCCCCGGCAGGCCGTTGACGAGCGCGATCGTGGCCCGAGCGCGGGAGAGCGTTGCGGCCGGGTCGGTGGTCGGCGTCGTCGGCGTCCGCAGCACGAACCAGAGGCTTGCCGGGTCGCGGCCTGCCGCCGCAGCCTCGGCACGGACGGACGGGATCGCCTCGGCCAGGAAGGCGTCGGCCGTGTAGGCGTTGAAGACAACGCCGTCGGCGAGTCGACCGGCCAGCTCCAGCGCCTTCGGCCCCGCCGCCGCCAGCAGGATCGGTGGCGGGGCAAGTGGCCCGACCTGCCGCTCCCAGGCGGCGACGGCGAAGGCGCCGCCCGGAGGCGACGACGCCCTCCCGTCCACCCACCACGCCCGGAGCAGCGCGATCGTCTCCCCCAGCGCCGAGACCGGGTCGCCCGTCTCGATCCCGAGCCCGTGGCGGTACCACTCCGGCTGCCCCCGGCCGAGGCCCAGGACGGCCCGGCCCCCGGAGAGGTGGTCGAGGGTGGCGACCGAGGCGGCGAGCAGGTTCGGGTGGCGGAGGAAGGGGTTGGTGACGCCGGTGCCGAGCAGCGCCCGCCTAGTCCGAGCCGCCAGCGCCCCGAGGAGGCCGAAGGCGTCCCACCCCTCCGGGTCCTCGGTCACCCAGATCGCGTCGATGCCGCCCGCGTCGGCCGCCTCGGCGGTCGCCAGCGTCCGCTCCGCCGCCGCCCCATCGCCCTGCGCCCAGGAGTGGTGGCTGAGGTCCAAACAGAAGCGGATAGAGGATAGGTCGTCGGGGATAGGAAATCGGCGGTCTACCGGCACCGGGACCGCGGCTCGCCCTTGCTCGTCGCCCACCTCCGACTCCAACCGTCGCTCCTATCCCCGACGACTTATCCCCTGACCGCTCTATCCTTCGTACCGGTAGTACAGCAGCACGCCGCCACCGCGCTCGTCGCCGTGGCGGACGACAACGCCCTCGCGGCCATCGTGCATCGGGAAGGGGTCGCCGCGGTCGAGGGCGTCGGCCCGCTCCTTGTCGACGATGGTGGCGAGCATGTCGTGGCGGGAACACTCCCAGACCCCAGATTGGCCCTCGACCGGCTTCATCCGGTGGCGGTCGCGGGGGTGGGTGCGGCCGACCTCGCAGAGGGGGTTCGGTCCCGACGTTGCCTGCTCCATGGTGCCCTTCGGCGTCCTTTCGTTGCCCGCGATCGGCGGTATCCTTCGCCGTCACAGGATAGCCGAGCGGGTCGCGGCGCCGGGCGCTGGCGCGACATCCGAGACGACGGGCGCCGGCGTGCCGGGCGCGGCGGGGCGCTGACGTGCCGGACTTGGCGAGCGACGGTCGACGGGCGGGAGGCAGGGTGAGGATCCGGGTCGAGCCGCCCGTCTGGGAGCTGTTCCCCGAGCTGCGGATCGGCGTCGTCGTCGCCCGCGGCATCGACAACACGGCCGCGGTCGAGGCGGCCGCGGACCGCGCCCGCGAGGACCTGGAGCGTGCCGTCGCCGCGGCCGTGGCGCTACCGATCGAGGACATCCCGAACCACCCGGCGATCGCGCCGTGGCGGGCGGCCTACCGCGCCTTCGGGGCCAAGCCGAACGACCACCGCCCCTCGCTCGAGGGTTTGCTGCGGGCGGCCCGCCGCGGCAGCCTCGCCAGCATCAACCCCCTGGTCGATCTCTACAACGCCGTCTCCCTCGCCTGGTTGCTGCCCTGCGGCGGCGAAGACCTGGCGGCCGTCGCGGGCGACCTCGTCCTGACGCGCGCCGCTGGCGACGAGCCGTTCGTCCCCCTCGGCGGCGGGGCCGACCTGCCGCCCAAGCCGGGCGAGGTGGTCTACCGCGACGACCTCGGCGTCGTCTGCCGCTGCCTCAACTGGCGCGAGGCGGAGCGGACCAAGCTGACCGCCGCCACCCGCGACGCCGTCCTCGTCCTGGAGGCGCTACCACCGGAGGGGACCGCGCGGCTGGAGAGCGCCCTCGGCGACCTCGCCGCCCGGATCGCGCAGCTCCTCGGCGGTTCGACGACGGTCGCCGTCCTCGGTCGCGACCACCCGGAGGCACCGCTCGGTGGCTGAGCGGATGGCCGCCCCGGCCCGACCCGCCGGCGAGGAGGGGATGGTCGCGGCGGCGGGGCCGGAGCTGGCTCAGATCCTGGTCGTCCTTCTCTGGGCCTCCACCTTCGTCGTCTCGAAGGGAATCTTCGACCAGATCGCGCCGCTGCCCTACACGGCGGTCCGGTTCCTCCTCATGACGGTGCTCGCCTTCGGCGTCCTCCTCGCCCGCCGCCGGGGCGTGCTGCCGGGGATCCGGCGGCAGGATCTGGGGCGGTTCCTGGTCGTGGCGTTCTTCGGCTACGTCGCCTACCAGCTCGCCTTCGTCTTCGGCCTGGAGCGGACCTCGCCCTTCTCGTCGTCGCTGCTGGTAGCGATGGTGCCCCTCTTCACGGTCCTGATCCTGGCGGCGATGGGAGAGCGGACGCCGCCCCAGGGCTGGCTCGGCCTGGCGGTCGCGGTCGTCGGCGTCGGCGTCTTCCTCTGGGACAAGCGGGGCGACTCGGGCACCCTCCTCGGCGACGCCCTGAGCCTGCTGGCCGGGGTCGCCTTCGCCGCCTACGGCGTCTTCAACCGGCCGCTGGTCGGCCGCTACCCGAGCGAGGTCCACTCCGCCTACACCACGCTCTTCGGCGCCCTGCCGCTGATCCTGCTCGCGCTGCCGACGGCCAGCGGCACCGATTGGGGGGCCGTCTCCGGTCCGGCATGGCTGGCGGTCGTCTACATGGCGGTTTTCCCGGTCTACGTCGCCTACCAGCTCTGGAACTGGGCGATCAGCCGCCGCGGGGTGGCCGCGGCGACCACCTTCAGCTTGCTCGTCCCGATCGCGAGCGGCATCCTGTCGGCCGTCTTCTACGGCGAAGGGTTCGGCGTCTGGAAAACGGTCGGCGCCACGCTGGTGCTGGCCGGGTTGGTGATCGTCCGGCTGCCGCCGGGCGCGGTTGCGGGGTGGCCCCCGCGGCGAGGGAACGGGGAGGGACGGGGATGAGCGCACCGGTGACCGGGTCGAAGATGTACGAGACGATCCACCGCCAGCCGGCCGACCTGAACCGGCTGCTGGCGGAGGGGTGGGACCAGGCCCAGCAGGCGGTCGACCTGATCGGCACCGCGGAGCGGATCGTCCTGACCGGCATCGGCACGAGCTACCACGCCGCCCTCGTCGGCGCCTGGCTGCTCGGCGCCGCCGGCATCGACGCCCGCGCCGTCTCCTCGTTCGACTTCGCGCGCTACCCGGAGCACGTCCCGCTCGGCGTCGACGACGCCGTGATCGTCATGGCCCACACCGGCGTCAAGCGCTTTTCCGCCGAGGCGATGGCGGCGGCCGCCCAGGGGGGCGCTACCATCGTCTCCGTCGGCAGCCTCGCCGCCGTCCACCAGGGGTCGCTGCTGACGCTGCGGACGACCGAGCGGGAGCAGTCGGCCGCCTACACCTCGTCCCACCTCTGCGCGATGGCGGTGCTGGCCCAGGTCGCGACGGAGCTGGGCGAGCGCCGGGAAGCGCCGGGGATCGCCGGGTTCCGGGAGGCGCTGGAGGCGCTGCCGGAGCTGGTCGCCGGGCTGCTGGCGCGGGAGGCGGAAGTAGCGCCGGTCGCCGCCTACGCGGTCGACCACCGGACCTACGTCGCCGGCGCTGGGCCGAACGAGGCGACGGCGCTGGAAGCCGTCATCAAGGTGCGGGAGGCCGCCTACGGCCAGATCGACGGCCTGGCGGCCGAGCAGTTCCTGCACGGGCCGATGGTCGCCTTCAACGGCAGTGACCTGCTGGCGATGGTCAACGTACCCGGCCGGGCGACCGACCGCACCGCCTCGATCGCGGCGGTCGGGGCGGCGATGGGCGGCAAGCTCTGGATCGTCGGCGAGAGGATCGACCTCGCGGCGGCGACGACCTTCGCCCTGCCGGCGGTGCCGGAGCTGCTCTCGCCGCTGCTGGCGGTGGTGCCGATGCAACTGCTGGCCTGCCAGATGGCGGGCCTGAAGGGGATCAACCCGGACACCTTCCGCCGTGACGACGAGCGCTACAAGGAGGCGTTCGGGCTGGTGAAGCTGTAGGGTTTCCGAGGCGAGGAGGCGAGGAGGCGAGGAGGCGAGGAGGCGAGGAGGCGAGGAGGCGAGGGGGTGCGACTTCAACTGGCATCTGCTCGGTGCGGAAGCGGTCGCCTTCCACCCCATCGCCCCGGTTGGCAACGCCCGCGCCAGGAGAGATGCGGCGTGCTGCCATGTCCGGGGAGAGGTCGGCCGGAGGCCGATACCGGATCGGAGTCATTCGGTGGGCGATCGAGCGGCTCGATCGTCGCCGACATCCCGAGTGGTGCGTCCTGCCTGATTCGCCGGGTTGGTGGCATCCGTCCCCAGGGCCCTTCGGGGTCCTTCCCCGCTTCAGCCCGGCCATCGATGGCCGGGCTCGGCGGCGCAGCCGCCGGTCGGGACCCGACAGATGAGGTTGGACGCACCACTCAGGTTGACGAGACGTGGGAGTCGTTGTT
>CADCWF010000032.1 GCA_902806345.1 uncultured Thermomicrobiales bacterium
GCGAGCTTGGCCGCGGCGTAGGCCTCGAACTCCGCGAGCCGACCGCCGGTCAGCGGCAGCGGCGTCACGCCCCTCAGATCGGGCAGCCCGCCGGCCGCGGGTGAGGCCGCGGGGGTCTGATCCTGGTTCGCGGCCGCCGCCCGCGCCACCTCGGTGACGGCCACCATGGTCGCGGCGAGGCCGGCGCCGGCCCGCAGGGCGGCGCGGCGGGTAAGACAGCGGCCCACACAGGGCCCGCCGTGATGATCGGATCGAAAATGGTCCATTGCTGTCCTCCAAGTCGAGGTTCCGAGGCCAAAGCAGACGGAAGGCTCTCCGGACGGCCCCGAGCGAGCCCGCGTCCCTATCCGGACGCAGCCTCCGTGGCATCGACCGGCGCGAAGACGAACTCCTGCTCTGGGCCAGTGTGGCCGGCGGCCACCGCCAGCCGCAGCCGCGGCCGGCCATCGGCGGCGCCCGCGAAGCTCACGGCCGCAACGCCGCCTTCCGACAAGAGGGAAAGGGGCGGGTCCACCATCAGGTAGCGCGCCGCCTCGCCGGTGGTGTCCGCCTCGGGCCGAAGCTCCGAACTCTGCTCGCCGACGTCGAGGACGAGCCGGTCCCCTCGCATCGAGAGCGTCACCCCACCCAGCTTCGGGTTGCCGTAACGCCCCAGGTAGGGGGTGACCGCGGCCGGATCGACCGCGCCGAGCCCGACGCCGGAGGCAGCTCGGGTCATCTCCACCAGGGCCGAGAGTTCGGCGTCGCTCGCCGCTTCCTGGTCGAACAGCAGCTCGAGGAGACGGAACTGGACCGCGTACGGGAAGACGCTTCCCAGCGTCCGCGCATTGGAGAGCACGACCAAGCCCAGGTTCGCCTCGGGCAAGAAGGCCACCTCCGAGGCGAAGCCGAACGTGCCGCCGCTGTGGCTGATCAACCGCTGCCCGAGATAGTCCCCGCTGCCCCAACCGAGGCCGTAGCCGGTCGTCGCCGTGGTCAGCGCGGACCGTGGGCCGGGCGCGGACGGAAGCGCCACCCCCGGCGCCCAGGTCTCGGCCAGGTGCTCTGCCGAGACGACCCGCGTGCCGTTAGGGGCCACCCCGCGGGCCAGTTCGGTCTGGACGTAGCGGGCCATCTCCCGCGCGTTCGACCAGAGGGCACCGGCCGGCGCCGCCGGCAGGACGGACCGTTCGGCGGCCACGGGGATCGCCTGCAGCTGCCCGGTCAGGTCAGTGGAGTGGGGCAGCGCGTAGTTGCCCCCGGCCAGGACCTCCTCGACCCAAAAGGTCGAGCGGGTCATGCCAATCGGTCCCAGGACCCGCTCCCGCAGCGCGATGTCGTAAGCCCGCAACACGCTGTCCGAGGAGCCTTCCGCCGCCACCCCGACCGCGTAGCCGCCGGCTCCGATCAGCAGGTTGTTGTACTGGAACCGCTCACCCCTCGCCGCGGTCGGGACCACGTCGGCGAGGGCCGTGACGACTCCCTCCGGTGTAAAGATATCTCCCTCGAAAAAGAGCTCGATGTCGCGGCCGGGGATGCCGATGCAGTTGCAGAAGGCGTCACGGACGCTGAGGCTCTCCGTCAGCACCGGGTCGCCGACGGCGAAGGCCGGGAGGAGGTCGATCAGGCGGGTCTCCCAGGTCAGCCGGCCGTCGTCGACGAGCGTGGCCGCCAGCATGGTCGTCATCGACTTGGTCACGGAGCCGATCATCAGCATGGTATCGGGGTCCACCGCCTGGGTGCTCCCGGCCGCCCGCACGCCGAAGCCATTGAGGTAGACCACGTCCCCGTTCTGGACCACGGCGATCGACGCCCCGGGAACGCCGAACCGGAGGAGCGCGTCGGCGACGTAGGCCTCGAACTGGGCACGGCGTTCGTCGATCAGCGGCAGCGGCGCGACGCCGGTCAGGTCGGGCAGGACACTGTCCGGGGGCGTGCCGGCCGGCGTGGCGTCCTGGGCCGCGGTCGGGATCCGGGCGCCGCCGGCGGCAAGCGATGCCGCGGCGAGACCGGCGGCCCGCAGGGCGGCGCGCCGGGAGAGGCGGCCTGCAATGGGGCCGTTCGGACACGGGCATCGAAGATCGACCAAGGCGTCCTCCTCGTGTTCCGTTGCCGCGCTGTATGACAAGGGGCGCGGTCGCCGGTTAGCCGGCCGGTCGGCCGACGTCCTCCAGGAACCAGATGTCCGGTTGGTCGGTCACCCCGGCCCGGTTCATCGACTCCCGCAGATCGTCCGAGTCGGCGAACAGGCGCGCCCGCTCAAGGTCGTCCCACTCGATGAGGAGGAGGACCTCGTTCGGGTCGTCGGCGCTGCGGAAGAGCCGGTCGTCCCGGGCGCCGTTGGCCCGGCGCGTGACCGCGTCCTCGCCGTAGACCGGCGCCCAGGCGGCGTAATCCCCAACCTTGTGGCGAATGAGCACGGCGGGCATGGGCAGCTCCTTCGGACACCCACGGTACGCGCCGGAGCGGCGCCAGCCCATCCGTACAAGTACTCCATCGAGGACGCGGCGGGTACTCAACCGGTCGAGCGGCAGGTCGCCGGCAAGGCGCGGGCTATCCGCGGCTCGGCGCGGAAGGTGGTCAGACCGGGGTGGGAGGGAAGGGGTCGGGGCGGACGGCGGCCACCGCCGCCACCGCCGCCGTCCGCGTGTGGACGCCCAGCTTGGCGAAGAGGCGGGCGACGTGGTTCTCGACGGTGCGGACGCTGATGGAGAGCGCCGTGGCGATCGCGGGGTCGGTGAGCCCCGTGGCGACCAGGGCCAGGATCTCCGCCTCGCGCGGGGTCAAGGCCGCGCGGGAGTGACCGACGGGAGGACCGAACGGCTCGAGTGCGGCGACGACCGCCTGTCCCGGTCCGAGGTTCCGGCCGGCGGCGCGGGCGGTGGCGTACGCCGGCTCGCCGAGGGCCTCCTTCGCAGCGGTCACGGCCCGTGCCAGCGCCGCCTCGTTCTCCGCCACCCGAAAACCGAGCCCGATCCGCTCGCGCAGCGCCTCGGCCGCGCCCAGCAATCGGGCGCCGCGTTCCGCCTGGCCGAGGGCGACCGCGACGATCGCCACGGCCTCGATCACGTCGGCGACCACGCGGGTACCGGCGTTCCCCCGGACCAGCCCCAGCGCCTCCCGGTAGTACCCCAGCGCCCGGGCGTGCTCGCCTCCGTCGCGCGCCAGGTCGCCCAGATCCCCCAGCGCCAGGATCACCCCCTCGGTGTATCCCGCCGCGCGGTGGAGGCGGAGCGCGGCCTCAAGGCGGGCGCCGGCCAGCGCCCGGTCGCCCTGCGTCCGGGGGACGACGGCGAGGTTGATCAACGCCCGGCCGGCCATGATTCCGGCCAGCCGCGGGTCCGGCACGTCCCCGGCGGCGGCGAGGGACTCCTCCAGGAGCGCGGTGCCACGGCCATGGTCGCCCCGAGCGGCGGCCAGCGCGCCCAACCCGAGCAGCGCGGTCGCCGCGTTGAGGGCATCCCCTTGGGCCCGGCATCCGGCCAGCCCCTCGGCGAGAGGGGTCTCCGCGTCCCGGATGGCTCCTTGGTAGGCCGCAATCATGCCGAGCGCGACGAGGGCTTTGGGCCGATCGAGCGGTGCCGTGGTGCCTTGGGCCAAGGCGCGCTCCAGCCAGCCCCGGCCCTCCCGATAGTGGCCCTGGCCGGCCCAGAACCGGCCCAGCGACGCCGCGAGCCGGAGGAGCGCGCCGTCCCTCTCTCCCGCCGCGAACCATGCCAAGGCGCCCCGCAGGTTGGCATGGTCCGCTTCCATCAGGGCAACCACCCGGTCGCCGTCCGGCAGCGCCTCGGCCAGTTCGTACCGCTCCGCGAAGGCCAGGAAGTGGGCCGCGTGCCGACCTTCGACGGCCTCCCCTTCGCCGCTGGCCACCAGCCGCTCGCCGGCGAAGTCACGGATCGTCCCCAGCATCCGGTAGCGCGTCGCGCCGCCCGGGTCGGACTCCGTTTGCAGCAGGCTCGCATCGACCAGCGCGCCGACGAGGTCGAGCGAAGTCGAGGAGTCGGGGAGTCGGGGAGTCGAGGAGGGCGTCACTTCTTCTTCTCGACTCCCCGACTCCTCGACGCCCCGACTGGCGACGAAGTCGGCAGCGTCGAGCGTGAAGCCGTCGACGAAGACCGCCAACCGCCGGAAGAGGACCTGTTCCTCGGGGCGGAGGAGGTCGTAGCTCCAGGCGATCGCGTCCCGCATCGTCTGCAGCCGCCGCGGCCGATCGCGGCCGCCGCCCGTGAGCAGCGGCAGCCGCCGTTCCAGCCGCTCCCGCAGCGACGCCAACGACAGGTGGGTGAGCCGCGCCGCGGCCAACTCGATCGCCAGCGGCAGACCGTCCAGCCGCCGGCAGATGTCCGCCACGATCGGTGCGTTGTCCGCCGTCACGGCGAAGGCCGGGTTGAGCGCATGGCCGCGCTGCGCGAACAGCCGCACCGCGGCGGACCGCTCCAGGTGGTCGATCGAGGCGCTGAGGTCGGGTACGGCCAGCGGTGGCACCGGCAGGGCGTACTCGCCATCGATCCGCAGCAGCACCCGGCTCGTCACCACGATCTTCAGCCGGGGACAGGCCGCCAGGACGTCGCCCAGGAGGGGGGCGGCCCCCAGCACATGCTCGAAATTGTCCACCACCAGCAAGGTCGCAGCGGGTCGGAGGGCGGCCACCAGCGCGCCCCACACCGGACCGCCGAGGTCCACCAGACCGGCGGCGCGGGCCACGGCCGGGGCCACCAGGAGGGGATCGGCGACCGCGGCGAGCGGGGCGAAGCGAACCCCGTCGGGGTAATCGGCGGCGGCCTCGGCCGCGAGCGCGAGGGCAAGCCGGGTCTTGCCGATGCCCCCGGGACCGGTCAGGGTCAGAAGTCGGACATCGGCCCGCCGCAGGAGTCCCATCGCCAGCACCAGCTCGCGCTCGCGGCCGATCAACGGCGTCAGCGGGCGCGGCGCCGGGACGATCCACGGATCGCTCGTCAGCATCGAGGTCGTCATGGTCTTGGCAGTATGCCCCGGTGGGCACATGACCGCCGACCGCGTCCGCGGCAACGCCCGCTGGCGGCAAGCGTTCGGGATGCCTGACCCCCTCCCGCTCCGAAGGTCGTCGTTGTCCCCGTGCCGTGCCAGGGGGCTGCTCAACGCCGCTCGTCTCATCGCCTTGTCGGTCCGTCACGCCCCGCACCCCGGGTCAGGCCTCCTGTGCCAACGTGTCGAGGAAAGCGCCGGTCGGTCACCGCCTTGACAAGCGAGGCACGGGCGAGGTGAACGTACGCCTATCCGGGTGACAGCCCGGCAACCCGTTTACTTCCCGTGGTCCGGCCCCCATACTGACCGCTATGCAGTTGCAGAGTGGCCGGCGGCGGCCACCCGGCTGCACGTGCTTCCCCGCCGGAGGGTTTGCTCCCGATGAGCGACGCCTACGACACCCCGATGCCGGCCGCCGAGCCCGCGGCGGGTCGCTGGCCGGCGGCCGGCCGGGCCGCTCCCTCCGGTCGCCTCTACATGACCGGCGACCTGCGGGCGGCGACCGGGCTTCCCCGCACCCACATGGACTTCTACCTGCGCGAAGGGATCGTCCGGCCGACGGCCCGGACGGAGAGTGGCTACCTGCTCTTCGACGAGGCCGAGCTGGAAACCCTCCGCGCCGTGCTGCGCTGGCGCGACGAGGGGGTCGGGATCCGCGAGATCCGGGCCCGCCTCGGGCGACCGGCGGATTGAGCGGCGGCCGACGGGGCCGCCCGGACGACGGAACCGCGGCGCGGGCGGAGCGCCGGTGACGCGGGAGAGGAGGGGAGCCATCCCAGACGAGACCGGGACGCGGCCGGGACCGAGCCGGTCCGCGCGGTGCGCCAACACCGCGCGGTCGCGGGCGACGGGGAGCCGGGCCGCGGCGGGCACGAAAAAGGCCGGCGCGCCAACGCCGACCTTTCTCTGGTCTTTCCGGTCATCGAAGTTCGAGGAGCGTTCCGGCGCCTGATCCCGATCCGGTCCGAACGGCCGTCGCCAAACAGTTCGTTCGAGCCGACCGAGGGCGCCCGATAAGCCGCCAACGTCCCCGCCAAGGGAGGGTTTGTTGCACCCTGGCGACGGTTCTATTCTAGCCACGCCCGTTTCGGCGTGTCAATCCGGTTGCCCGCGATCCGCCCCCACCCCGGGCGCGGCCGGCGGCGTCCGCCCCGAAGGCGACCGGTGACAACCCACGGCGGGCGGCGGCCGGAGGAGCCGACCCCGAGCGACCCGGGGCGCGACGGCGCGGACGGGTCCCGGCAGCCGGAGCTTGCTCCGGTGCCGGCGGCGACGCGCGGCGGCGAGGATGCCCGGCGGCGCGGCTGGTTCTGGCACTGGAACTCGCTCGTCACCCAGTATGCTCCCCTGATCGGGCTCAAGGGGGTGGGGCTGCTCAACTCCTACACGGTCTGGACCGACCGCCGCGAGGAGTCGCCCCACCGCGGCTACGCCTTCCCCTCCCAGCAGAGCGAGGCGGACTTCTACGGCGAGGACCGGGCCGAGCTGATCGCGATCAACAAGATCCTGGTCGCCCTCGACCTGATCGAGATCCGCAAGGAGATGGTCCTCCGGGCCGACCCCCAGGGGCGGCGCTGGAAGGTGCCGCACAACTTCTACCGGGTGAAGGACCACGACGACGGGTTCGTCCTCTCCGCCCGCGAGGTGCTCAACGTCGCGGCCCTGGCCGAGCGCGACAAGGCGGTCTACCGCTACGTCCGCCGGGTCTTCTCGCCGCGCTTCGCCCCGATCGACCCCGACAACCCCTGGCACCGGATCCTGCCGGAGGTGCGGCAGACCGCGCTCTGGCAGGCGCTGGCCGCCCGCGCCGCCGCCGAGGAGGGACGCGCCTCGGCTCGGACCAGGGCGGGCCACGCCGCCCGCCGGGCGAACGGCGAGTCGAGTGCGGAGCCCCTGAGCGAGCCGCACGACGAGCCGAGCGGGGACGACCAGGCCGGTGCCGCCGGGGCCGACTTTTTTGTGCCCGGAGCCGGTGACACCCCGGCAGCCGAGCGGGTGGACTCCGACACCGCCGCTGTCGTCACTCTCCCCCATGGGGAAACCGTTGTTGCAACGACCAACAGAGGTTCGCGGACCGCTGTTGACGAGAGCAACAGCGGTTCGGCCCCGTCTGGGCCGACCGTTGTTGGCCAGCCCAACCGAGGACAGGCAACCGCTGTTGACCCGACCAACACGACGTATCACCAAGAACGTTCCACTACGACGACCGGGCGGATCGGTTCCGAGAACGAGCCCGGCGCCGGGGATCGCGCCGAGGTGTCGGCCGGAGCGCGGACGCCGGGGTGGCGCCACCCCGACTCGGATGCCCACGGCTCCACGGGGTTGGCGGGTGGACCGGGGGTACCGCCGAGCGACGCGGCAGGGGAGGTGGCGGCGGTCCGCGCCTTCCAAGAGGCGAACGACCGATCGGCGACGCCCGCCGAGCGGAAGCTCCTCGCCGGTCTGGCCGAGCGGTTCGACCCAGCGGCGAGAGCGGCGGGCGCCAGCGGCTGGGCCTGGCTCGCCGACGCCGCCTACGAGGCGGTCGAGGCGGGCAGTGCCTTCGTCGCCCCCCGTCGGTTGCGGGAAATCATGGGCCGCTGGGAGCGCGAGGGTTATCCGCACGACGGGGGCGGGGACCGATCCGTGATTGAGGGGCAGCGGCGCGGGAGGGTGGTCGACAGCGGCGGGCATGGTGGCGGCGACGGGTCGGCGCGGGGCCGCTTCGCCGGCCCCGCCGGGGTTCCCGGCTCCCGACTCGAGCCCCTGCCCGAAACTGCTGCCTGGGCCGAGCCGGGTCGTGGCGACACCCGGCGGCCAGGTCGGCGCGGGGAGCGGCCGGGCGTGCCGGCGGCCGAGGGGGACGTGGTGCCGGCCCAGTTCCTGGTCGCTGAGTGCGGCCTGGCGAGTGGGGCGGTCTGGTCGGCGATGCTGACCGAGCTGGCGGCCGCCGGCGTCGCCCGGGGCGAGATCGAGGCCTGGTTGCGGTCGGGCGCGCTGCTCGGGCGCGGCGGCGACGGCGGACCGGGGTCGGCCCTGGTCGTCGGGGTGCCGCACGAGCCGGCGCGGCGGCGGCTGGCCAGCCGCTACCTGCCGGCGCTGCGGGCCGCCGCGGCGGCGCTCGGGCTCCCGGTCGAGATCGAGCTGGCGGTGACCCGCGACTGGCTGGTCGGGCGCGGCGTGGGCGACACGGGAGCCGAAAAGGGAGGACGCCGCGGACAAATCGCGTAGGGAGCGATTTGGCGCACCCATTGCCCCGTCGTCCTGCTCCCAGCATCGTTTTTCCGATCGGGGAACCCATCTCCCGCCGCGACCTTCGCCGCTCGTGTCGCGCAGCAGCCCGTCCGGCGGAGCCGCCCCGCCAGCGGCCGTGCCCGAGGCGCTTCAGGCGGACGATTGGATGGCGGGCTTGCCTCCCCGCCCATCCCGACCCACCCCGTTCATCCTGAACGGAGTGGAGGATCTCCCGCCGCACCGGCGGCGTTCGTCCGGCCGTTCCCTTCACCGGAGAGGGATTCTTCGCGGGCGGGCTCAGATTGACGGGGATCGGCGGCGGGCGCGAACGCTCACCAATCGCCCGGATTGGGTCTCGGGCGGTTGTTTGGTCGATCGGCACCTTGGACTCCGGGGATACCACGGTGGCGGGACCATGCTGGGCACGCGCCATCCGTGTCCTTCGTCGCTCCAGCCCGCCGATGGATCGCCGGGCTTGGGGACGCAGCCGCCGGCCGGCACGCAGCGACCGGCCCTGGAATCACCGCTCGGGTGATCGCGGCGTCCCCGCTCAGCTTTCGCGGCCGAGCGGCAGCCGGAGGCGGAGGCGGAGCGGGGACGCCCGGTCCTCGTCGGTCCCGCTGCCCCCTCCGGGGAGGCCGGCCGCGATCGCGACCGCCAGCAGCAGCAGCAGCAGCCCGGCCGCGACGAAGGCGGCGGGGAAGCCGAAGGCAACCGCCAGGGCGGCGCCGACGAGCGGCCCGGCAAAGGCACCGAACGCCGCCGAGGAGGTCGTGATCCCGTAGACGGTGGCGCGCCGCTCTGCTGGGGTGCGGTCGGCGATCAGGGCGTTGGCCGAGGGCATCATGCCGCCGGCGGCGATCCCGAAGAGCCCCTGCAGGGCCGCCAGCTGCCACGGGCTGCGGGCCAGCGCCATCGGCAGGTAGAGCAGCCCGGCGGCGGCGACGCAGACGAGCAGGATCGTCCGGTGGCCGCGGCGGTCGCCCAGGCGGCCGAAGACGACCGCCGAGATGGCGCTGGTGACGCCGAGGGTGCCGAGCACCAGACCGGCGAGCGAGGCGGGGTCGGCGGTGCCGGGGGCGAGCGAGGCGACGAAGAGCGGCACGATCGGCTGCACCGCCATCGCCGCGAAGCGGATCACGAAGAGCGAGAGGACAAGGGTGACGACGGCGCCGGAGAGGAGCGGCCCGGCGGCGAGGCGGACGCGACCCCAGCGGCCGGCCGGGGGTGGCAGGGCCGAGGGCGCGGCCGGGGCCGGCGGCTCGAACCGCTCCCGCACGATCAGCAGCGTCAGGACCCCGGCCAGGCCGAGCATGGAGCCGGCGACGACGAAGGTCGGGCGGGGGCCGATCCGGTCGGCCAGGACGCCGCCGACGAGGGGGCCGATCGAGGCGCCGGCGAAGACCGCCGTCTGCAACAGACCGAGGGCGAAGCCGAGACGGGCCTTTGGGGTGGTGGTGGCGACGAGGACGGTGGCGGCGGTGACGGTGCCGGTCAGGGACCCCTCGACCAGGCGCAGCCCCAGCAGTTGCCAGGGCTCGCCGACGAAGGCCATCGCGGAGACGGTGGCGCAGCCGGCGAGGGCGGCCCGGATCAGCATCATCCGGCGGCCGCGGCGGTCGGCGATTACTCCCCAGAAGGGGGCGGTCAGCGCCATCACGCCGGCGCCGCCGGCGTTGATCAGACCGGACCAGAGCGCCTGCCCGTCGACCGTGTCGACGCCGAGGTCCGCGAGGTAGAAGGGGAGGAAGGGGACGCGCAGGCTGAAGCCGGAGATGGCCAGGATCTGGACGACCCAGATGGCGGCGAGGTTGCGCTGCCAGGGGATGGCGCCCGGCTTCGGCCTCGGCGGCTCCGGCGAGGCCGCGAGGGGCGCGCCCGCGCGGTCGTCGGTCGTGGCGGTCGTGGGTGGGTCTGGGCCGGGCGCGGTTCGGGCCATCAGGCCGGCAGTCTACCGCCGGGTTTCCCGAGGCACAAACGGGCCGGGGTGGGGACCGGCAGGCGGTAGCCCGGCATCCCCAGAAGTCCGTGCCGACCGCCGGCCACAGCGGATCTGGCGTCCGCGATCCCTGCCTGGCTCTGCCGCCGATGGCCCCCTGTTCGATTCGGACTGGCAGGGCCGCGGCCGGGCCGGGGTAGACTCGGGCGATACCCGACCTGCCGCGCCAGGGAGCCGACCCCGATGACCCGGGCCCGATCCACGGCCGTTGCTTGTCTCCTCCCGGCGCTGCTCGTGCTGCTGGTCGGTCTCGGCCCGCTCCTTGGCCCGGCACCCTCCGTGGCGCTCGCCCGAGCCACGCCGCTCGCCGCTCCGGCCGATCCCGGCGATCCCTGGGCCGAGCTGCTGGCGGCCGAGCGGGGCGCCGTCGCCGGCCGCTTCGGCGACGACCTGAGTTCGTACCGGATCGATGCCGCGCTCGATCCCGCGTCCGGCACGATCGCCGGCGTCGCCGAGGTGCGCTACCGCAACACCGCCGGGGTGCCCCTGGAGGAGGTCTGGTTCCGCCTCTTCCCGAACGCCGGCTACTACCGCGAGGGGCGGCTGACCGTGGCCGGGGTGACGGTTTCCGGGGCACCCACCAAGATCGGTCTGGCCCTGGAGGAGACGGCGCTGCGGGTGGCGCTGCCGGAACCGCTGCCGCCGGGGGACGCGACTACGCTGCGGCTGCCGTTCGAGGCGGTCGTCCCGG
>CADCWF010000033.1 GCA_902806345.1 uncultured Thermomicrobiales bacterium
AGGCGCTGCGCGACGCCGCCTGGGCGGCCCAACGGGCGTCCCACGACGCCCGGGAGGAGGGACAAGCCGCGGCGAGCGAGGCCGCCCGGGCGGCCGTGGCCGCGGCCGGCGCGGCGTTCCTCCACCCCCTAGTGAAAGCCGCCCAGGTTAAGCACATCCTAGGGTCGGCCGTCCACGCGGCGCGGGCGTGCGAGCTCGCCGCCGGCAGCGACCCCGCCGTCGGGGCTGAGCGCATCGCGCGGGCGAAAGCCCTCGCCCCGCCGGCCGTGGCGGATGTCCTGCGGCGCTACCCGGCGGCCCCGCCCGGCGGCGGGCGGGTCGGCGATCTGATGCGGCGGCTGGACGCGTCGCTCCGGTGATGCCGTGGGCGGGGCGGCGGGCTGGCCCATCGAGGGCAGGCGCCCGACGGCGGAAGCCCCGGGAAGCCGCGCTGCGGTGGGAGGTCGGTCAATTGAAGAAGTACGGCAAGGAGGACCACACCGCGCTGGCCGCGTGGTCGCGCGCCTGCGTCGAGCGGGTACTCGGGCTGTTCGAGCGGGCGGGGCCCAGCGACGACCGGCCCCGCCGGGCGCTCGAGGCGGGCCGGCGGCCGCGTTCGCGGCGCTCCTCGCCGGCCTCGCCGTTCGACGCCGGCTTGCTACCGATCACCCCCGTCGGTCAGGGCGATCACCGAGGCGGGGCTCGATTCCGCCCACAGCCGATCGCCGTTCAGCAGCAAGCGCCCGATCGCAGGCCCCTGGGTGGAAAAGTAGCGACCGGCCTTCAGCAAAGCGATCAAGGCGCTTAGAGGGAGTTTACGAAGGGTGGTGGTCGGGTAGCATGGGGTGATGACCCCGCCGCGTACCCGCCCACGCTCACGCCTCCTGCGTTGCCCCCGCCCACCGCCAATCTCCCGGGCTGGCCGTGGGCACCGCGAGGTAGCCAGGCAACGGCGTCGCTGGCGGCGTGTGCTCGTCGGCCAGCGGTGCCTCCAGCACCTGGCGCATCGGGACCACCCCGACCCAGGTCGGGAACCCCAGGTCCTCGGGCTCGTCCTTCGGCATTCCCTCGCGGATCTTGGCCGCCGCGTCGTCGATATCGACCGCGACGATGGCGGTGGCCGCGAACCCCTGTTCGGTGAGCGGGCGCACGTCGTCCCAGCGGCCGGGCAGCAGCTTCTCGGAGAACCGGAACAGGGCGTCCATCTTCTCGTCGCGGCCGGTCAGCAGCCGGCCGGCGCCGTAGAGCGTGGCCGAGCGGTAGTTGATCGAGTGGTTGAAGATCGAGCGCGCCAGCACCAGGCCGTCCACGTGGGTGACCGCGATGCAGACCGGGTTGCCGGCGCCGGCGTGCAGCAGCGTGCGGGCCTTGGCGTGGCCGTGGAGCAGGATGGTGTCGCCGTCGCGGGCGTGGAGGGTCGGGATCACGTAGGGCTGGCCGTCGATGGCGTAGCCGACGTGGCAGACCAGCGCCGCGTCCACGACGCGTACACCGCCTCCCGGTCGTAGGCGGCCCGCTTCGCCAGCCGCAGCACCTTGTTCCGCCGCGTGACGTCGAATGCCGCCCTCGTCATTACTCTTCCCCGTCCGCGACATGGGTCGTCCACGCCGCGACGTTGCCCTCGATCTGTTGGGCATGGTCGTGCAGGTGCGACGCGTACATGCGCAGCCACTCGGTCGCGGAGTAACGTCCACGTTCCGGGTGGTGCCCCTCGCGCAACCAGGCCGCTTCAGGGAAGCGGCGCAGTTCCTCGACGGTGTGGGCGCGGGTGGCGGCGACAGCACCGAGGGCCGGTTCCAACGAGAGAGCGTGGTAGTCGAATGCCTGCGTCCAGGCGTCTTGGTCGATGCCGGCGATCAAGGGGGCGCCCTCGGCCACGAGCATCCGGATCCGCGTCGCGACCATGGCCTCGGCGTCGGCGCAATGGCAGACGATTTCGTGCGCCGACCATGCGTCTGGGGCAGGCCGCCACTTGAGGGCCGGTGTCGGCACGGTTGCCGTCGCGGACGCCAGCCTGGCTGGCCCCTCCGCGTACTGCTGAATCAGGCACTCCCGTTCCTGTCGATCCATATCGTTGCTCCTGTTGCCTAGCTCAGGCCAGCAGCCGTGACCAAGGGCTGGGCTCGTTTCTGAGACACCCGGGGCGCGCCCGCAACCAAGGACACGCCCCGGGCTTGGGTCCCGCCGACCCCGGCGTCCTACCGGCCGGCGGCCGTCGACGGGCGGACCAGCCTGAACATGGGGTGGTGCCGCGCCTCCTCTTCGAACGCCGCGAGGGGCGCGCCGGGGGCGACGCCGAACCGGGCCCGGACCGGGGCCGGGAACGAGGCAAGCGTCCCCTGGTAGACCGGCGCGGCCTCGGCCGGGGACAGCTCGACCACGGCGACCTCCTCCACCCGGCGGCCGCGGGTCAGGGTTCCCCGGCCAGCGGCCCGCAGGTTGCGGACCCAGTCCACCTCGCCGAAGGGCGACTGCAGGAAGCGCTCGCTGCCCCATTTCAGGATCGTGACCGGGGTCGTCCGCGGTTGGCCGCTCGTGCGGCCGGGCACGGTCAGCAGCACGTTTTCGCCCAGCCTGATCCCGCGCCGTAGCAGGGCGCCGACGAAGGTGTTGGCGACGCGAAACGCCGGGGAGGGACGGTAGTTCTTGGCCATGCAGCGGGTTCTCCTCTGGAAGCACGGAATCGGGGCAACGCGGCCGGGGGGTTGCGGTGGCTTGCCTGTGGCCGGCCACTTCGCCACCCCCCTCACCGAGCCCAAGCAACCTACCCGACGGTTCAACCGTGGAGCATCACGAGTGCAGCCCTGACGGCTCACGCCTCCTACCGGGAGCCCGTTAGCCGGGAACAGGCGGCCGACGAAACCCACCGGCCTCGGCCGCCACGATTCGGGCGACCCCGAGGAGGCGCGATTCTGTCCACAGCCTTCCCACGAGCTGGATCCCGATCGGGAGCCCGTCCGGGTCGCGCCCGCCCGGCACCACGAGCGCGGGGTGCCCCGAGTAGCTGAACGGCAACGCGTGCGCCGCAACCGACCCGTAGGGCACTTCGTGGGCATCGACGAGCAGCGGCGCCCCCGGCTTACGGTGGGGGAATGCCGCGGTCGGGGCCGCCGGGCAGAGCAGGGCGTCCCACCCGGCCAGGAACCGCTCCCACGCCAGCCTGGACCGATCGCGGCGTTCGAGCGCATCGAGGTAGCTGCCCAGCGTGGTCGACGAAGGGCGTCCGTCGGGCCCCACGGCCCCGACGGCCATCCCAATCAGGTCGTTCGCTTCGTCCCGGTCGTCCGCGAAATCCACCGCCGGCAACGCCGCCTCCTCGACCGTTGCCCCGAGCCGTTCGAGTCGCGCGGCGAGTTCCGCCACCGCGGCGCGGACCGCGGCGTTCGCCGGGACCTTCGGGAAGGACGGGGCAACGGCGATGCGCAACTTGGCCGGTGAAAGCTCCGGGACCGGGTCGATCGGCACCGGCGGCACGTCGGTGTCGTGCCCGTCCGGCCCGGCGACGATCCGGTGGACCAGGGCAAGGTCGTCGACGCTGCGCGCGAGCGGCCCGACGCAGGACATGACGCGGACGGTGCGCGGGGGCGGGAGGCCGGGGATCACCCCGTGCAGCGAAACCCGGTGCTCGGTGGGTTTGAGGCCGAACACGCCGCAGAAGTGCGCCGGGATGCGGATCGAGCCGGCCAGGTCGGTGCCGACGTCGAAGGGGGCCATGCCGGACGCCACTGCCGCCGCAGCGCCCCCGCTCGAGCCGCCGGGGGTTCGCTCGCCGTCCCAGGGGTTGTTCGTCCGGCCGAAGATGGGGTTGTCGGTTTGGAAGTCAGCCAGCATCGCCGGCACGTTCGTCTTGCCGAGGAGGATCCCACCGGCCCCTTTGAGCCGGGCGGCCACCGTTCCATCCCGGTCCGGCACGCCGTCAAGGGGCGGGAAGCCAACGGTGGTGCGGACCCCGGCCGTGGCGTGGGCGTCCTTGAGGGTGAAGGGCACGCCGTGCAGGGGACCCCAGTCGTCGCCCCGGGAAAGGGCCGCGTCCGCCGCGCGAGCCCGCCCCACGGCCCGCTCGGCGTCGAGGGTCACGACGGCGTTGATCGCCGGGTCCAGCCGGGCGATTCGCGACAGGGCAGCCTCCACCACCTCCAACGATGACACGCTCCGCGCCTTGATCGCGGCCGCCAGTTCCGTGGCGCTGGCAAAGCCCAGTTCCAAGATTCCCTCCCCCAACTTGCCAAGGCGACGTTGCTGGATGACGCGGCACAGGGCGGTCCGCGTCCTCGGCCGAAGCGACGCGCCGATCGACGGGTGGTCGTCATCGTCGGCGACCGGAGCGCCATCGACGAGCGGTCGCTCGCCCAATCGTCGACCCGCGTCCCGTTGGTCATCGTGCCGGACCCGGTACGGGTAGGAGGTGACGACCGCTGGTGTGCCGGCAGAGATGCTCGGGTCCCGAACCTCGTGGCCGATCGGGTCGTCGCACCAGCCGAACCACTTCTCGGGGCGGGCTCGCGGGGCCTCGGCCCCGGTCCGCCGTAGCCGGGGGCAGGGCGTCGAACGAGAGGAGGTCCGGAGCGCGGGCCGCGATGCACGGGCTAACGGTTGACCCGCCCCTCCGGGCTGTGCACAGCGGCCCACGCGCCCAGGTCGCCCGGCAGCATTAGCTCGTCGCCGCCCTCCCCCGCGACCCGGCGGTGCCGCCCGAGGTCGTCGCGGGCTACCTCGCCAGCGTCACGTCCCGGGGGACCACCCCGTCGAAGATGCCCGGTTGGTACGCGCCGGGCACCGTCCGCAGCGCCACGTTCAGGCGATTGAAGGCGTTGATCGTCACCACGGCCATCGTCAGCGCCAGCAGCTCATCGTCGCCGAACTGCGTCTGGACCTCCTCGTAGACCGCGTCCGGCACGCGGGTCTCGGCCACCAGCGTCACCGCCTCCGTCCAGGCCAACGCCGCCCGTTCGCGGTCGCTGTAGAAGGGGCTCTCGCGCCAGGCATCCAGCAGGTAGATGCGCTGCTCGCTCTCCCCGCGCGCCCGTGCGTCCTTGGTGTGCATGTCGAGGCAGTACGCGCAGCCGTTGATCTGGGAGGCCCGGAGCTTCACCAGCTCCAGCAACGAAGGTTCCAACCCGGAGTCCGCCTGGTAAGCGCCCAAGGCGAGCATCGCCCGCATCGCCCGCTCCACGTTGGCCGGGTCAACCTGCCGCAGCCGTTCCGCGTGCACCTGCATCTGCGTCGTCCTTTCCCTGTCGTCCGTGCCCCCACCCGAGGGCCGGTTCACCCACTACGACGCAGGCCGGGGCACCAAACGTGACACGCCGGGGAGACGTCGCCGCGTGGTCAGTGCCGGCGCGGACGAAAGTGACGATCAGCGAGCGACGCGGCCCGCCGTCGTCGGTCCCGCGAGAGCCCGTACCGCTTCCCTTCGGTTGGCATGACGGCGCGATTGCGCCGCCATGACCCGGATGACACGCCCGGCCGCCGCGACGATGCAGGACGCCCGGACGGCCCTCGCCCCGTCACGCCGTGGCGTCCCGCATCAGGCCTGACAGCTTGTCCGGGTTGGCGACGAACCGAAGCGCCTGGACCACCCCATCCGCCACGTCGAACGTCAGGACCCCGACCGGACGCCCGCCAGCGGTCCCGAGGATGGCGGGGCCGTCGTTGACCTGGGCCACCTGCAGGTCCAGGTCGGGCCCCTCCGCCACGCCGGCCCATTCGGAGTACGGCGTCTTCCAGATGGAGAGGAAGAAGCGCGCCACCCTGTCGGCGCCGACGATCGGCCGCCGCGGCGCGCGCACCCGCCCTCCGCTGTCGGAGTGGAGGGTCACGCCGGGCGCGAGGATCGCCATCAGGCCGGCAACGTCGCCGGTGTTGCACGCCGCCAAGAACTGCTCCGTCACCCGCCGCCGCGTCGCCTGGTCGGCGTCGAAGCGCGGCCGTCGCTGCCGCACGTGCTCGCGCGCCCGGTGCCCCAATTGGCGCACCGCCGCCTCGTCGCGGCCGACGATCTCGCCGATCTCGGCGTAGGAGCAGTCGAACGCCTCGCGCAGCACGAAGACCGCGCGTTCCAAGGGCGAGAGCGCCTCCAGCACCACCAGCAGCGCCAGCGAGACCGACTCCGCCAGCTCCACCGCCGTAACCGCGTCGCCCTCGGTCAGGATCGGCTCCGGCAGCCACGGCCCCACGTACGCCTCGCGCCGCGCCTTGAGGCGGCGCAGGCGGTCGATGGCCAGCCGCGTCGTCACCCGCACCAGGTACGCGCGCGCGTCCTCGATCGCGTCCTGGTCGGTGCGGTCCCAGCGCAGCCAGGCCTCCTGCACCACGTCCTCTGCCTCTACCAGGCTGCCGAGCATGCGGTAGGCGACCGAGAGGAGGAGCGGGCGGTGCCCCTCGAACACCTCCACCCGTGCCGCTTGATCGGTCACGCTCACCTCCACGTCGTGGCTCATCCCGGATAGGAGACGTGAGGGCGGTCGGAAACGTGACACCCCGCCCGGGCCAGCCTGTCCGCCACCCATTGACGCCACCCGCCAGCGTCGCGCCCGTAGCACGCGTGCCTCGCTCTCGGAGGAGCGACGATCCCCGACGCCTCCGGGTTTGGGGGAACCGCCCTGTCCTGCCGGGCCTGGTCCCTCGATGCCCCCCGCCGTTCACGGCCGCTCCGCGCTCGCTGCTTGACCTCGGTCAGTCGTGCCAGTATATTCGATTTCGAGTAAATGAGGACGGGTGGCAATGCCGGGCCGTAACGCAACCGCCAACCCGCTGGCCCTCCCGGTCCTCGCGCTGCTGCGCCAGCGGCCGATGCACCCCTACGAGATGGCCACGGAAATCCGCCGGCGCCACTGGCACGGCAGCGTCAAGCTGACCAACGGCACCCTCTACGCCGTCGTCGGCGGCCTCGTCCGCGGCGGGCTCGTCGTTCCCAAGGAGATTTCGCGGGAGGGGCGGCGTCCGGAGCGCACCACCTACGCCCTGACCGACGCCGGTCGTGCCGAACTGTTCGGGCGCCTCCGGGAGATGCTGAGCCAACCGGCCAAGGAATACACCCGGTTCGCCGCGGGCCTCACCCTGGTCGCCATCCTCCCCCGCAATGAGACACTCGCCCTCCTGGAGGAGCGGGCTCGCCTCCTCGCGGCCGACGTCGACCGCGCCCAGGCCGACCTCGATGCCCACCGCGTCGCCGGGCTGCCACGCCTGTTTGCCCTCGATGCCGAGCACGCGCTGGTGCTGCGACGGGCCGAACTGGCCTGGGTCAGAGGTCTCGTGGCGGGGATCGCGGACGGCAGCGTGACCTGGCCAACGGGGAGGTCGAACGCCACCGAGCCATCAAACCCGCCCGCCGACGACGAACCGGGGCCGCCGTGGCTCACCTGCCAGGCAGCCCCGGGCAACGAAGGAGGAGCGACGTGAGGTAGGCAGTGAATGCACCCGGCGCGGCGTTGCAGCGCCGCGCCGGGGCGGACGAACCAGGAAACCGATATCGCGGAGCGATCACGGTCCTCTAGGCGCGCACCCCGAAGGATACCGAGGCTCCGCTCCTCGGCCCAGCCCAGCTCGTGGGAACGGGCCTCGTTGCCTTCGGAGCACGCCATGAACGATGCCTCCTCGACCCACCCCGGCTTCCCCGTCAACGGCGGTGTGTCCGCCGTTCCCCACCCCGGCCGCTCCCGGCGGTCGCTCCTGCGGGCGGCAGGGGGCTCGCTCCTCGCCGCCGGCATCCTCGCCCGACCCCCTGCCGGGGCCGCCGGCGCCGGCCCCACGATCAACGTACGGGCGGTCGCGACGCCATCGCCGCGGCAGCGGCCGGCGCGGGAACGCGACGGCATCATCGGCGGGAGCCGCTACCGCATCCGCATCCCGGCGGGCTGGAACGGCACCCTCGTCCTCTACAGCCAGGCGGACCCGGTCTCCCTCGACGCCGCGGACCCCGTCACCGACGTCGCGCTCCTGGAGCGGGGGTTCGGTCTGGCCGGGACCGCCCTGAACAACGACTTCGGCTGGCAGGGGAGACCGCCGGTGCCGACCCCACGCCCCTGGCCGGTCGAGGACGCCATCCGGGAACAGGGGGCGCTGCTCGACCTCGTGGAGCGGGAGATCGGGCGACCCGCGCGGACGATCACCTGGGGCAACTCCCTGAGCGGGTTGGTCGCGGCCGGGCTGCTCGAGGCGTTCCCCGGCCGGTTCGCGGGAGCGCTGCCGCGCTGCGGCCTCCTCGCCGGCGGGGCGGCGGTGCTCAACACCTTCCTCGACCTGCACGTCGCCCTGGAGGCGTTGCTTGCGCCCGGGAGCGCTGCCCCGGGGGTCGTCGACCCGGCCGATGCGGACATCGCGATCGAGCGGGCGGGGGGACTGCTGCGGGGGGCCCTCGCCTCGCCCGAGGGACGGGCCCGCGTGGCGCTGGCGGCGAGCCTCGGGCAGATCCCCGACCGATTCGGGCCGCGGTCAACGTGGCCGAACCCGGAGGATCATGCGGCTCGGGCCACGGCCCAGGCGGCCTGGCTGAGCTTCTTCGTTCTGCCGTTGAGCATCCGGACCCGGGCCAACGCGGCGAAGCGGGCGGGCGGCAACCCGACCTGGAACGAGGGCATCGCCTACGGCGAGCTCTTCGAGCGCGCCCCGCTCCGGGGTCTGGTCGAGGCGCTCTACGACCAGGCGGGGGTCGACTTGGCAGCCGACCTTCGGGCCCTCGACGAGACACCCCGCACCGCGGCCGACTCCCAAGCCGTCGACTACCTCCGCCGCTACGTCGTCTTCCGGGGGGAGGTCGGCGTGCCGGTGCTGACGCTGCACGAGACGGCCGACGGGGCGGCTATCCCGGCCAACGAGGCGGCCTACGCCGCCGCCGTCGCCGCCGCCGGCGAGGCGCCCCTGCTCCGGCAGGTCTACGTCGACCGGGCCAGCCATTGCAGCCTGACCCCGGCCGAACTCCTGACGGCCTTCGACCAGCTCGTGCGACGGATCGACACCGACGCTTGGGACGACGATGCCCTCGCCCCCGCGCCGCTGAACGAGGCGGCGGTGGCGCTGGGACCCGACGCCAACCAAATCGTCCGGCAGCGGCCGGAGCAGGAGGACGCCGGTCCGGCCGGCCCCTCCTTCGTCGCGTTCGAGCCGCCGCCGCTGCTGCGCCCGTTCGACGCCCGCACGCCCGATCCGGCGGCGACGGCGGGGTTGACCGCGCTTGCCGCTCGCGGCGTCGCTTCGTAACGCGCTCTCGAGCCGGAAAACCGATCCGGACGGTTAGGGGGCATGGGCGGCCGCTTGGTTGCCGGCCAGGGGTCGGCGCCCGAGGCGCCGATGGTCCGGGCCGCGGCGGCTGGAGACAGGGCAGGGAGGGGTCGGGTGCCGCGGGTCCGATCGCAGCGCGGCGGCCCGTCCGGACCCGACGGGCCGCCGCGAGACAGGCGGCGCGTATGGACGCCAAGTTCGTGGACGCAACGGGCGCATCACCGACCGAGCCGACGGCCGGGTCGGGCGGCGCTCGGCCGAGGGTGCCGGAAGGAGCGACACCCAAGACCGACGGGCCGCCCCCCCGACGGGTCTTGCTCCGGATCGGCGAGGGGGCGGCCGTCCTCGGCGCTGCCCTTTCCGTCGCCGCCGGCGCCGCCTTCGGGAACCGCACCGCCGGCGCGGAGGCGGTGCCCTTGCTGGATTACCTGGCCGCGCTGCCCATCTGGTCCTGGCCGGCGGTCCAGCTGGGCTTCGCCGCCGGCGCGGTGCTCTGGCTGGCTGCATTCGTCGCCCTGGCCGAGGCGCTCGAGGACGGCCTGGCCCGGGACATCGGCCGTCTGGCCGTCGCCGCGATCGCCGTCGGCGCCGCGGTCCACTTGGTCGATTCGGTCGTCAGCGGAGGGGCGCTCCCCCCGCTCGCGCATGCGTGGGCGGTCACTCCCGCCGCCGCGCGCCCGGTGCTGGTGCAGCAGGCCGACACGGTCCTCGCCGTCCTCGGCGCCACATGGGCGGGGGTCGTCACCTTTTTCCATGGCGTCCCCTTCGTGCTGGCCGGCTCGGCCGTGGTCGTCAGCCGCGTCTATCCCGGCTCGTTCGCGGCCGGAGGGCTGATGTTCCTCGACCTGGGCCTCCTGCCGCCGTGGCTGTTCATCCCGTTCGCCGTTGCCGTCAGCCTTTGGACGGCGGCGATGGGGTTCTTGATGTGGCTGCGGTCGGGCCGTCCTCGCTTGGCATCTCCGACCGAGGCGTTGAACCGCGTGCCGTAGCCCCGGCACCACGCACCTCCATGCGCCCCAATTGGTCCGGAGCCCAGGAACCGGCGACCCCCCGAACAGGGGCCAATCGAGCGCGGCCGAGCGAGGGGGGCGACGGCCACGCCACGTCGCCGCGTCGTGGTGCTTATCGTCCGCCAGGAGCACGCTGCAGGACCGCGCGCACACCGGGCAGCACCAGGCGTTCGAAGAACGTCTCCATCTGCTCCGGCGTGTACGGCATCCCGTGCTCCAGCCACCAGTGGACGAGGTTGAGGAGCGCGCCGGCCAGGTAGTCCGCGACGACCCCAGGCGGCACCGCCAGGTCGCGGGTCCCAGCGGCGTGGGCGAGCTGGCGCGCGGCCCCGTCGCGCAGGTACCGATGCACCGCCCGCTGGTGCGGGTCGGCCACCATCTGACCTGCCAGGGCGGGGTACAGCGACTGGGTCTCTTGGACGTGCCGGAAGAACCCGGCGACCGGAAGTAGCTGTTCGGCGGGATCCCTCGCGGAGGCATGTTGCTGCGCGTGGAGCTGGCCGAGGACCCGCTCGACTTCGCTCTGCAACACGTCGTCCTTGTTGCGGAACTGGGCGTAGAAGGTGGTGCGGCCGACGTCGGCCCGGTCGATGATCTGCTGCACGGTGATGCGGTCGTACCGCTGCTCCCGCATCAAGGCGAGCAAGGCGTCGGCGATGAGCCG
>CADCWF010000034.1:0-24976 GCA_902806345.1 uncultured Thermomicrobiales bacterium
CCCCTGCGGTCCCCGGTCGAACCCGCCGCGGGGGGCATTATCGAAGCCGCCTCGCGGGCCGCGGTCGTTGCCGCCCTGGCGGTCGAAGCCGCCGTCGCGCTGACCGCCGCCCTGGCGGTCGAAGCCGCCGCGAGGGGCGCCGCCCGGCCGACCGATCCCGCCGCGGTCGGGACCACCGCGGTAGCCGCCGTCGCCGCGCGGCCCGCGGTCTCGGTCGTAGCCGCCGCGCCCGCCGTCCCGCCGGGAACCGCGGTCGTAGCCGCCGCCGCGCGGCCCGTCGAAGCCGCCGCGGCCGGAGTCGGGATCGCGCGGTGGCTCGCCGCCGGGTCGGGCCACCTCGGGGTTGACGAAGCGCCCCTTGATCTTGGTGCTGCGCATCGCGCCGATGACCTTGTCGACGAACTCCTGCGGGATGTCGACGAAGGTGTAGGCATCCAGGATGTCGATGGCGCCGATGGCGCGGCCGGGGATCTGGGCCTCGTTGGCGATCGCCCCGACGATGTCCTGGGGGCGGACGCTGGCATTGCGCCCGACCTGGAGGACGAGGCGGACCATCCCCGCCTCGCCGCGGGGGCCGCGCCCGGCGCTGGGGCCGGGTCCGACCGCGGCGCCGAGGGTGGCGAGGTCGTCCTCCTCCTGCTCCGGCGTCATCGCCCGGCCGGTCTCGTCGGCGTAGAGCTTGAGGATCGCGGCCGCCACCGCCGACATGTCGTGGTCGTCGGCGAGGTCGTTGATGGTGTCCAGGTACTGGGCGAAGGCGTCCTCCTCGCCGAGCACCGCCTGGACCTGCTCCTTCAGCAGCTCGCGCCGCCGCTCGGCGACGTCGGCCAGCGTCGGCAGCCGGCGGGATTCGATCCGGGCCCGCGTGGTCCGCTCGATTTGGCGCAGCCAGCGCGTCTCGCGCGGCGCGATCAGGGTGACCGCGACGCCGGCCCGGCCGGCTCGCCCGGTGCGGCCGATGCGGTGGACGTAGGCCTCGGCGCTGTCGGGGATGTCGAAGTTGAAGACGTGGCTGACATCCGGGATGTCGAGGCCGCGGGCGGCCACGTCGGTGGCGATCAGGATGTCGGCCTGGCCGCTCCGGAAGCGCCGCATGACCCGGTCCCGCTGGACCTGGGAGAGGTCGCCGTGGAGCGTCTCGACGCCGTAGCCGCGGGCCATGAGCGCCTCGCCCAGCTCGTCGACGCCGTTCTTGGTCCGGCAGAAGATCATCGCCGAGGTCGGGGTCTCGGCGTCCAGGATCCGGGTCAACGCGTCGATCTTGCGCGACCGTGGCACCTCGTAGAAGACCTGGTGGGTCTCGGGGACCGTCATCTCCCGGCCAGCGACGGTGATCCGTTCCGGCTGCCGCATGTGCTGCCCGGCGAGGGCCGCAATCCGCGGCGGCATCGTCGCCGAGAAGAGCGCCGTCTGCCGCTCGGCCGGCACCTGCTCAAGGATCCACTCGATGTCGTCGATGAAGCCCATGTCGAGCATCTCGTCCGCTTCGTCGAGGACGAAGAAGCGGAGCTCGTCGAGCACGAGCGTGTTGCGCCGCATATGGTCCATCACCCGGCCGGGCGTGCCGACCACGATCTGGACGCCGCGCTGGAGACCGCGGAACTGCCGTTCGTAGGGCTGGCCGCCGTAGATCGGCAGCGTCTCGACCTCCTTGTGGCGGCCGTACTTGTGGAGCGCCTCGGCGACCTGGATCGCCAGCTCGCGGGTCGGGCAGAGGATCAGCGCCTGCGGCCGCCGCAGCCGGGGGTCGATCGTCTCGATGATCGGCAGGCCGAAGGCGGCCGTCTTGCCGGAGCCGGTCTGGGCCTGGGCGATCACGTCGCTGCCGGCCAGCAGCGCCGGGATGACCCGAACCTGGATCGGCGTCGGCTCCTCGTAGCCGACGTCCTTGAGCGACTTCAGGAGCGGCCCGGAGAGGCCGAGGTCCTCGAAGGTCGGCGAGAACTCCTCGTCCACGACCGGGCTGGGGGCCGGGATGGATCCGGTTCCCGCCCCGCCCCCCACGGCGGGGCCGCGCTCGCGCCCGGCGTCGCCGCCGGCCCGGTCGGCCATCGACCCGGCCCGCTCCCGCTCAGCTCGCGGCGCGGAGCGGATGCGGGCCGAGCGAGGCTCGCGCTCGAACCCGCCGTTGCCTTGCCCCACCGGCCGATCGCCCGTCGCCGGAGGAGCCGGGGCAAAGACCGGGGAGGGGGTCGCGGGGGCGGCCGGACCCGGCTCCGAGGCGGAATCGGCGCCGTCTGCAGGCGCGGGAACCCCGGGGTCCTCCGAGGCAACCGGCGAAGCCGGGGCACCCTCGTCGGGCAAGACGGGCACCGCCGCGGGGTCGCCCTCGCCGGTCAAGTCGACGCCATCGACGAACGCCTCGTCGTCGCCGATCGCCCCAGCGTCGGTGACCGGCCCGTCCGCGTCGCCAGGCACGGGTTCGGCGGCGGGCTGCGAACCGCTGGACATCGGCGCCCCGAACAGGTCCGTAGCGGCGTCGCTCTGGAGGAGGTCGTCCGTCCCGGCGGAGGCCGCATCGTCAGGCGCCTCGGCGACGAGTTGCGGCTCGACGCCGGACTCCTCCGCCGAACCATCGGCCTGGCCAACGGACGACGACTCGGGAAGCTCGCCGGTCGCCGTTTCGGCGTCCTCAAACGCCCCGGCCGGGGCCGTTTCCGGCCCGTCGGCGATCGGTTCGGCGTCCAGGTTGTAATCGTCCGTAGCGAAGGAGGGCACCGCCCCCGGACCGCGGCCGTCCCCGTCCGCCGACGCGACCGTCTCGGCGGCCGCCTCCGAGGGCGCGGGGGCGTGGTTGTCGGTGTGGTCGGGCATGGGGGGTCTTCTCCAGGGGGGAAGCGGGCTCTTGGGGGTTCCACGATCGTCGCGGTGTACGGGGCAACTCTACCCTGCTTCCGCACCATGCGTGCCGGGGCGAAGTCGAGGGGTCGAGAAGGAATGAACGGCACTACCGTCCTTCTCGACCCCTCGACCCCTCGACCTCTCGACTTGTCTACGACTTGAGCGCCCCGGCGGTGATGCCCTCGATGAAGCGGCGCTGGAGGAGCAGGTAGATGACGACCATCGGGATCATCGCGATCGTGACGCCGGCGGCGATCAGGTCGCGCTGGGCGGTGAAGCGGCCGAAGAAGAACATGATCCCGGTGCTGACCGGGCGCAGGGCCTCGGTCTGGACGAAGACGAGCGGCATCAGGAACTCGCGCCAGGCCCAGACGAACTGGAAGATGACCTGGGCGGCGAGTCCCGGCGCCGCCAGCGGCAGGATCACCTGGCGGAAGGTCTGCCACTCGTTGGCCCCGTCGACCCGGGCCGCGTCGCCCAACTCGCTCGGCAGGCCACGGAAGAAGCCGCGCATCAGGAAGATGCCGAACGGCAGTCGGAAGGCGATCCCGGGCAGGATGAAGGCCCAGTAGGTCTCGAGCAGGTGGATGTCGCGCAGGAGGTAATAGAGCGGGATCATGAACGACTGGAACGGCACCATCAGCCCGAGCAGGAAGAGGACCAGCAGGCCGTCGCGGCCGGGCAGGGGCAGCATCGCCAGGGCGTAGCCGGCGAACGTCGAGAGCGCCACGACGCCGGCGACGATGGCGGCCGTGTAGATGACGCTGTTGCCAAGGAAGCGGTCGAAGCGGCCGACGCTCCACGCCTCGGCGAAATTCTCCCACCGCCAGACCGCGGGCAGGCCGAAGGGGTTGCGGGTGATCTCTGGCGCCGCCTTGAAGGCCGACAGGAGGACCCAGATCAGCGGCACCAGGAAGACGATCAGGAACAGGATCAGCAGGAGGTACTTGCCCGCCTGCCCGAGCCCGTTGGTGGGCCGCTGAGGGCGCCGTGCCGCCGTCGGCCGGGTCCCGGTTCCCGCGATCGTCGCCATCGCCTACCCCTCCCCCCGCTCGCGCAGCCGCAGGAAGACGACCGAGGCGACCAGGGAGATCGCGGTCATCACCAGCGAGATGGCGGACCCGTAGCCGACCCGGTTCAGGGTGAAGGCCGCGTCGTAGGTCATGGTCGCCATCGTCTGGGTGGCGTTGGCCGGCCCGCCCTGGGTCATCACGAAGATGATGTCGAAGACGTTGAAGCCGCCGATCAGCAGCAGCGCCGTCACCACGTTCAGCACGTTGGCGAGCTGCGGCACCGTCACGTCCTTGAAGCGTTGCCAGCCGTTGGCGCCGTCGATCGTCGCCGCCTCCAGCAGGTCGCGGGAGACGTTTTGAAGGCCGGCCAGGAGGATGACGAAGACGAACCCGACCTCGGCCCAGATGGCGGCGATGAGGACGGCGTAGAGGGCGACGTCGGGGTCGCCGAGCCAGCCGCGGGAGACCTGACCGAGGCCGATCCCGTCCAGCCAGATGTTGAGGATGCCGAAGATGGGGTTGTAGATCCAGCTCCAGATGATGCCGATGACGACGGTCAGCAGGATGTGGGGCAGGAAGAAGATGGTCCGGAAGAGGGTGAAGCCCTTCGGTCGGTTCCAGAGCAGCAGCGCCAGGACCATCCCGATCGCCAGCGGCGCAGCCGTGCCGACCACGACCCAGACCAGATTGTTGCGGAGCGCCAACCGGAAGAGACCGTCGCCCGCCAATTCGGCGAAGTTCGCCAGGCCGACGAAGGTCTTGGTCGCGGTCGCGCCGTTCCAGTCGGTCAGGGCGAACCAGAACGACTGGAGGAACGGCCAGACCATGAAGACGAGGTAGAGCGCCAGCGCCGGCAGCATGAACAGGACCGCCGCCCGCGAGCGCTGCCAGCTTTGGGTCATGACGGAGCTCCCTCACCCCTCCTCGGGGACCCAGCCCCCCCTCTCACCGCGGCGGGAGAGGGGGAGGTTGGGGCCGGCGCCTCGGTAGGCGGTCGCCAGGTTCTCGTCGTCGGGGCGGACCCGGTGCGATGCGGGGAGGCACCCCTACGGCCGACACCGCCCGCCCGGTCCCCTCCTTGCCGCAGCGGATCCCCGAGTATAGCGGGGCGGGGGCTGGGGAAAACGCTACGGCGCCGGCGTCGCCGCCCCGGCCGCCATCCCCTCCTCCCAGGCGGCCTGCATCGCGGCGGCCTGCTCCTCGGCGGTGCGGTCGCCGGCGAGCATCGCCTGGAAGCCGTTCAGCATCACGTCGTTGAAGGCCGGCGGCGCCAGGACGTCGATGTTGTAGCCGAACTGCTCCTCGCCGGCGATGGAGGCGGCGAGCGTGTCGAGGACCGAGCGCTGGAGTGGGGTGGCGTCGACCGCCTCGACGTCGAACTCGGCGGGAACGACGAAGTTGGCCTCGTCGACCCACCGCTGGACCACCTCGGGCGAGAAGAGGTAGTCGAGGAACTCGGCGGCCGCCTCCTGGTTGGGCGAGCTGGCCGAAATCATGTAGGCGGAGCCGACGCCGCTGTCCCAGAAGCTACCGGCGCCGCCCTCGATCGCCGGGAAGGGGACGAACTCGACCTCGTAGTCGGGCATGTTCTCGGAGATCTCCGTGATCAGCCAGTTGCCGGTGGAGTGCAGCAGCGACTGGCCACCGAAGAAGAGGGCGTTGCCGTCGTCGTAGGTGATGCCGTTGGCGTCCTCGCTGTAGCAGCCGGCGTCGCGCATTTCGACGAAGAAGGCCTCGATGGCGCGGACCATCTCCGGCGAGTCCCAGCGCCCCTGGTTCTCCAAGAGGAGCGCCTCCATCGCCTCCGGGCCGATCATGTTGTTGCCCGTCATCGCGATCTGGTGGAATGCCGGCCACCCCTCCTGGTTGCCGAAGGCGAAGGGGATGTAGCCCGCGGCCGAGGCGTCCTGGCAGAAGGTCAGGATCTCCTCGAACGTCGTCGGCGTCGTCAGTCCGGCCTCTTCCATGAGGGTGTTGTTGACGTAGACGCCGATCAGGTCGGCCTGCAGCGGCAGCCCGAAGAGCTCGTCCTCCCACGACGCGCCGCGCCGTGCCGATTCCGCGATCCGCTCGTTCCAGCCGTACTCTTCGGCGAGCGGCTCGAGCGACGAGATCAGGCCGGCATCGGCGAGGACGCCGAGGTAGCCCGGGCCGGCGTCGTAGAAGATGATGTCCGGGCCGGTACCGGAGGCGAGTGCCGTCCGCACCGTTTGCCGCATCTGCTCGGTCGCGACCGCCTCCCGCCGGACGGTGACGTTCGGGTTCTGCTCGGTGAAGGCGGCGTAGATCGCGTCGACGACCGCCGACTCCGTCGGGTCCGTGAACTGGTCCCAGACCAGCAGCTCGACCGGCTCGTCCTGGGCCGCCCGCCCGAACTGCGGCAGCGCCACCAGCGCCAGCAGCAGGGCGACCAGCGCCGCCCGCGCCCAACCAGACCTCATCGTCCGCTCCTCTCGATGAAGGACGCCGCCGGGCGCTCCCGCCGACGCCATCCCCGAACCGCGCCCGGCCACCGGCGGCAGGTGCCGCCTCGGCGCCGCAGGGCCGGATTGTCGCACGGGCGAGCCACCGCCGCGCTCCACCCGTTCGCCCGGACGATGGTGTCCGGAAGCGGCATCGGGTTTGGGTCGCTCTGCTACGATGCGCGGCCGGACCCGGAACGGGATCGGGGAACCGACAGGACGGGCGCGGCTGTCGGCGGCGCGCCGGGAGGACGGGAGCGGGCATGAAGCTGGCGATCCGGGAGACGATGGCGCCGGGCGCAACGTTGGCCGAGCGGCTGGCCTGGATCGAGCGGGCCGGGTTGGACGGGATCGAGCTCTTCGGCCCGGCGCTAGAGTCGCCGCCCTCGGAGATCGAGGCCGTCTTCGCCGACTCGCCCGTCCGCCTCGCCAGCATCGACGGCGGCGTCGGCCTGCTCGACGCCGACCCCGCCGTCCGCCGCGCCGCCCACGAGCGGATCGCCGCCCGCCTGGAGCTGGCCGGGCGGCTCGGCGCCGGCGGCGTCCTGATCGTGCCCCAGTTCGCCCGTGCCGCCGCCCTGCCCGACCTCTCGCCGGTGGCGACCGGCGCCGAGCTGGAGCGGCGGCTCCTGGTGGCGGGGCTGACGGACCTCCTCCCGGCCGCGCGGGCCGCCGGCATCCCCCTCTTCCTGGAGCCGCTCAACCGCTACGAGGCGTACCTCGTAAACCGGGTCGAGCAGGGCGCAGCCATCGCCGCCGAGGTCGGCGCCGCCGCCGAGGTCGGCGTGATGGCCGACTTCTTCCACATGGGGATCGAGGAGGCGGACATCGCCGCCGCGATCCGGGCCGGCGGCGACCGGATCGTCCACGTCCACCTCGCCGACAGCAACCGGCTCCAGCCCGGCCGCGGCCACCTCGACTTCCGGCCCGGCTTCGCCGCCCTCAAGGAGGTCGGCTTCGACGGCTGGTTCGGCATCGAGTGCCGCCTCGACGGCCCGCCGGAGCGGGTGGTGCCGGAGAGCGCGGCGCTGCTGCGCGAGCTGTGGGCGGCGGCCTGAGCCGGCCGTTTGGAACGACGCTCGGAGCGACCATCCTCCCGCACCATCGTCCCGGAACCGACGCCGGCCGCCGGACCATGGGGGAACGCCAGCCGGGGTGCCGCGACCGGGGCCTGCCAGGGATGGAGACCGGCTTCGCTCCGCGAAAAATCCCCTGGTCGCGGCTCGACGGTCGGGGGCTGGGAACCGGCGCCACCTCGTCGACCCATCCTCCCGCATCGGGGTGGGCGTGCGGGACGATGGTGCGGGAGCAACCGATCCGCGAGAGGAGCAGCAGATGGTCTTCCCCCTTTCCGACGCCGATGCCGCAACCATGGAGCTCGACGACTACGGCCCGCTGGCGCCGCCCGTCGGCACCCCGCTCGACGGGCCGATGGCGACCTCCGGCAAGGTCTTCTGGCGGGCCGCGAACGGCGTCGTCTTCACCGGCATCTGGGAGTGCGGCGCGGGCCGGATGCGGGCCGACTTCGGCAACGACGGCGAGCTGGTCCACGTCGTCAAGGGCACCCTCCGGGCGGTGGCCGACGAGGATGGGGCGGAGGTCGTCGTCCGCCCCGGCGAGTCCGCCACCTTCCCGCCCTTCTGGAGCGGCGTCTGGCACCTGGACGAGCCGATGCGCAAGGTTTTCTGCGTTTTCGACTTCTCGTCGCTGGCGGCGGTGGAGTAGCAGCCCGGACGTCCGGATGGCGACGGGCGGACATAGGATGGGCGCGGACGGAGTTCGTCGGCGTCCGGTTCCCCGGCAGGAGGCTTCCCCATGCTCGATCGGTCTGTCCGCTCGTTCCGCCTTCCCCGCCTTCCCCGCCGCTCGCTGTTGCGGGCGGGGGGCGTCGCCCTCGCGGCTCCCCTCATTGCGGCCGAGTCCATGGCCGCGGGGATCACGGCCCAGGAAGGCGCCACCGCAACCCCGGCCGGCGCTGGCCGCGAGGCCGCCGAGGTTCCCTTCCCAGCCGAAACCCAGCTCGCCCTGGAAGCGATCGTCGACGGTGCCATGGCGGCGACGATGACGCCCGGCGTCCTCGTCGGCGTCTGGTACCCCGGCCAGGGCACCTGGACGAAGGCCGCCGGCATCGGTGACTTGGCAACCGGCGTCCCGGTCACCCTCGGCGACCACGTCCGGATCGCCAGCAACACCAAGACGTTCGTCGGGGTGGTGGTCCTCCAGCTCGTCGACGAGGGGGAGATCGGGCTCGACGACCCCCTCGAGCGGTACGTCCCGGGCATCCCGAACGGCGACGAGATCACCATCCGCCAGGTACTGGGGATGACCGCCGGCGTCTACAATTTCGTCCGCGACCCGCGGATTGCGGAGGGCTACGCCGCCGACCCGCTGCTGCCCTTCACCCCGGAGGATGCGCTCGAGATCATCCGCGACAGCTCCCCGGACTACGCCCCGGGGACGAGCGTCCAGTACTCCGACAGCAACTACATCCTGCTCGGCTTCGTGGTCGAGGCGGTCACCGGCCGTCCACTCGGGCAAGAGATCGACGAACGCCTGGTCGCCCCGCTCGGCCTCACGGAAACGACCTTCCCCGACACCCCCGAGATGCCCCAGCCCGCGATGCACGGCTACGCAGCGGCGGGCCTCGGCGACCCGCTGGTCGATGCCACCGCATCGAACCCCGACGTCCCCTGGGGCTCGGGCGCGATGGTCTCGACCCTGGCCGACCTGAAGGTCTGGGTCGAGGCGCTGGCGACCGGGGCCCTCGTCACCCCGGAAACCTTCGCCCAGCAGTTGGCGTTCACCCCCTTTCCGACCGCGCCGGGGCTGGAGGTTGGCTACGGTCTCGGCCTGCTCACCTACAACGGCCTGCTCGGCCACAACGGCGGCATCGTCGGCTACAGCTCCTGGATGATGCACGACCCGGCCACGGACGCTACGCTGGTGATCGTCACCAACCGCTCGGGGATCGAGGGCGGCACCGCCGACCCGATCTTCGGCGGCATCACCCAGCTCCTCTTCCCCGACCGCTTCCCGCCGCTCGCGATCCCGGCGACGCCGGTCGCGACGCCGCCGGGGGCATAGCACACCCCCGTCATCCGGGAACCCCGCTCCCTTGTCAGGGAGCGGGGTTGGGGTACGTACTCGCTCGACGGGTGACCGGGGTGGTAACCAGGGATCCGTTTCAGAACGCGACGCCGAGCTTGATCGAGCGCTCCGGGTGCTCGTCGATCTCGCGGTACGCCTCGACCGCCTCGGCAAAGGGGACGACGGGCGAGATCAGACCGTCCGTCCGCAGCGCCGCGGTCCGCAGCCACTCCTCGCAGATCGCCGCGTAGCGGCCCAGGGTCCAGGCCGGATGGTCGCGCATCGGCAGGCTCTGGGCGCGGCAGGAGATCAGGTTCAGCCGGTTGACGTGGAACTCGTCGCCGAGGAAGAGCCCGGCCGCCTCCCCGCCGTAGTAGGAGATCAGGCAGACCGTACCGCCGAACCGAGTGGCCCGGATCGCGTCGTGGAGGGCGCGGGTCGAGCCGGAGGTCTCGACCGCGAGGTCGACCCCCCGCTCGCCGACCTGCGTCGGGTCTTCCCGGTAGCCGCCGAGGAGGCGCGGCCCGGGCGCCCACTCGGTCACCGACTCGCCGGCGCCGGTCAGCCGGCGGATCGCCAGGCCGGCGTCGCCGCTCTCCCGCGGATCGAGCACGACGTCGGCGCCGTAGGCGGCCGCCAACGCCCGCCGGTTCTCCAGCAGGTCGACGCCGACGACGGTCGCGGCCCCGCCGAGCTTCGCCAGTTGGAGGCACATCAGGCCGATCGCGCCGAGGCCGAAGACCGCCACCGTGTCGCCCAGCCGGGGGCCGGCGTCGCGCATCGCGAAGGCCATCACCGCCGGGTCCAGGCAGACCGCCGCCTCCGGCGTCATCCCCGCCGGCAGGGGGTCGGCCGCCGCCTCGTCGGAGGTCTGCGTCTCCCGGATCGGGAAGTGGCCGTAGACCCGGTCGCCGGGGCGGAACCGGGTCACCTCCGGCCCGACTTCAACGACGGTCCCGACCGCCATGTTCCCCAGTCGCCGCGGAAAGCCCTTTAGCCCCTCCTCCGTCGAGCGGGGGAATGCGGCGCCCCAGCGTGGGTCGTAGGGGCGGTTGGCGGCCGGGTCGTTGCGGTAACCGACGAGCTCGGTGCCGTGCTTGGGCGAGGCGAACTCGGTCCGGAGCCGGACCTCGCGGGGACCGAGCGGCGGTTCCTCGTAGGGCCGCAGCACGGGCGTGCGCGGCGCGGTGGCGACCAGTTCGAGCGGCACGGTAACGCTTCTCCCCTACTCCCAACGAGCAAGGGAACCCCGCGGGCACTCCCTCGCCACCACCCGCTTTGCGGATGCCCGTCCCCCTCTCCCGCTGCGTCAGGAGAGGGGAAGCCGGCAGCCGAAGGCACGTCCGGTCACCGACGCTCGCGTCACCCTACCACCCGCCGTGATGCGGCGAATGCCGCAACAAACCCCTCTCCCTCGCGAGGGAGAGGGGTTGGGGTGAGGGCCGGTTGTCGCACCCCGACAAAGGCGACCGCTGCTTCCGGCCCCCTGCCCCGACGGGCCAGGCCACCTACCGCGAATCGCGCCAGGCAACGAGGCGCCGGAGCAGCCCGAGGTCCCACTCGGGGCCGCCGGCGCCGACGATCAGGTGGGTGATGCCCTGCCGCACGTACTCCTCCGCCTGGTCGACCTGCTCCTGGCCGCGCAGCAGGATCGACCGCTCGATGGCGGCCGGGTCGCGCCCTTCCCGTTCGCACCACCCGTCGAGGACGCCGCTCAACCGGCCCGCCTCCTCCGGATCGCCGAAGCCGTTCCAGATGTCGGCGTGGCGGGCAACGAGGCGGAGGGTGACCTTCTCGCCGGAGCCGCCGATCATGATCGGCAGCTTGCCGTTGACCGGTCCGGGGTTCAGCTTGCCAAGCCGCTCCTCGATGACCGGCAGGTTGGCGGCCAGGTCCTGCAGCCGCTCCGGCGCCGTCTTGAAGTCGTAGCCGTATTCCCGGTAGTCCCGCTCGAACCAGCCGGAGCCGATGCCGAGGACGAAGCGGCCACCGGAGATGTGGTCGATCGTCCGCGCCATGTCGGCCAGCAGGTTCGGATTGCGGTAGGAGTTGCAGGCCACCAGCGGCCCGAACTGGACCCGCTCGGTCACCTCCGCCATCGCCGCCAGCAGCGAGAAGCACTCGAAGTGGGCGCCGTCGGGGTCGCCGTAGAGGGGGTAGAAGTGGTCCCAGGCCCAGAGCGTGTCGGCGCCCATCTCCTCGGCCCGGCGCCACCCGTCGCGCAGGTTCTCGTAGGTGCCGTGCTGGGGGGCAAGCGTCGCCCCGACCCGCACCCGCCGTCCGCCGTCCGCCATCGTCCGCTCCTCCCCCACCGATCGCTCCGCCGCCGAACGTCCGGCTGGCCCTATGCCCCGACCCCGGCCCGTGCCGCAACCGTCTCCCGCATCGCCGCCCGCAGCGTCTCCGGCGGCTGGGCGCCGGAGAGCGCGTAGGTCTCGTCGAAGACGAAGAATGGCACGCCGCCCCGGACCGTCGCCTGCGACGCCCGCAGCGCCTCCGCCAGTTCGGCCTCGCCCTCGTCGCTCGCCAGCCGCGCCAGGATCGTCGCCCGGTCCTCGCCGGCCTCGGCCGCCGCGTCCGTCAGGAGGGCATGGTCGGCCAGGTCGCCCCCCTCCTCGAAGTAGACGCGATGGAGCGCGTCGAGCACGGTCGCGCGCCGCTCCGGCGCGACGAGCAGGAGGAGGCGGTGGGCGTCCTGGGTCGGTCCGACCCGGGCGCGGGCGAAGTCGAAGTGAAGTCGGGCCGAGGCCCCGGCCGCCTCGACCCGACGGAAGATCGGCGCTGGGTCGGCGACCCCTTTGGTCTCCCGGAAGTAGGTCGCGAGATCGCCGCCGGCGGTGGGCGCCTCGGGGTTCAGCAGGAAGGGCCGCCAGCGCACCTCGACCGGCTCGCCCTCCCAGCCGGCGAGGGCGAGGTCGAGGTGCGCCTTGCCGATCCGGCACCAGGGGCAAACGATATCGTGGTAGACGTCGACGATCATCCGGCGATGCTCCCGCGGCGGCCTCGTTCGGCGCCCACGCCGGGACGTCGGCGGCCGCTGCTCGGGCCAGATTGTGGACCAGTAGAGGACCTCCGGCCCAGCGGCGGCGGCGGTCCGCGCTACGCTCCGCCGATCCGATGCCCCAGGCGATCGAAGTTCGCCGATCGAGGCACGCTTCCCCACAATTTTCACGCCTCGTTAGGACTCCGCCCGGGCCACGCTGGTAGAAGGGTCCGAGCACCCCGAGCGGCGGCATGCGACCCTATCGCCGTCCGAGTCCCGCTCCCCCGTTCCAAGGAGGTCGGCCATGACCCGTTCGCGCCCCGCCGCCGCGCCCGCCCGCCCGCTGGCGGTGCTGCTCGCCTGCCTCCTCTTGCTCTCGGCGGCCGCGCCGGCTATGGCCGACCAGGCGACGCCCGCCGCGGCGACGTCGGCCCCCGGCAAGGTCCTCCTCTTCGCCGCCGACGGCATGCGCCAGGACCTGACGGAGCGGTACGCCGCCGACGGCGCGATGCCTACCTTCGCCGACCTCCTGGCCGAGGGCGTCCGCGCCGAGGGCGGTCTGCTCCAGGCGTTCCCGCCCAACACCGGCGCCGGCTGGGCGACGCTCGCCACGGGGGCCTGGCCGGCGACCCACGGCTCGATGAACAACACGTTCCACCGGCCGGGAAGCGATTTCGCTGCTTCCAGCAGCGGTTTCGAGCCAGGCATCCTTCAGGCCGACACCCTGGCCCAGGCCGCCGAGCGGGCCGGCAAGACCGTCGTCGCCGTCGAGTGGGTCGGCGCCCGCGGCTACGACCCCGGCCTCCAGGGTCCCGTCGTCGACTACCGCTCCACCTTCTCCGACGCCGGCGTGCTCACCACCACGGTGCTGCCGGGGCAGCCGGCCGGCGCCGAGCGCTTCGGCGTCGCCTACCAGCAGGTCGAGCTCCAGCCGGCCTCCGGCTGGACGAACGTGCCGGAGTCGTTCAGCCCGGCATTGGAGCAGCGGCTGCTCCAGGCGAGCACCGACGACGAGGCCAACCCCGACCGCGCCTACGATCTCTACCTCTACGACTCGACCGACGACGGCGCCGCCAACCACGACCGGGTGCTCGTCGCCGCCGCGCCGGAGGCCGGGCCGGCGACCGCCGCTGCCTCGCCGGCCGCCGCGGCCAAGGACGGCGCGGCGGCCGTCGCCGACCTCGCCGCCGGCGACTGGGCCGACGTCAAGGTGACGCTCACCGGCGAGCGGGAGGGGCAGACGGCCGGCTTCTACCTGAAGGCGGTCGACCTGGCACCAGACCTCTCCGCCTTCCGCCTCTATTTCACCCCGATCGCCCGCGCCAACGCGACCTACGCCGGCTGCGACTACGCCGCCGGCTGCGCCGGTCCGCTCGGCTTCGAGGAGACGCTGGCGGCCGACTTCCCGAGCGCGACCGGGGCCGACTTCGCGCCGCTCGAAGCGGGGATCATCGACGAGGCGACCTACGTCGAGCAGGGGCTGAAGTGGGGCGACGCCCACCACGCCTACCTCGCGTACATCGTCGAGGAACTCGGCGTCGAGCCGGACCTCCTGCTCGCCGGCACCCCGGTTACCGACGAGTTCGCCCACCAGTTCCTCGGCCTCCTTGCCGAAACCGACCTCGACGGCGACCCCAACCCCTACTACGACGACCTCGCGGGCGACGGCAGCCCGGACGGCCGGGTCGAGGCCCGCGAGGGGTTCATCCGGTCGGCCTACGCCCTCGCCGACGAGACGCTCGCCCTCGCCCAGGGGCTGATCGGCGACGACGCGGCGACCATCGCCACCTCCGACCATGGCTTCGCCCCGGCCTACTACGCCGTCAACGCCGGGCTCGTCCTCCAGCAGGCCGGCGTCGCCGACGCCGAGCAGACCGCCAACTGCCGCCCCGCCGAGCCCGACCCGAGCGCCGCCGCCGCGACGGCCGTCCCCGTCGCCGAGGGAGACGCGGCGCCGGCGAGCGGGCCGCGGGCCAAGGCGTGCTGGGCCGGCGGCACTGCCCAGATCTACCTGAACGTGGTCGACCGCGATCCGGCCGGCGTCGTTCCCGAGGAGGAGGTCGAGACCGCTATCGCCGAGATCGTGGCCGCGTTCGAGGAGCTGGCCGACGAGGCGAACCCCGGCAAGCAGGTCGTCGAGGCGGTGCTGACGAAGGACGAGCTGCGCGATGTCGGTGGCGCCGACGCGCTCCACCCCAGCCGCGGCGGCGACGTGACCGTCGTCCTCCGGCCGCCCTACCAGTTCGACGCGGCGGCGCCGGGCAAGCTCGTCGCCCCGTCCCAGTTCTTCGGCCAGCACGGCTTCCTGCCCGACCTCGTCGCACCCGAGGCGAACGTCGACCTCCGCGCAACGTTCGTCGCCGCCGGCCCCGGCATTGCCCGCGGCGCGGCGCCCCTCTCCCGCGTCCGCGCGATCGACGTGGCGCCGACCGCGGCCTTCCTCCTCGGCATCCCCGGGCCGCGCCAGGCCGCCGGCCGGATCCTCTACGGTGCCCTCGCCGGCGACGCCCTCCGCGAGATGACCCTGCTCCACGTCAGCGACTTCCACGGCCAGATCGTCCCGCTCTTCGCCGCGGCCGACGCCTTCGAGGAGGAAGACGCCACCGCCGAGTCCTTTCCGGTCGGCGGCGCGGTCGCCCTCAAGGGGTGGTTCGACCGCTTCCGGGGCGAAGCCAAGGACGGCGCGGTCGTCGTCGCCGGCGGCGACTCGGTCGGCGCCACTCCGCCGGTCTCCTCCTTCTTCGGCGACACGCCGACGGTCGAGCTGATGACCCTGATGGGGTTCGACGCCGACGCCCTCGGCAACCACAACTTCGACGTGAGCGCCGGGTACATGTTCGGCACCCTGGCGCCGCTGGCGGGGTTCCCCTACCTCTCGGCCAACCTGGAGACCACCGGGGGATCGCCGGCCACCTTCCCGGCGGCGACGCCCGGCGCCGAGGCGGCGGCGGGGCCGACCGGCTTCGCTCCCTCGCTCGTCGTCGACTTCGGCGGGGTGCCGGTCGGCCTGGTCGGCTTCTCGAACCCGGAGATCCCGGACCTGACCCGGCCGGGCGCCCTCGACCCGCTCCGGGTCACCGACCCGGTGGCGGCGGTCAACGCCGAGGCGGCGCGCCTCCGCACCCAAGGAGTCGCGACGATCGTCGCGATCGGCCACGTTGGCGCGACCGGCGGCAGCCTGGACGCGCCGACCGGGCCGGTCGTCGACCTCGCCGACGCGCTCGTCGGCGTCGACGCGGTCGTCGGCGACCACACCGATATCCAGGTGCTCGCGATCCGCCCGAACGGCGTCCTGCTGACCGAGAACCGGTCGAAGGGCGTCGTCTTCACTCGGGTCCGGCTGGTCATCGACGCGGACCTCGGCACGCCGGTCTACAAAACGGCCGACACCCACCGGCCGTGGGCGGTCGGGATCGAGGCGGACCCCGCCATCCAGGAGCGGCTCGACGCGCTCGACGCCGAGCTGCAGCCGATCCTCGGCGAGGTGATCGGCAGCGCCGCCGTTGCCATCCCCCGCGCCGACGCCTGTGGCACCGAGAACGGCCGCACCTGCGAGTCGCTGATCGGCGACGTGATCGCCGACGCGATCCGCCTCACCTACGAGACCGACGTCGCGGTCACCAACTCCGGGGGCATCCGGGCCGACCTCACCTGCGGCCCGGCCGGCGGCCAGTTTTGCCCGACCGGCGGCGAGCCGAACGCGATCACCCGCGGCTCGGTGCTGGGCGTGCTGCCGTTCGGCAACGTCGTCGCCACCGGCAAGATCAGCGGCGCCCAACTCAAGGCGATGCTGGAAGCGGGCGTCGCCTCGATGCCGGAGCCGGACGGTGGCTTCCCCCAGGTCTCCGGTATCTGCTTCACCTACGGCATCGGGGCGGAGCCGGGGTCGCGGGTGACGCGGGCCGTCCGCCAGGACGCCGACGGCACCTGCACCGACGAGGAACTGGACCTCACCGAGGCGGCGACCTACTCGCTGGCGACCAACGACTTCACGGCCAGCGGCGGCGACGGCTACCCGGAGCTCATCGGTCAGTTGACGACCCGCGAGCCGCTCGACGAGGTGGTCGCCTCCTACATCGGCGGTGACGGCCCGTTCGCCGTCCCCGGCGCCGTGCTCGACCCGGCGATCGAGGGTCGCATCGTCTGCGAGGGGGAGGGCTGCCCGAGGCCGGTGGGGTCGTAGGGCGGTCCTCAGGTGCGAGTTGCCCGGTGTCGAATCGTCGGGTCCAGGCAACTCGCGTTTCGCCTACGAGCAAGGCTCGATCAACCGCGGGGGACGCCGAGCCTTCGTCATCCAATGTGCATCGTGGAGCGCCGATCGGCGTATGCAGACCGGCGGCTGCGCCGCCGAGCCCGGGGCTAAAGCCGCCGGGCTGAAGCCACGAAGGACCCTGAAGAGCCCTGAGACCGAGGGGGCGCCAGCCGGACGCATCACGCCTCACCAAGCACCGAGCCCGAAGGCGAAAGAAGTTCCTCTGACAGAGGAGCGGACGACGCCACTGCCGCGGGGGATCCTTCGGCTTCTCCTCCGGAAGTCGGGGTCTGCCCGACGCACCTCCTCCCAAGGCCCTGTCCCTTTCTCGTTGTTCCCACCCGCGCTCCTCCGGTAGCATGCCACCCTCATGCTCAAGCAGGTTGGACTGTATCGGACGATGCGGTGGGTGGTGGCGGCGGCGGTCGCGCTCGTGGTGATCGTCGCGGGCGCGGTCGCGCCGATCGCCGCCGCCCAGCTCGACCCGGCCCTCCGCGAGCGGATCATCCCGGCGGCGGTCCAGGTCGGCGTCCTGCTCGAGGACGGCGACGGTGGCCGCGTCCCGCTCGGCATCGCCAGCGGCACCGTCGTCTCCGGCGACGGCCTGGTGCTGACCAACGCCCACGTCGTCGACCCGACCGAGGTCCGACGGGAACTGGAGGCGCAGCGCGGCCGCTCCGAGGAGGGCGGCGAGCCGTTCCCCTACCAGCTCGTCGAGGGCCGCTTCGTCGTCTCCGTCTCCGACGGCCGCCACCCGCCGGAGCCGCGCTTCCTGGCCAGCGTGGTCGCCGAAGACGCCGCGCTCGACCTGGCGGTGCTGCGGATCGACGCCGACAGCCGCGACCAGCCGGTCGACCCCGCCGGGCTGAACCTGCCCGTGGCGGCGCTCGGCACGAGCGAGACGGTCGATATCGGCGAGTCGCTCCACGTCTTCGGCTTCCCCGCAATCGGCTCCGGCTCGCTCGTCTACACCGCCGGCATCGTCAGCGGCTTCCTCTACGAGGAGGGGATCGAAGGCCCGGCCTGGATCAACACCGACGCGGTCATGTCCGGCGGCAACAGCGGCGGCGCCGCGATCGACGCCGCCGGCGCCCTCGTTGGCGTGCCGACCAGCGGCACCCCGCTCGACTGCCGCCCCGGCGACACCGACGGCGATGGCCGCGAGACGACGACCGACTCCGGCTGCGTGCCGACCGGCGGCTCCCTCGGCCAGGTCCGACCGATCGACCTGGCGCTGCCGCTCCTGCGCTCGGTCGACGCCGCGCTGGTCGACGCCGTTCCGGTCGACCCCGACGCCCCGCCGGCGGCACCGGCCGCGGACGCGACCTCCGGCGTCGTCGCCGAGCAGAGGGCGACCACCACGGCCGCAGCCCCTGGTGACCCACAGGAGGCCGCACCCGGAGCGGAGACCGGCGCCGCACCGGCCGCGCCCGCTGCTCCGGACGCATTCGGCGCCGCGGAGACCGCCCGCTCCTGCGCCGGCCGGGGCGACTTCCGCTGCGCCGCCCAGTTCTTCGCCTCCGCGCTGGAAGCCGCCCCGGACGACACCGACCTGCGGGGCGAGGCGTACGACGCGCTGCTCGGGCTCGGCTCGCTCGAAGAGGACGCCGGCCAGCTCGGCGAGGCGCGCTCGGCCTACGAGGACGCGGTCGAGATCGACCCCACCCGACCCGAAGCAGGCGCGGCGCTGGCCAAGTTGGAGCCCTACGCCCGGATCCGCTACGCGGACGGCTTCGGCGGCGACCGCCGCTTCGCCGCGTCCGACGACCCCGACTCGACGGCCAGCTACGGCGACGGCACCTTCGAGATGGTGGTCCGCCAACCGGGGCTCATCTCGGGCTATCCCCTCGGCGAGGCCGAGATCGCCGGCGAGGCGTACGCCGTCGCCCTCGACGTCGCCTCGACCGCCGGCACCGGGGCCGTCGCCCTCGAGTTCCGGACCGACCCGGCCGGCGGCGAGTGGATGGTGACGGTCGACCCCGCCGCCGCCACCTGGGCGGTCTACCAGAAGGCAGAAGGCGGCCAGTTCACGCCGTGGGTCGAGCCGAGGGGCTATTCGGAGTTGGCCGGTTCGCCGCTAGCCCGGGTCGAGGTCCGCGTGGTGGCCGGGGTGCCGGCGCTGCTGGTCAACGGGGTCGACGTCTCGGGCGCCTCGGGCATTGCCCTGCCCGGCTTCGGCAGCGAGGGCACGGTCGGCTTCGGCGCCACGATGGACCTCGCCGGCGGCGAGCCGTTCGCCGTCGCCTACGACAGGGTGACGCTGTACGAACTGGCGTAGTCTCGCCAGTCCGCATGCTCGATCGACGATGTCCGTTTGGCGTTGACGCCACGCTCGCCTCGGGCCATGATGGCGCAACTCGTTGTGCGCGCGAGACAAGCACCATGTCGAGCCTTGCTCCCGGCGACCCCTCCCCCAGGCTTCCCGCCGCGTTCGCTCCGTCTACCAGCGCGAGGCGGCGGCCGCCTCGCCTGCCGCTGCCCCCCACCCCGCTCATCGGCCGCGACCGCGAGCGTGATTGGCTTGCCGATCTGCTTCGCCGAGATGACGTCCGATTGGTGACGTTGACCGGCCCCGGCGGCGTCGGCAAGACGCGGCTGGCGCTGGAGGTGGCGGCCGACCTTGCCGAAGACTTCGCGGGAGGGGCGTCGTTCGTCGATCTCTCCGCCGTTCGTGACCGCGATCTGGTCGTCCCCGCGGTCGCGCAGGTGCTTGGCGTCCGGCAGCGACCGGGGTGGCCGCTCTGCGACGCCCTGGCCGATGCACTGCACGACCAAGCCCTCCTGCTGGTGCTGGACAACCTTGAGCAGGTGGCGGCCGCCGCGCCGGACGTGGCGGCGCTGGTGGCGGCCTGTCCCGGGCTGACCGTCCTCGCCACGAGCCGCACCCCGCTGCGCGTCCGGGCCGAGTACGAGTACCCCGTGTCGCCGTTGGCGCTGCCGGAGGGGCACACCTTTGCCGAGGCGGATGCCACGGCCAGCGCCGCGGTCTCCCTCTTTGTCGCACGGGCCCAGGCCGTCGTCCCCGGCTTCGCCCTGACCGACGCCAACGCGCCGGCCATCTCCGAGGTCTGCCGGCGGCTGGACGGGTTGCCGTTGGCGATCGAGCTGGCCGCCCCCCGGCTCAAGGTGCTCTCTCCCGAGGCGCTGCTGGCACGTTTGACCAACCGGCTCACGCTGCTCACGGCCGGGGCCCCCGACCAGCCCGAGCGCCTGCGGACGATGCGGGCGACCATCGCCTGGAGCCACGACCTCCTCTCGCCCGAGGAGCAGGCGCTCTTCCGCCGGCTGGCCGTCTTCGCCGGCGGGTTCACGCTGGAAGCGGCAGAGACGGTGGCCCCCGCTGCGGGCCACCTCGACCTCGCCGTCCTCGACGGGGTCGCGTCCCTGGTCGACCAGAGCCTGCTGCGCCGCACCGACGTGCCAGGAGGCGAGCCCCGCTTCGGCATGCTGGAGACGGTGCGGGAGTTTGCGCTGGAGCGGCTGGAGACGAGCGGCGAGGCGGATGCCTCCCGCGAGGGGCACGCGGCGTGGTGCGCTGCGCTGGCAGAGCGGGCGGACGACGCGTCCCTCTCGGCCGAGGAGCGCTCCTGGTTCGACCGGATCGAGACCGAACTCGACAACCTGCGCGCCGCGCTGGCTTGGGCGATCGGGTGCGGGGACGCGGAGGCCGCGTTGCGCCTGGCCAGCGCCCCATGGTCGTTCTGGGCGGTGCGGGGGTTCCTGGGCGAGGGGCACTCCTGGTTGGCGCGAGCCCTGGCGCTGCCAAACGGCGAACCGTCCGCGGCTCGCGCCAAGGCGATGGCGGCCGCCGGCATGGTCGCCTGGGCGCGCGGCGAGGTGGATCACGCGGAGAACCTCCTCCAGCAGAGCGCGGCGCTGTGGCGGTCGATCGGCGATGGGGCGCGTCTCGCCCGCTCGCTGCACTACCTCGGGCTGGTGGCCTGGCAGCAGGGTGATTTCCGGGCGATGGCGGCGCAGGCCGAGGCGTCCCTGGCAGCGGCCGAGGAATCGGGCGACGAGGTCGGGACGGCGGTCGCGCGGGTGACGCTCGGCCGGGCGCTGCTCCGGCTCGGCGAGCTCGGCCGGGCCCGGCAGGCCCTCGAGCAGGCCCTCGAACGATTCAGGGCGCTCGGCATCGGACGGGGGACTGCCTGGGCGCTCGCCCATCTCGCCGAGATCGCCCAGTTGGAGGATGACCGGCGCCGGGCCATCGAGCTGCACCTGGACGCCCTCAACGCCTACCGGGACCTGGCAGACACCTGGGGGGTCGGCGAAGAGGTGCCGGCGCTGGCTGCCCTGGCCGCGGCGAGCGGACGCCTCGAGACGGGGGCGCGGCTGCTGGGGGCGGGGGCGCGGCTACGAGACATGACGGGCATCGCCCCCAAGCACCGGCTCTCCGACCCGGCGGGGGTCGCCGCCGATCTGAAGGAGCGTCTGGGCGAGGGGTCGTTTGCCGCCGCCTGGGAGGCTGGACGAGCGCTCACGACCGAGCAGGCCGTTGCCGAGGCGGAAGCGATCGCCAAGGAGTTGGTCGGCGAGGAGCGTCCACCGCTCCCCCCGACGGGCCGACCGGCGCTCCCCGCCGGCCTCAGCGAGCGGGAGGCCGAAGTGCTGCGGTTGGTAGCGGCGGGGCTGACCAACGCCGAGGCCGCCGAGCGCCTCTACCTGAGCCCCCGTACCGTCGAGGCCCACCTGCGCCGCATCTACGACAAGCTCGGCACCTCGTCGCGTGCCGCGGCCGTCCGCTTCGCCCTCGACCACGACCTCGCCTGACCCGACCGGCCGTTCGGCCACCCACCCCGCTCTACCGGGCCGGGGGGCCGGTGGGACCCGTCCCCGGTTCGGTACCCGCGGTGCCCGTTAGGTACCCCGATTCGGTGGTACCACCGACGCGGGTGCAAGACGCCGTCCCTAGAGTGGGAACCGTGGCAATGGCCACCTCGGAGCCGAACATCGCAGAAGGAGAAGCAGAGGTGTCGGTCTTGATCGATCTCGCGGGCGCTTCCCCGCTCCCCTGGCTCGCGGCCGCGCTGGCGCTCGTTGCGGCCGTCGTCTACCTCGTCATCGCGTCCCCGGCCGTGCCGACCGACTACAAGGCGCCGCCGACGCCGGTCCTGGTCGTCGCCGCGCTGGCCTACCTCGTCGGGGGCGTCCTCATCCTGGTCGGCGACCGGCGCCTGCTGATCCTTGGCGCGGTGCTCAACCCGCTGGTGCTCTTGGCCTACACCGTCGCCGCCATCAAGGGGCACGCGACGGTCGACGGCCTGAGCCTGGCGAGCAAGGCGATCCAGATCGGGCTCGAGGTCTCGCTGCTCTGGCTCGTCCTGGGCCCGACCAGGGCAACCGGCGAGCTTGGGTAACCCGGAGCCTGTGGTCGTCGTGCCGAGGCCCGGGCGGCTTTGGCCCGCCCGGGCCGATCGATCCCCAGCCAGGTGTCCGCGCCGAACCGCCGGCTCGGGCCGCGAATCAGCAAGAGGAGACCGCAAATGGCCGTCAAGCTCGCCGAGATGGACCCCCAGGTGACCTTTGCCGAACAGCTCCAGCAGGAGACCGGACCGGTCGTCTTGATCAACACGTTCACGGTTGCTCCCGAGGACGCCGACCGGCTGCTCGCGGCGTGGGCCGAGGACGCGGCGTTCATGAAGCGACAGCCCGGGTTCATTTCGACCCAACTGCACCGGGGCATTGCCGGCAGCACGACCCTCGTCAACGTCGCGGTCTGGGAGTCGGCGGCGGCGCTCCGCGCGGCGTTCGTCTCGCCCGAGTTCCAGGCCCACGTCGGGCGCTACCCCGACAGCGCGGTGACCCAGCCGCACCTCTTCCAGAAGGTCGCCGTGCCGGGGATCTGCGTCGCCTAGGACGGGCCCGACGAATCCCCACCGATTCGGCTGGCGAGCGGGCGTGCCCGCTCGCCAGCCACCCGCCTCTCAGTGGTCGTCTCGGCCCTGCTCGCGCGGCGCGTTCCTCGACCCGGCGACGACTGCCGCCAGCAGCAGCCGCAGCGCCGCTTCGACCGAGGCTGCCGTGACCGCAGCGCGGTCGCCCTCGAAGTGGTGCTCCTCGACCTCGTCGAAGCCGGCCCCAGCGGCGGCGACGTAGACCAGGCCGACCGGTTTGCGGGCGGTCGCGCCACCGGGGCCGGCAATGCCGGTCGTGGCGACGGCCCAGTCGCTGCCGAAAGCCAGCCGCGCCCCGGCCGCCATCGCCTGGGCGCACTCGGCGCTGACGGCGCCGCGCGTCTCAAGGATCTCCGGTGGGACGCCGAGGAGGTCGGCCTTGGCCCCGTTCGCGTAGGCGACGATGCCGCCGAGGACGTAGGCAGAGCTGCCGGCGACGGCGGTCAGCCGCGCCGCGACGCCGCCGCCGGTCAGCGATTCCGCCGTCGCCACCGTGCCCCGGCTCCCGTCGCCGAGCAGGGCGAAGAGCTGTCGCTCCGGCCGGTCCCCGCCACGTCGATCGCCGGCCGCGTTCCCGCCGCGTCCCACCGCTTCCTCCCGTCCGTCCCCGCTGCCCGTCGGAGCCTCCACGGCCGCTGCTTGAGCCAAGGTTCTCGCAGCCTCCGAACCTCGGACCATGCCGGGACCCGACACCGACGCTCCGCCGGTCGCGTCCCGGTTTCGGGGGTGGGGGCGCGAGCCGTCGGTGCCCGGCCTGCTGGGCACGATCGAGTCCCGAGTGACTCCGGGCCGCACATCGACGACGGCCGGGAAGTGCCCCGCTCCGGCGATGTCTCCCTCGTCTACGCACGTCTCCGGCCGAACGGGTCCACCGGGGCCACTCCCTCGTCGGGGTTGCCGGCTTCCCTCGCCGCCTGCGCCAGCACCGCGAGGGCGCGCATCACCCCCCTCCGCTCGGACGGTCGGATCCGGCGCAGGATCTCCTCGTACCTGGCAGCGCGGGTCCGCGCCACCCGCGCCGCCATCCGCTCGCCCGCCGGGGTGAGCTCCAGCAGGATCGAGCGGGCATCGTCGGGGTCGCGCCGGCGGTCGATCCAGCCGCGCCGCTCAAGTTGGGCCGCCAGCCGGCTGACCGTGCTCTTCTCGAGGCCGAGGCGCTCCACCAGCACCCGCTGACCGAGGCCGCCGTCCCGGCTCAGTTCGAGGAGGGCATGCGCCTCGGAGGTAGAAAGGGGCTGACCGCACGGCGTGGTGTCGGGTTGCAGCAGCCCGAACGCCCGGACGAAGGCGATCGTCCGGTCCCGAAGCTCGCTCGCATCCCCCGCATCAGCATCGCCACCTCGCGCCGGCAGGTGGTCCAGGGGGGCGTCGTCCATCCGTCCCTCTCCGGCATTTGTTGTATGATACAACCAAATCGACGCGGTGTGCGGCCTTCGCCGAAGGCGCCGTGGTTCGGACCAGGCAGGGGAGGGTTCGCGGGTGGTCGTTCCTCGCATCGGCCCGGCGTTGCTCGTCGGCTTCGTGCTCGCCGTGCCCTCCCTCATCTGGGGAGCAGGCAGCGGTCCCGTCGCCGCCGGGGACGCGACGCCGCCGGCCGTCCACGGTGGGCATGCACTGGCGGTGCCGGCCCCGGACGACCGGTCGCCCTACGCCGACCGGTTCGAGGAAACCGCCGCGATCCGGTCCCTGACGCCGGAGCAGATCGCCGAGATCGGGCGGGGCGAGGGGGCGGGTTTCGCCCTGCCGGCCGAGCTCAACGGCGTCCCCGGGCCCCGCCACGTCCTCGACCTCGCCGCCGAGCTCGACCTCACGCCCGAGCAAGTTGAGCGGGTGCAGGAAGTGGTCGACGCGATGCGGGCCGAAGCGGTTTCGGCCGGCGACCGCTACCTGGCTGCTGTGCTGGCTCTGGAGGACGGGTTCCGCGACGGAGCCCTCGGGTCGGACGAGCTGCGGTCACTCGTGGCCGAGGCGAAGCGACGGGAAGGCGAGCTGGCAACGGCGCACCTCGCCGCCCACCTGGAGACGGCCGCGCTGCTGACGCCGGAGCAGATCGCCGCGTACGGTCGGCTGCGGGGATACACGTAGCCGACGGCTGGCCTGTTTCGGGCCGGGGATCGAGGCCGGAGCTCGCTGGCGGCACCACCCACTCGGGCCGCGGTCCGTTGCAACGCCGGAGCGAGGGTGCTCAGGGCCCCACGGGGTTCTTCGGGCGGTCAGCCCCGTGCCCGAGCGTTCGACCCGACGGTGCAAACGCCGGTCGTCTCGCGGCGTTCAGCCCAAGACGCGCCACCGGGCGGCTTCGCCCCCGCCGGTCCCCATCGCGCTGGACCGAGCTCTCGGCTCACGGCGCCGCCGAGACCCGCAGGTTGACCGCGCCGCGGAGGTCGAGCCAGAGCCGGTCGCCCGTGCGGGCGATCCGGACGACGGCGGTGTCGCAGCCC
>CADCWF010000034.1:24986-41932 GCA_902806345.1 uncultured Thermomicrobiales bacterium
CACTCGGCGCTGACGGCGCCGCGCGTCTCAAGGATCTCCGGTGGGACGCCGAGGAGGTCGGCCTTGGCCCCGTTCGCGTAGGCGACGATGCCGCCGAGGACGTAGGCCGAGCTGCCGGCGACGGCGGTCAGCCGCGCCGCGACGCCGCCGCCGGTCAGCGATTCCGCCGTCGCCACTGTGCCCCGGCTCCCGTCGCCAAGCAGGGCGAAGAGCCGCTCCTCGGGTCGTCCCACGGCGGCCGTCGCGGTCACGGCGCCGCCGAGACCCGCAGGTTGACCGCGCCGCGGAGGTCGAGCCAGAGCCGGTCGCCCGTGCGGGCGATCCGGACGACGGCGGTGTCGCAGCCCGCGCAGCGCAGGATGGCCCCCATCTCGTGGCCATAGCGCAGCAGCTCGGCGACCACCGCCTCCGCGCCGCAGCCGGCGCAGACGACGACCGCCGTCGTCATCTCGACGCAGAAGGCCTCGGCCAGCAGACCGCCGGCGGCGTTGCCGTCGAGCCGGCGGTCGGTCTCGTTGCCGGATCGCTCCATCGCGTTACCCTCCAGAGGGGCCGAACCGCTCCGTCCTGATCCGGTCCGGCGCATACCCCAGCGCCAGGAGGTCGGTCGCCGCCCGCTCCACCAGCGGGGTCGGGCCGCAGGCGTAAGCGACCGCGCCCGCCGTCGGAGGCCCGAAGACCTCGCCCAGCATCGCGGCGTCAACCCGCCGCCCGTAGCCGGTCCAACCCGGCGGCTGCGACCGGGTCAGGGTGTGGACCACCGCCAGCCCGTCGTCGGCCACGACCAGGCCGGCCAGTTCATCGCGGAAGATGATCTCGTCCCACGACCGCGACGAGTAGAGCAGCGTCGCCGGCGGGCCGCCCCCGGCCGCCGCCCGGTGGCGGACCATCGCCATCAGCGGCGCGACGCCGGAGCCACCGGCCACCAGCAGGAGCGGACCGCCGTCGGCGACCGTCCAGGTGAAGTAGCCGCCGATCGGGCCGCGCAGCTCGATCAGGTCGCCCGGGCGAACCTCGTCGGTCAGGTAGGGCGAGACCTCGCCGTCGCCCAACCGTTGGACCGTCAGCGCCAGCTGCGACGCCTCCGGCGGCGAGGCGATCGAGTAGGAGCGCTGCGCCTGGTAGCCGTCCTCGGCCGTCAGGCGGACGTCGACGTGCTGGCCCGGCCGGTGGCCGGGCCAGCCGGGGACGTCGAAGAGGACCGTTGTCGCCTCCGGCGTCTCCGGGATCTTGGCCGCCACCGTCGCCGCCAGCCAGGGCAGGCGCCGCGGCTGGCCGACCACGGCCGTTTCCAGCTCGACCACGCCCTAGTCCCCCTGGTACCGCTGCTCGCGCCAGGGGTCGGCGTGGTTGTGGTAGCCGAGCGTCTCCCAGAAGCCGGGCCGGTCGCGCTCGACCAGCTCCAGGCCACGCACCCACTTGGCGCTCTTCCAGAAGTAGAGGTGGGGCACCAGCAGGCGGGCCGGGCCGCCGTGCTCCGGGGCCAGCGGCGCCCCGTCGAAGGTGAAGGCGACCCAGGCCCGGCCGCCGGTCACCTCGGCCAGCGGCAGGTTGGTGGTGTAGCCGCCGTCGCAGAACGCCACGAGGTGGGTCGCGTCGGTCTCGACCCCGGCCAGCAGGGTGTCGAGCGAGACGCCTTCCCAGACCGTGTCGAACTTCGACCACTTGGTGACGCAGTGGATGTCCTTGGTCACGGTCTCGGTCGGCAGCGCCTGGAACTCGTCCCAGGTCCAGCGCCGCGGTTCGGGCAGGGCCCCGACGACCGAGAAGTCCCACGTCGAGAGGGACGTGCGGGGCGTGGGACCGGCCGAGAGGACCGGAAAATCGCGGGTCAGGTACTGGCCCGGCGGCAGGCGCTCGGCGGTCTCCGCGTCGGGCCGCCGCCGGCTGCGAAATCCCCGGGAGACGAAGCCACCCATGCCCGATGTCCCCTTTCGCGCGGTTCGCGCAAGCCCTCGCGACGACCATGGACCCGTCGGCCGACACCGCGGTTCACGGCGGCCGTGTCGGCGATCCGAACGCCGCGACGGCCCAGGCGTTCGGCCGCGGGCCGGCAACGAGTGCCGGAGTCCCGGAGTTTCGGTACCTGCCATCAACCAAGGCCATCATAGCGAGCGGCGCCGCTCGCCGCTCGTCTTGCGCCGGGCGGTCGCTACCCGGTCGCGGAAGTCCCAGCGTCGACGCGGTCTTGTGACCGCGGCCCGGGCTCGACAATCGGCCCCGAACGAGATGCCGACGCCGAAACCCGGACGCTCGCACGCGGGCCGCCCGCGTGCCATGCTCCGCCCCATGCGCGAGCCGAGCCGGGGCGAGCCGCGGGTTCGCCTCAAGATCTGGATCGAAGACGACGACGGCGTCCTCCTCTCCGAGTGGCGCGTCGCCCTGCTCGAGGCGATCGCGGCGACCGGCTCGCTGGCCCGCGCCGCCGAGCGGGTCGGCGTCCCCTACCGGACCGCCTGGGAGCGCGTCCGCCAGACCGAGGCAGCCCTCGGCGTCCCCCTGGTCGAAGCCGGCAGCGGCGGCCGCGAGGGCGGCGCCTCCCGCCTCACCCCGGTCGGGCGCGACCTCGTCTCCCGCTTCCGCGCCCTGACCGCCGGGTTGGACGAGACCGTCGGCGACCGCTTCAGCGACGACCTCCGCGACCGCTTGCGCTAGAATCGCTCCCGGTCGTCCGGCACAGCCGTGCCGGACGACCGTTGGCCGCCAGCGCGAGGAGGTCCGCAAATGTCCCCGTCCCCTGCGCCGAGCAGCCGCCCCCCGTCGGCCGTGCTCCCACTCCTGGTTGCGCTGGTGCTCATGCTCGCGACCGTTCCCGCGGTGCTTGGCCGGCAGGCGACCCCGGTCGCCGAGCGCGCGGCCGGGGTCGTCCTCCTGGCGACGACCACCAGCACCCAGGACTCCGGTCTGCTCGACGAGCTACTGCCACTCTTCGAGGAGCGGACCGGCCGCTCGATCGCGCCGATCTCGGTCGGCTCCGGGGCGGCGCTGGAGCTGGGCGAGCGGGGCGAGGCCGACGTCCTGCTGGTCCACTCCCCGGCCGCCGAGGAGGCGTTCATGGCCGCCGGCTTCGGGATCGAGCGGCGGACCGTGATGGTCAACGACTTCGTCCTCGTCGGCCCGGCCGAGGACCCGGCCGGCGTCTCCGCCGCCCCCACGATCGAGGCAGCGATGGCGGCCATCGCCGAGACCGAGGCGGCGTTCGTCAGCCGCGGCGACGACTCCGGCACCAACGCCCTGGAGTTGCGCCTCTGGGCAGCGGCCGGCATCGAACCCGCCGGGACCTGGTACACCGAGTCCGGCACCGGCATGGGCGAGACGCTCCAGATCGCCGGCGAGCGCCGGGCCTACACCCTGACCGACCGCGGCACTTGGCTCGCGCTTTCGGACCGGCTTGACTTGCCGATCGTCCGCGAGGGCGACCCGGCGCTGCTCAACGTCTACCACGTCATCGCCGTCAACCCCGCCAACGGCCGCGCCATCGACGAGGCGGGGGGCAGGGCGTTCCTCGAGTTCGTCCTCTCGCCGGAGGCGCAGGACCTCATCGCCGAGTTTGGCACCGCGCGCTTTGGCGAGCCGCTCTTCACGCCCTGTGCCGACAACGCCTGCGGCGCGCTGCCGGCGGCAACCCCGGCCGCGACGCCGGCGGCCTGAGCGGTGGGCCGCCCCGCCCCCGGCCGCTAATGGACGAGATCGCCAGCGGCTTCGGCCAGGCGCTACGGCTTCTCCTCGGCGGCGACCGCGATGTCTGGGAGGTCGTCGCGCTGTCGCTCCGGGTCTCGCTCTCGGCGACCGGGGTCAGCCTGCTGCTCGGAGTCCCGGTCGGGCTCCTGCTGGCGCTGGCGCGGGTGCCCGTCCGGCCGCTGGTCGTCGGCGCCGTCCACGCCGGGATGGGGCTGCCGCCGGTCGTCGCCGGGCTCCTGGTCAGCCTGATCCTCTGGCGCAACGGGCCGCTCGGCGGGCTGGGGCTGCTCTACTCCCCGACCGCGATGGTCATCGCCCAGGCGGCGATCGCCTCCCCGATCGTCGCCGGCCTAACGCTGGCGGCGGTGTCCGGGCTCGACCCGCGCTACCGGCTCCAGTTGCGGGCCCTCGGCGCGTCGCGGCTCCAGACGGCCTGGTGGCTCCTGCGGGAGGCGCGGATCGGGGTCGTCGCCGCGGTCGTCGCCGGCTTCGGCGCGATCATCTCCGAGGTCGGCGCGGCGATGATGGTCGGCGGCAACATCAAGGGCGAGACGCGGGTGCTGACCACCGCGACCGTGCTCGAGGTCGGCCGCGGCAACTTCGAGACGGCGATCGCCCTCTCCTTCGTGCTGCTGCTGCTGGTCTACGCGGTGACCCTGGCGCTGACGATGCTCCAGGGACGGCGGTGATGGGGCCGACCGGTCATGCTCCGGGATTGCCCGGCAGCCGGGGACGGACCGCCGGCCTCGCCGCCAACCCCGGGGCAAACGCTGCCGGGCCGAAACCACGAAGCCCGATCAATCGGACCAAGCACGAGACCATCCGGTATCCGGGCCAACCCGTCCCACGCCAGCGCGGCCCAAAGGTCGGTCGTCGCTACCCGCCCCGGCATCATCTCGACGGACGAATCTCCGTTCAGTCGGCGGTCGCCCGACGCCGCGGGCTCGGCGTGTGCGCGACCGGTCCCGCGACGGCCGCGCCCGTCTGCCCGGTCCGCCTGCCTCGCCGGCGGCGCCGGTGAATGGCACCGCGCCGATTCTGGCGCTCGACCGGGTGACCGTCCGCCACCGCGACCGCGCCCTGCTTGATGGCGTTACGATGGAGGCAGCGACCGGCGAGACGGTGGCCCTGCTCGGGCCGAACGGGGCCGGCAAGACGACGCTGCTGCACGTCGCGGCCCTGCTGCGGCGACTGGACGCCGGCGGCGTCCGGCTCTGTGGCGAGCCGGTCACGAGTCGCAACGAGCGGCGGCTCCGGCGGGCGGTCGTCCTGGCGCCGCAGCAGCCGCTCCTCTTCACGACGGGGGTGCTCGCCAACGCCGCCGCCGGGCTGCGCTTCGCCGGCGTTTCCCGGCCGGAGGCGGAGCGGCGGGCGCTCGCCTGGCTGGAGCGCTTCGGCGTCGCCCACCTCGCCGGCCACGGCGTCCGCGGCCTCTCCGGCGGCGAGACGCAGCGGATCGCCCTCGCTCGCGCCTTCGCCCTGGAGCCGCCGCTGTTGCTCCTCGACGAGCCCTTCGCCGGGCTGGACGCCCCCTCGCGCGACGCCCTCCTCCCCCTCCTCGCCGACCTCCTCCGGGAACGAGGCGCGACAACGCTGCTGGTGACCCACGACCTGGACGAGGCGGTGGCGCTGGCGGACCGGCTCGGTGTGATGGTCGGCGGCCGACTGGTCCAGCTCGGGCCGGTCGCCGAGGCGTTAACCCGACCCGCGACCGCCCAGGCCGCCCGCCTGCTCGGGGTCGACAACCTGCTCCCCTGCCGGGTGCGCCGGGTCGCGGCAGGCGCCGTCGACGTCACGCTCGAACCGGCGGGCGCGGTCGTGCGGGCGGCGAGCGTCGCGCCGGGGATTGCCGACGGGACCCCGGCGCTGCTGGCGCTCCGCTCGGGCTCGATCGCGCTCGCGGCAGTCGACGCTCCTCCCGTGTCCGGACAGAACGGGTTGCACGGTGTCGTCCGCTCGGTCGTCGCGACCGGCTCGGGGCCACGGGTGGTCGTCGATGTCGGACAGGAGGTCGCCGTCCGCTTGCCCTGGGGGACGCCGTGCCTCCCCGCCCCGGGCGAACGCATCGGGCTCCGCGTCCCCCTCCGCGCGACCCACGTGGTGCCGGCCGAGGGGTCGGTTGACGAGCGCTGACCCTTCGCGTTTCCGCTGACCAGGCAGCACCGGGCAGAGCACGGCAGGCTCCCTTCCCTCGACCTCGCCACCCCCTACGGACGAGGGGCTGGTGGGCGGGGTGGCCCGCTCCAGCTCTTTGCCGAAGAGCTGCCCCCTTCGTCGTCCCGAGCGGGGCCGAGACGACGAGATCCCTCGGCTCCGCTCGGGACGACGAAGGGGGCGCGGCTACCGGTTCCGCAACCCGCTGGACCGAACGTCGCTGCCCTGCCGGCGCTCCGCCGGTCGGCCAAGCGATGTTGACGGCGAAGAGATCGGGCTCGCGTGATGGGGCTGGTCTTCGGCCACCAGGCCGCGCTACCCGAGCGCCAGCGCGCCCTGGCGACGGGACGGCAGCGGCGGCTCCGTCCCCGGCACCGGCTCGCCAGTCAGCGCCTCGACGCGGGCGATGTAGGCATCGAGGTCGAACTTCTGGCGCATCCCCTTCAGGCCCATCGGCCGGATCAGGCCGAGGACCGGTTTCTTCGGCGGGAAGGGGCGGTCGTGGCGGCCGCCGATCGACCAGGCGATGCCGGCGTAGCCGTTCGGGTCGCGACCGTCGAGCTGGTAACGGTCGTTCAGCCGCAACGCCAGATCGAACGCCTCCTGAGGCGAGACCGTCCAGAGCAGGAGCTGCTTGGCCCAGTACATCCGCAGCCGATTCGGCAGGTAGCCCTCGAAAACGAGCTGCCGTTGGGCGGCGTTCCAGAGGCGGTCGCCCGTCTCGCCGAACTCGATCGTCCGCCCGTCGTAGCGGACCGGCCGGGGGTCGGCCGCGTGGGCCTCCAGCGTGGCCCGGCCCCACTCGGGCAGCCCCTCGTAGCGGTCGAACGCCGGGTTGCGGAGGGCGAAGTTGACCGCCAGCTCGCGCTGGGTGACGAGCTCGTCGAGGAACGTTGCCAGGGGCTCGTCGGCGACAGCGGGCTCCGGCCCGAACCGGGCGAACCCCCGTGGCCCAACCCACCCCGCCTCGCCCAACCGGCGCCCGATCGCCGCCCGGGCAACCTCGACCGGACCAACCTGGCCGTAGTGGAAGAAGGGCGAGAGCCCGCTCTGGGCGGCCGGTTCCGGTTTGTGGCGGCCGCCGGTGGCGTACCCGTCGGCTCGGCTGTCGAGGAACGCCTCGAGGCGGCGCCGCGCCTCCGCCCGGCCGCCCCGGACCGTCGGCGAGGGCCAGACCGCGCGGTCGATCGCGAACGTCTCCAGCGCCGCCAAGGGGTCGGGGCCGGTGCGCACGGCCGAGAGCCCGGAGACGACCGCCGCCGCGGGGTCGGCGATCGGGTCGAGGAAGCCGCCGGCGGCGATCGCCCGCCACAGCTTCGGCCGCAGCGTGTGGGCGGCGTGCTCTTCCCGCGGGAAGAGGTGCGGAGGGGCGACGGTGTCGGTGTCAACCGCGACGAGGGGGACGTCCAGCGCCGCCGCCACCCCGGTGCGCCAGGCACGGCCGAGGGGGAGCGTGTCCTGGTCGGTCACCACCAGCGCCGCGCCGAACTCCGCCGTGAGGGCCGGGATCTCGACCTCCGGCCGGCTGACGCGCAGCACCCAGCCGACGTTGCGGGCGGCGAACGCCTCCGGCAGCTCGCGCAGCCCCTCGGCCATGAAGGTGTAGGCGCGCAGCGTTGCCGCCGGGTAGTCGGGCACCAGGCAGAAGGCGGCGACGACCGGCAGCCCGAGCATGTCGGCCGCCAGGATCGCCAGGTTCGCCGCCCGGTTGGCGGTGGCCCGTTTGGCCCGCTGGACCCAGAGCAGGACGCAGCGGCCGTCGACGGCCGGCGGGCCGCCGCGGTAGGTCTCGACGATCGGGTGGTCGGTCGGGATCAGGTCGCCGACGTCGGCCACGGCGCGTCCCTCGGGATGGTGCAACGGCGGCCGCCCCGGACGACGGACCGGCACCGGAGATGGTGTCCGAGCGGCAGGGGACCGCGCCCGACGGGCGCTACATCGGCAAGACCCGACCGTGGCCAACCGCTGGCCGGAGTTCGCGCCGACTGTCCCCCACCAGGCGCTCGGATCAGCCGCCGGATCTGGTCGCGACCATGACCTCGGTCGCCTTGATGAGGGCGACGACACGGCTGCCCTCGACCAAGCCGAGCCCCTCGGCCGAGTCGCGGGTGATCGCGGCGACGAGCTCGTTGCCGCCGCCGATTGCGATCGTCACCGGGACCGTCACCTCGCCCGGCTTGTCGGCGGTCGCCGTCCCCTCGATCTGGTTGCGGGCGCTCAGCTCCATGCGTCGGTACCTCCCTGGCTCGAGTTCAGCGGCCAGCCAGCACTGCGCGGGGCGTTGACAGGCGAACCGCCCCTGCGTACCGTAGGCGGGTGGATAGTCAATCACTGACTAGGTGACGCCGATGATCGCGGCGTCGGCAAACGAGGAGGACCGCCCGTGACGCGCCGACCGCTGGTTGCCCTGCTCGCCGCCGCGTTCCTCGCGCCCGCCGGCCTGGCCGGTCCCGCCACGCCGGCAACGGCCCAGGTCGCCATCGAGTGCCCGGCGCCGGCCTCACCGGCCGCGGCCGCCGCCTCAGCACCGGCCGCGACGCCGGCCGCCGCGCCCGCCGAGGTCGCCTTCCCCGAAGGCGGGGGGGATCTGACCGTCTTCGCCGCGGCTTCCCTGACGGAAGCCTTCGAGGAGATCGCCGCGGAGCTCGAGGCGACCAACCCCGGCCTGGCGGTCACCCTGAACTTCGGCGGTTCCCAGGCCCTCGTCACCCAGATCGAGCAGGGCGCCGAGGCCGACGTCTTCGCCTCGGCCAACTTCGCCCAGATGGAGGCCGCCGAGGAGAACGGCTCGATCGCCGGCGAGCCGGTCGTCTTCGTCCGCAACAAGCTGGCGATCGTCGTCCCGACCGCCAACCCGGGCGGGATCGGCGACCCGGCCGATCTCGCCGCCGACGGGGTGCGGCTGGTCCTCGCCAACCCCGACGTGCCGGTCGGCCGCTACGCCCGCGAGGCGCTCTGCCTGACGGGCGCCGACCCGGTCGCCTACGGGGAGGGGTTCGTCGAGGCGGTCGCGGCCAACATCGTTTCGGAAGAGGAGGACGTCCGCGACGTGCTGGCGAAGGTCGAGTTGGGCGAGGCGGACGCCGGCATCGTCTACGTCTCCGACGCCCTGGTCGGCGGCGAGGCGGTCTCTCAGATCGAGATCCCGGAAGCGGTCAACCGCGTCGCTGCCTACCCGATCGCGGCCGTCGCCGGCGGCGACGCTGCGCTGGCGGAGGCGTTCATCGCCTACGTCCTGTCGCCGGAGGGGCAAGGCGTCCTGACAGGATTCGGTTTCGAGCCGGCGGGGTAGCGTGGCCGACAGGCAGGGCGTGGGGGACGGGCCGCGTCGCGGTTCCGGCATGCCCCCTATCGGTGCGAGGGGGCGGCGAACGACAATGGGAGGGTGAGCGGAGAGGCAGTCGCGGGCGCGGAACCGCAGCAGATCGAACCAACGGGTCGGTCTCGACCAGGCGGTCGGGCACCTGCCCGCGGTGAGGTCGTGCCCGCGTCCGGTCTCGTACCGATGCCGGTGGTCGCGGCCGAGCGCGGGACGACCCCCGCCGGGCCCAGACGAGGACTCCCGGTCGCCCTCGTCTGGCTGCTGCCGCTGCCGCTGTTGCTCCTTCTGGCGCTGCCACTGGTCGCGCTCGTCTGGCGCGGCGCCTCCGGCGAAGGGCTGAGCGCCGAGGGGGCGATGATCCTGCGGCAGGCGCTCGGGCTGAGCCTGGCGACCTCGGCCGTCTCGACCGCGGCCATCGTGGGGTTCGGGACGCCGCTCGCCTACGCCCTGGCCCGGAAACGGTTCCCCGGTGCCCGCGCGGTCGACCTCCTGATCGACCTCCCGATCGTGCTGCCGCCCTCCGTCGCCGGCATCGCCCTGCTGCTCGCCTTCGGCCGCTTCGGGCTGGTGGGGAGTTGGCTGAACGCGGCCGGGGTGACGATCGGCTTCACGACGGCGGCGGTCGTGCTGGCGCAGTCGTTCGTCGCCGCCCCGTTCTACGTCCGGGCCGCGGCCGGCGCCTTCCGCCGGATCGACCGCGATCTAGAGATCGCCGCCGCCAACCTCGGCGCCTCGCCATGGCGGACCCTGTGGAGCGTGACGATGCCGCTGGCGCTGCCGTCGCTGCTGGCGGGGGCCGTGCTGGCCTGGGCGCGGGCGCTCGGCGAGTTCGGCGCCACCATCATGTTCGCCGGCAGTTTTCCGGGCGTTACCCAGACGATGCCGCTGGCGATCTACGGCCGCTACGGCTCGGGTGACCTGGAGACGGCGATCCTGCTGTCGCTGGCGCTGCTGGTCGCCTCAGCCGTCACCCTGGCCGCGATCCGCGCCCTCGTCGGCGACCGGGTGGCGGCGCCAGGGGCATAGCGGGCGTCAGCCCGGGCGACCGGTCGCTGCCTTCCCGCTCCCGCTTTGACCGGAGCCGCGCTCAATTCCTCGCAGGCAGCCGCAGGAGACCGGAACACGAGCGCCCGTTCGATCCCCAGCCCGGAACCGTCCGGATACCGGGATCTATCAGAGCTGCCGCCGGATGAAGTCGCGGATCTCGGGTGCGCTGACCCGGGTGTAGACGCCGGGGTAGCCCTTGGCGGCGCAGCCGTAGCCGAAGCTGACGATGCCGACCTGGACGAACCGGGTCCCGACCTTCTCGAAGAGGGGGCCGCCGCTGTCACCCTGGCACGAGTCGGCCCCGTCCTTGTAGGCGCACAACATCAGCTTGGGGTCAACCGTATAGCCGGGGTATCGCCTGGCGAGGTCGGCGTAGGCGGATTGGCATCCCTTGGTATCGACCAACGGGAGACCGACCTCGTGCATCCGGTCCGGGTACCGCGTGGAGAACGAGTTCGGATCCTCGACCCGTCGGGTGCTGCCCCAACCGGCAGTGGTCGCGATCGTGCCGGGCCGCTCCAGCCGATCGTCCGACCTGCCGGCGAGGTCCATCGGCTCGATGTCGACGGGCCCGTCGAGGGTCAGCACCGCGGAATCGAACCGGAAATCGCCGCTGCGGGTGTAGCGAGGTTGGACGGCGATGTTCGTCATCGCACGCTTCTGGCCCTGGTCGCTCCGCAGCACCGTGACTCCGACGACCACCTGATAGAGGGACGGGGTTCGGATGTCGAAGCAGTGGGCCGCCGAAAGCACCTTGGTCAGGCTAATGAGCGTGCCGCCGCAGCGGTGATTAAACCTAAGAGAGGCATCCTTCCGGTACTGGACTGAGGCCATGAACGGGTACTTGCCGTCCGGCACCGGCTGGCCGCCGACGACCTCCTCGCCGACGCCGCGGCCCGATTCGGCCGCCAGGACACCCCAAGCCGGCGCGAGCGACGCCGCCAGCATGAACAGAACGGCCCCGATCGTCGGCCACAAGCGACCGCGTCGCACCTGTACCCAGAACCCCATCGTTCCTCCCCGAGTCGGGCCTCGCTGGTGACGCCGCTCCCTCCGGAAGCGATGAGTGTCCGCCACCAGGTCGGACCGCGACGTTGCTCGTCCGGTGGAATGATGGGTGGTCCGAGAAGCGAGCGTCAATCCCGCAAGCGAGAGAGGCTCTACCGCGCCGCCAACTGTGTCCGGGCCAGCGCGACCATCCGGTCGAGGTCGAACGGCTTCGGCACGAAGACGCACCGCTCGGCCGGCACCTCGCGCACTACGGCGCTCATCAGGATGACGGGCGTTTCCCGGCTGCCGTCGGCGCGGAGGCCGTCGACCAAGTCGAGCCCGGTCAGGCGCGGCATGCTGACATCGCTGATGACGAGGTCGGGGTGGACCCGCTTCGCCAGCCGCAGACCCTGCTCCCCATCGTAGGCGCGGAGAACCTCGTACCCTTCGTCCTCGAAGAGGAAGGCGAGCAGATCGACGATCGCCGGTTCGTCGTCGACGATCAAGACCCGGCGGCGGCGGCCAGAACGGTCGCCCCCTTCTCGGTCGTGGTATGCCATCTCAAGAACCGCCCCTCCTCCGCCGACGGGTCGGTCCGGTAGGTACAACGCCATTGTTTGTTCCAGGGGCGGGGTCCGTGTGGTCGTGGCGGCATCCGCTCGCGCCGCCGGCTGGGAATCCCCCGTCGAGGTCAAGCTGAGCCAGAAGCAAGCGATGTGCCACGGCTCGACCGCCAGGGGCGACGGCGGGGACCGGGAGCGTCCCTGCCGCCCTGGGCCGCCCCGGCCGCCGGCGGCCGGGGCGGCGTTTGCTATGATCGAACCGGAGTCGGCGCCGGCGATGGCGCCGTCCGGGGGAGGCTCGCCCGATGACCGACGCCCCGTTGCCGCCGGACGCCCTGATCGTGTCGGTGGCGACTACTGGCTCCTGGCCGACCAAGGCCCAGAACCCGGCGCTGCCGACCACGCCCGAGGAGATTGCCGCCGACGCCGTCGCCTGCCGGGCCGAGGGCGCCGCCGTTGCCCACGTCCACGTCCGCGACGATGCCGGCCTCGTTACCTGCGACCCCTCCCGCTATGCTCGGGTCGGCGAGCTGGTGCGGGCGGCTGGCTGCGACGTGGTGCTGAACCTCTCGACCGGCGGCGGCGCCGGCATCACCACCGACGAGGAGCGGATGGCGCCGGTCGCCCTGAGCCCCGAGCTCGCCTCCTTCGACTGCGGCTCGCTCAACTTCGGCGACCGCGTCTTCGTCAACTCGCCGGGCTTCCTGCGGGAGTTGGCGGCGCGGATGGCGGCGCACGGCGTCCGCCCGGAGATCGAGTGCTTCGAGCCGGGCCACGTCTGGAACGCGCTACGGCTGATCGACGAGGGGCTGCTGGGGCCGCCGTTCTGGTTCCAGTTCGTGCTCGGGGTACGGGGCGGCTCGCCGCCGACGGTCAAGCAGCTCCAGCACCTCGTCGAGATGCTGCCGGCCGGCGCCCGCTGGTCGGTCTGCGGCATCGGCCGCGCCCAACTGCCGCTGGCGCTGGCCGCGATCGCGATGGGCGGCCACGTCCGGACCGGCCTGGAGGACAACCTCTGGTACCGCAAGGGCGAGTTGGCGACCAACCCGCAGCTGGTTGCCCGGCTGGCCCGGATCGCGGCCGAGGCAGGCCGCCCGCTGGCGACGCCGGCCCAGGTGCGCGCCGCGCTCGATCTGCGGGCGGCGCCGGCCGCCGCGTCCATGGCGGCCGGCTGAGCCGCCCGTGTCGCCGCGCGTCGCCGCCGCCCAGATCTCCCACGAGACCAACCGGTTCAGCGTCGTCCTGACGGACTACGCCGCGTTCGAGGCCTCCGGCCTAAGCGTCGGCGAGGCGATCCGGCCGTCGCTCTGGGGCTCGAACTCGGAGTTCGGCGGATTCCTCGCCGGCGCCGAGCGCCACGGGCTCGACCTGCGGCCGATCGTCGCCGTCTGGGCGACCCCCTCCGGTCTCGTCACCGCCGAGGCGATCGGACGGCTGACGGATCTGCTGGTGGGCGGGCTGGAGCGGGCGCTGGCGGACGGTCCGCTCGACGGCGTGCTGCTGGCGCTGCACGGGGCGATGGTGACGGAGACCGACCACGACGGCGACGCCGGCCTGCTGGAGGCGGTCCGGCGGGCGGTTGGGCCGGCGGTGCCGATCGTCGCCACGCTCGACCTCCACGCCAACGTCTCGAAGCGGATGGTCGCCGCCGCCGACCTCTTGGTCGGTTTCGACACCTACCCCCACGTCGACATGGCCGAGCGCGGCGAGGAGGCGTGCGCTCACCTGGCGCGGCTGATCCGCGGCGAGGTCCGGCCCACGGCGGCGCTGCGGAAGCCGCCGATGCTGCCGACCTCACAGCGGATGCTGACCGACCGGATGCCGATGCGGCGGTTGGTCGAGCGGGCCCACGCCATGGAGGAGGACCCCCGTGTCGTCAACGTGACGGTCTCCGGTGGCTTCCCGCCGGCCGACGTGCCGGAGGCGGGCTTCTCCGTCCTCGTCACGACCGACGACGACCCGGCGCTGGCGGCGGAGCTCGCCGAGGCGCTGGCGCGGGAGGCCTGGGACCTGCGCCACGGGTTCCTCGGCGGCGTCACCGGCTGGGCTGAGGCGGTGGCGCTGATCCGCGACCTGGGAAGGGGCGAGCTCCCCGGCAGCGGGCCGCTGGTGCTGGTCGACATCGCCGACAACCCGTGGACCGGCGGCCCCGGCGACAGCGCGGAGCTCGTCCGGTTCCTGCTCGCCAACAAGGTGGCCGGCGCCGCCGTGGCGCTGGTCAAGGACCCGGAGACGGTCGCCCAGGCCCGTGCCGTCGATCCCGGGGCGACGATCGAGGTCCGGCTCGGCGGCAAGACCGACGCGCTCCACGGCGAGCCGCTCCCGGTGCGAGCCTACGTCCGCCTCGTCTCCGACGGCCGCTACGTCAACGAGGGGCCGATGCTGGCCGGGGTCGGGGTCGACCTCGGGCCGAGCGCGGTACTGCACTGCACCTCGCCGGAAGGCGGCACGCCGCCGGTCGAGACCCTGGTGACGAGCCGGGCGGAGACGCCGATCGACCTCAACGTCTTCCGCAGCCACGGCATCGAGCCGACCCGGCGGACGGTGCTCGGGCTGAAAGGCAAGGGCCATTTCCGGGCCTCCTTCGAGCCGATCTCCCGCCGGGTCGCCCTGGTCGAGGGCCCCGGCATCACTGGCGCCGACCTCTCGCGCCTGGCGTTCCGCCACGTCCGCCGCCCGATCTGGCCGCTCGACCCCGAGGCGGCCTACCCGTAGCTCGGGGCGGTGCCCGCGACGTGAGGACTTCGCGGGCAACTCCGACCGCACGGAACCGAGGAGACCGGAACCGATGACGCAGGAGGCGCGGTTGGTGCGGAAGCCACCTGAACGGTCCCGGCCTCTGACGCCGAGCCCTCACCCCTGCTGGGGGACCCAACCGCCACCCGCTCCGCGGGCACCCGGCCCGATGCGAGGGCGAGGGGGCTCCGCCGGGGCGGATACGCGAAGCGATCGAGCGGTGTCCGCATGAGCGGAGCGCCCGCCCGGCCTGAGCTGTCGGTCGTCATCCCGGCGGCGGCCGAGGGGCCGAACCTGGCCGTCCTCCTGCCGTGGCTGAACGAGACGCTCGGCGCACTCGACATCGCGTGGGAGGTGCTGGTGGTCGTCCGCGACGAGGACGCGGCGACGGCCACCGCCGTCCGCGACGGGCGCGCCACCCTCCTCCGCCAGGAGACCCCCGGCTACGGCGGCGCCCTGCGGACCGGGTTCGCCCGGGCCGCCGGCGACTGGCTGCTGACGATGGACGCCGACCTCTCCCACCCGCCGGTCTTCGCCGCCGACCTCTGGCGGGCCCGGCGGACGGCGGCGGTGCTGATCGCCTCCCGCTACGTCCGCGGCGGCGCGGCGCGGATGCCGCTCGGGCGCTCCCTGCTGAGCCGCCTCCTCAACGGGATCTTCGCCGCCGCCCTCGGGCTGCCGATCAGGGATCTCTCCAGCGGCTTCCGCCTCTACCGGCGCGAGGTCGTCGCGGAGACGGCCGCAGCCTCGACCGCGACGAACTTCGCCGTCCTCCAGGAGCTCCTGGTCCACGCGGCCGCCGCCGGCTGGTCGATCGCCGAGGTCCCGTTCGCCTACGCCCCGCGCCGCCACGGCAGCTCGAACGCGCGGGTGCTCGCGTTCGGGCTGGAGTACGCCGCATCGCTGCGCCGGCTGCGGGCGCTCCGCTCCTCCCCACGGAGGGCCGCCGTGGCCGGCCGGGACTGCGGCGCCTTCGGGGAGGCAGAGGGGGGGGACCGGCCGCCCCGCCCGGCGACGAGCGGCGGTCGCTGATCCTGAGCTGGGGGGAACGGCGGGGATCGGCCCCGGCGGCCCCCTTCCACCCCGCTGCCTCCCTGCTCGGCCGGGCGCGAGTCCGGGACGGCCATCGTCGGGCGGCAGGGTGCCGGATCCGTTTCTGTCGCATCTGACGCATGTGGTGCATGTTTGCGGGCATGGCGGAGGCTGCACGAGAAACGGATCGGCCAGTCGGCGAGACGCGGCCGGTCGTCGTCGTCACCCAGCCCCCTACCCGCGACCCACTCCCCGGGGTAGGACGCTGGGGACCCGCCGTGGGAACGGAAGAGACGAGCCCGGGCGGCGCGCCGCCCGCGTCGACCGCTCCCGCCGTTCAACCGCTTGAGCGAGGTGGTCCCACGACCTCGACGATCCGGCCGGTGTACGCTCTCCCATCTGGGGAGGGACCGTGCCGACGGCGCTGATCACCGGCATCACCGGGCAGGACGGCAGCTACCTCGCCGAGCACCTGCTGGGGCTCGGCTACGCCGTCGTCGGCGTCACCCGCCGCTCCAGCACCGACACCGGCACCCGCATCGAGCACCTCCGCGACCGGATCGAGGTGGTCGGCGGCGACCTCCTCGACCAGACCTCGCTGCTGGCCCTGGTCTCGCGCTACCGGCCCGACGAGGTCTACAACCTCGCCGCCCAGAGCTTCGTCCCGGCCTCCTTCGCGCAGCCGCTCCTGACCGGCGAGGTGACCGCCCTCGGCGTGGCCCGGCTGCTGGAGGCGGTCCGCCTGGCCCACCCCGTCGCCCGCGTCTACCAGGCCTCGTCGTCGGAGATGTTCGGCAAGGTCCAGGCCGTCCCCCAGGACGAGGCCACCCCCTTCTACCCCCGCTCGCCCTACGGCGTCGCCAAGCTCTACGGCCACTGGATCGCCGTCAACTACCGCGAGAGCTACGGCCTCCACGCCTCGTCCGGCGTCCTCTTCAACCACGAGAGCCCCCGCCGCGGCCTCGAGTTCGTCACCCGCAAGATCGCCCACGGCGTCGCCCGCATCAAGCACGGCCTGCAGGGCGAGCTGCGGCTCGGCAACCTCGACGCCCGCCGCGACTGGGGCTACGCCGGCGACTACGTGCGGGCGATGCGGCTGATGCTCCAGCGGGAGGAGCCCGGCGACTACGTGATCGCCACCGGCGAGACCCACTCGGTGCGGGAGTTCGCCGAGCTCGCCTTCGCCGCCGCCGGCCTCGACTGGCGTGAGCACGTGGTCGTCGACCCGGCGCTCTCGCGGCCGGCCGAGGTCGACCTCCTGGTCGGCGACGCCAGGCGGGCCCGGGACGACCTGGGCTGGGAGCCGGCGGTGGGCTTCCCCGGGCTCGTCCGGCTGATGGTCGAGGCCGACCTCGCCGACCTGGCCGACGAGGTCGCCCACGGCGTCCTCCGCCCGGCGCCGGTCGCGGGTGGCGGCGCGG
>CADCWF010000035.1 GCA_902806345.1 uncultured Thermomicrobiales bacterium
TGGGGCAGCCCGTGCGTTCTCGCCCAGCGACGCCGCTCAATCCCCCAGACGCGGGTCGAAGGCGTCGCGGAGGCCGGAGCCGATCAGGAAGAGCGCCAAGGAGGTGACGTAGATCATCAGCCCGGGGATCAGGATGTTGCCGGGGTTGGTCCGGAAGAAGCGCTGCGCCTCGCCCAGCATGTTGCCCCACGACGGGAGCGGCACCTGGACCCCGAAGCCGAGGAACGACAGCGCGGCCTCGGTCAGGATCAGGCCGGGGATCGCCAGCGAGGCGAACACCACCAGCAGCGGCGCCACGTTCGGCAGCACGTGGCGCAGCGCGATCCGCCCGGGCGTGGCGCCGACCAGGCGGGCCGCCTCGACGTACTCGACGTGGCGCAGCCGCAGCACCTCCCCCCGGACGACGCGGGCGATCCCCATCCAGGAGATGACCGCGAGCACCAGCGCCAGCCCGACCGGCCCCGGCCGGTAGAGCGAGGCGACCAGGATCAGCAGCGGCAGCCCGGGGATCGAGAGGAGGACGTCGACCAGGCGCATCAGGACCACGTCGACCTTGCCGCCCCCGTAGCCGGCGAGCAGCCCGACGGCGCCGCCGATGAAGAGCGTGGCGAAGGTCGAGAGGACGGCGATCATCAGCGAGACCTGGCCGCCGTAGGCGAGGCGGGTCAGGACATCGCGGCCGTTGCCGTCGGCGCCGAGGACGTAGCCGTCCGTCAGCGGCGCCGTCAGCTTGGCCGAGAGGTGGTTCTCGTAGGGGTCGAACCCGGTCCAGCGCGAGATCAGCGGCGCCGCGAGGACGAAGAGCGCGATGACCGCCATGAGGACGAGGGCGGTCATCGCCACGCGGTCCTGGCGGAAGCGGCGCCAGGAGCGGGCGTAGAAGCCGGGGGTGGCGCGCAGCTCCTGCCGCTCGACGCCGCCCCGGTCGGAAAGGCGAACCGGGATGCCGCCGGCGCGGCCAGGGGCAGTGGCAGACCGTTCGTCGGCCAGGAGGGCGCGATCCTCGCCCAGCGCCTCGACGCGGGCCGGGGCGCCGGCACCGCCGGCCCCCGCGGGGGCGATCGGGACGCGATCGGCGCCGCCGAGGCGGTCGGCCGGGGAAGACGGGCGGGCCTGCTCCATCGGTCGCTACCCCAGTCGGATGCGCGGGTCGAGGATGCCCGAGGCCACGTCGGCCACCAGGTTGCTCGCCATGGTCAGGAAGGCGAACATCAGCGTCGTCCCCATGATCAGGGTGTAGTCGCGGCTGTTGACGGCCTCGATCGTCAGGCGGCCGATGCCGTTCCAGGCGAAGATCGACTCGATGATGACGGCGCCGCCGAACAGCTCCGGGAGCGACAGCCCGACCAGGGTGATCAGCGGCAGGACGGCGTTGCGGAAGGCGTGGCTGTAGAGGACGCCCTTCTCGGCCAGCCCCTTGGCGTGGGCCGTCCGCACGAAGTCCTGGCGCAGCGTCTCCAGCATCTGGGAGCGGATGTAGGCCGACCAGGAGCCGATCTGGATCAGGGCGAGGGCCAGGGCCGGCAGGGCCAGGTGCTGGACGCGGTCCAAGAAGTCGCCGCCGCCGCGGCGGTCGGCCATGCCCCCGACGGGGAGCGACGGCCAGCCCCAGGCGCTGAACTGGAGGGCGAAGACGAGGACCAGGATGTAGGCCAGGAAGAAGGTCGGCATGGCGTACATCGCGACCGCCCCGATGTTGGCCACCCGGTCGAAGAGGGAGCGGTGGCGGAGCGCCCCGTAGACCCCCAGCGGCACCGCGACGACGAGCGCCAGGGCGAGCGCCGAGACGGTCAGCAGCAGCGTGTTCGGGAGGACCGCGCCGATGCGGTCGGCGACCGGCACCCGGTTCTGCATCGAGTCGCCGAGGTCACCCCGCGCCAGGTCGCCGAGCCAGGTCACGTAGCGGACCGGCCACGGCTTGTCGAGGCCGAGCAACACCTCGATCCGCTCGCGCGCCTCCGGCCGGATCCGGGGGTCGGAGCGGACGATGTCGGCCGGGCTGCCGGGGATCAGGTTGATGATGACGAAGGTGATGAAGGTGACGCCCAGCAGGAGGGGGATCATCACCAGCACGCGGCGCAGGACGTAGGCGAGCATGATGGGCCTCAATAGGCAGGCAACGCCGGGTGTCGCACCCTGGCGCTGGTTTGGTCACGGAAGCCGGTCGCCACCCCCGTCATCCTGAGCGAAGCGAAGGATCTCTAATCGGGGACCCACCGCAGCGGCGTCGTTCCAACAGTCGTTGCGCGAGTCGGAGGAGAGGTCCTTCGCCGTCGGGCTCGGGATGACGGGGAGGCGGAGCCCTGGATGACGGCCGAACGCCTGGTGGGATTGCCGTCGTGTCCCCGCCCCTGCCGAGGCAGGGGCGGGGAACGAGGGAGCGCGACGCGCGAGACGCTGGGGGGGAGCGCCTTACTCCTGAATCCAGATGTAGGTCAGCGGGGTGCCGCCCCACGGACCGGGCTCGTAGTTCTGGAGGCGGTCGCTGTAGGCGACGATGGACCGGCCGAAGTGGAGCACCAGAGCCGGCAGATCCTCGTTGACGATGTTGGACGCCTCTTTCATCAAGGCCGCCCGCTCCTCCTCGTCGAACGTCAGCGCGGCGCGGTCGTGGATCGCGTCGAGCTCGGGGTTGCAGTAGCGCATGTCGTTGAAGCCGACCTGGTACTGGTCGCAGCCGAAGACGGCGTCCTGGATGAAGGTGGCGTCCCAGCCGAAGCCGTAGGCGGCAACGGCGAAGGTCGGGTTGGTGGTGGTGGCCTCGATCATCGCCGGGAACTCGAGGGAGACCGGCTCGGCGGCGATGCCGACCTGGCCCCAGGCGTCCTGGATGTAGGCAATGATCTGCTCGGTGGTCGGCGAGCCGGAGGGGAACAGGAGCTCGAAGGAGAGTTCCTGCCCGTCCTTGTCGACCGTGCCGTCACCGTTGGTGTCGGTCCACCCCGCCTCGGCCAGCAGTTGGCGGGCGCGGTCGGGGTCGTAGTCGTACCGGGTTCGGATCGCCTCCGGGTCGTAGGCGTAGGAGATGACCGGCTGGGTACCCTGGGCGACCTCCGCGTAGCCGAGCAGGATGTCGTTGACGATCGACTCGCGGTCGAGCGCGTACATCATCGCCTGCCGCACTTCGCGGTCCTGGAAGAGGGTGGTCACCTCGGGGTCGAGGTTGATCTCGAGGAAGGTGAAGCCGCGGGTCGGGTAGGTCGCGACGACGATGCCGGGCTGCCCCTCGATCGCCGCCACGTCGGCCGGTTCCAGCCCGGCGACATCGACCTCGCCGTTGAGCAGGCCGTTGACGACCGCGGTCTGGTCGGGCCAGACGACGCGGACGTACTCGTCGATGTAGGCGACCTTGCCGTAGTAGTCGTCGTTGCGGGCCAGGGTTACGCTCTCGCCCGGCCGCCACTCCTGGAACCTGAAGGGGCCGGAGCCGACGACCCGGCTCGGGTCCTGGCCGGTGGCGCCGGGGTCGGTCGCCCACTCGTTGCGGGGGACGTTCTCCCAGATGTGCTTGGGCACGATGTAGGCGACCAGGGAGTAGAGGAAGTCGAAGCGCGGCTCCTTGGCGACCATCTCGAAGGTGTCGGCGTCGATGACGCGGTAGCTCTCGACCGCCTGGACGAAGGTGCCGGTGTAGGCGCTGCCGGTCGCCTCGTCGGCCAGGGCGTCGAAGGAGAACTGGACATCCTCGGCGGTGACGTCGACGCCGTCGTGCCACGTGGCCTCTTGATTGAGGTGGAAGGTGTAGGTTCGGCCGTCCTCGGCGATCTCCCAGTAGTCGGCCAGGCCATTCGGGGCCGGCTGGCCGGTCAGCGGGTCGCCCCCGGTCAGTTGGTCGAAGATGAGCCCCATGACGGCGTTGGTGTCCACTTCCTCGGAGAGGAAGGGCATCGTCGTCTGGATGTCGGCGACGGCGGAATCGAGGAAGGTGCCGCCGGGGGTGGCCGGCTCCGAGAAGCCCATCTCGGCTTCGTAGGCGGCCGTCCACTCGTCCCGCGTCTCGGTGACGATCGCCTCACCCAAGCCCACCGGGCTGGCCGCCGGGCTCGCCTCCTGGGCCAGTGCCGCCAGCGGGCTGGTCGCAAGCACCGCCAATGCCGTCAGGGCCCAGCCGACCGGCCGGGACCGCCGTCCTCCACGCATCGTCGCCTCCTGTTCTGGATCCGGGTTCCCTGTGGGTCGGGTTCCAGGCGGCGCGGCTGCGCCGCCAGGGGATGGGGAAGGATAGCGCGGCGTGGCGAGATGTCGAGACGGGGGCGGCGGGGAGACGAGAAGCGGTGCCGGGTTGGCGGGGCGCGGGCATGGCGGCGGCGAGCCGCGATGCCGACGCCGGTTAGCGAATGCCGGGTTGCGTCAACGAAGGACGATGATGGCGGATGCCGTCCTGGATTCGGACTCCGGTTCGGCTGGAGCCAGGCCCTAAAGGGACCGGGCTCAACGGACGAAGAACCCTGAAGGGCCCTGAGACCGGCGGGTGTGAGTAGCCGCACAGCCATAGAGAGAAGAGCCCTGAGTACGAGGACGTCAGTGGCCGCGTTGGTGTGACCGCTGTGGGGACGGTCTTGGTCGGTGCTCTCGGGCAGCGCGCTTTAGCGTGCTTCGTCTGGTGAGCCCGGCCATTGATGGCCGGGCGTCGGGACGACGACGCGTCGCAATGGAGACCCCCTCTGCTTTGCACCCCCCTCGTGCTCGCCCGGTGATCTTCCTCGCCCGCGGTCTCTCCGGGTCGCGCCCGTGCGAGAATCGCCCCCTTCCCGAGCCGATGCCCTGGAGCACAGGAGGTCCGCGATGGCCGAGCCGGCCGCCCCCGACTACCAGTCACTGGCCATGTTCACCGACCGCCTGCGCCGGACCCAGGCGGAGCTGGCCGGGCAGGGGGTCGACTGGCTGGCCGTCGGCCCCTCGGCCGACCTCCGCTACCTGCTGGGCAGCGAGGGTCACCTCAGCGAGCGGCTGAGCCTGCTCCTGCTGCCGCGCGAGGGGGACCCGGCCTACGTCGTCGCCGGGCTGGAGGCGCCGCTGCTGGAGCCGCTGCGCGACCTGCTGGAGATCCACCCCTGGGAGGAGACGCAGGACCCGGCGGCGATCGTCGCCGCGGTCGTCCGGGCCGGGCCTGGTGGAGATGCGCCGACCGTCGCCGTCGCCGACGAGCTGCTGGGCGTCTTCCTGCTGCGGTTGCAGGCGGCGCTGCCGGCGGCGACCTGGCGGGAAGGGGGGCTCCTGCTGCGGCCGCTGCGGGCGGTCAAGGACGGCCGCGAGGTCGAGTTGCTGCGGGAGGCGGCGCGGCGGACCGACGCCGCCTGGGAGGCGTTCATCGCCCGCGCGCTCTCCGGCCAGACGGAGCGGCAGGCGCTGGCCCGCCTGCTGGAACTGACCCACGCCACCGGGCTGGAGCCTGGCTTCGGCCACTGCTCCAGCGGCCCCTTCACCGCCTCGCCCCACTACGCCGGCGGCGACCGGATGATCGGCCCCGGCGACGTGGTCGTCTTCGACTGGGGCGGCCGCCTGGAGGGCTACCACAGCGACGTTACCCGGACCGTCGTCGTCGGGGAACCCGAGCCGGAGTTCGTCCGCGCCTACGAGGCGGTGCTGGCGGCGAACGAGGCCGCCCTCCAGGCGGTGGCGCCGGGGGTGGCCTGCGAAACGATCGACCTGGCGGCGCGGGCCGTCCTGGAGGACGCCGGCTACGAGGCCTACATCCTGCACCGGGTCGGCCACGGGCTGGGGCTCTCGGTCCACGAGGAGCCCTACCTGGTGACGGGCAACGCCCAGCAGCTGCAGTCGGGGATGGTCTTCTCGGACGAGCCGGGGGTCTACCTGCCGGGCCGCTGGGGGATCCGGATCGAGGACGCGGTGCTCTGCACCGACACCGGCGGCGAGCGGCTGAACGAGGCGCCGCGGGAGCTGACGAGGATGGGGTAGGTGGTGTGAGAAGCCAGATTTCGTGGCTTCGAGAGCCCGGGGCTGAAGACCCCGGGCTGAAAACGCGAAGCCCGGTGAACCGGGCTGTGGACGGGGTCCGGCGGTGCGGGGGCGGTGCAGAAGTGGTACGGCGGTACTGCGGTGCGGCCGGAAATGGCGGGGAACGCGTAGGTGGCGTACTGGCGGCTCTTCTACCACGTGGTGTGGACGACGCAGGGCCGGGAGCCGTGGCTGGATGAGGGACGGCAAGAGTTGGTCCGACGAGTGGTCAGTATGTCGTGTCGGGAGCTCGGCGTGATCGTCCACGCCGTGGGGACGATGCCCGATCATGGCCACGTCGCCGCCTCGATCCCGCCAGTGGTGCCGCTCACGAAGGCGATCGGTCGTTGGAAGGGCTCCGCTTCGCATACGATCAATCGGGCTGCATCGCTGCCGGCTGGGATGACCTTCGCATGGCTGGCCGAGTATGACGTCTTCTCGCTCGGGGAACGGGCGATGCCGGACGTGCCGGCCTACGTCCAAAACCAACGCGAGCGCCACGGGAGCGGGGAACTCTGGGCCGGCCTCGAACGGATCGAACCACCAGGTGCCGCCTCCTCGGACCCCTGAGGCAGGGGCCCGCCCTCCAACTCCCATGTGCGGTCTCGCACCGATTTGGTGTCGACTCGCGCTCGCATCGCCCTCAGCCCCGTTCACGGGGCTTCGCGATTTCAGCCCGGGGTCTTCAGCCCCGGATCTCCCAGCACGTCGAAGACATCCGGAAAGGATCCCCATGCCAGCCGACCTCCGCATCAACGCCCCCCGCCTCCACGCCGCCCTCGCCGAACTCGCCGGGATCGGCGCCACGCCCGGCGGCGGCGTCACCCGGCTCGCCCTCTCCGACGAGGACCGCGCCGGCCGCGACACGCTCCGCGCCTGGATGGGGGAGGCCGGCCTGGAAGTCCAGGTCGACGACCTCGGGACGATGACCGGCCGGCGGCCGGGGCGGGAGGAGGGGCCGGCGGTGCTGCTCGGCTCCCACCTCGACTCTGTCCGCCAGGGCGGCCGTTACGACGGCCCACTCGGCGTCCTCGCCGCCCTCGAGGTGGTCCGCACCCTGAACGACCGTGGGGTGGAGACCCGGCGGCCGATCGAGGTCGTCAACTGGACCAACGAGGAGGGCGTCCGCTTCGAGCCGGCGATGACCGCCTCCGGCGCCGTCGCCGGCCGCTTCGAGCGCGGCTACGTCTACGACCGGACCGACCGCGACGGGAACCGCTTCGAGGACGAGCTGCGGCGGATCGGCTACCTCGGCGACGAGGCGAACCGGCCCGGCCCGGCCGCCGCCTACCTGGAGCTGCACATCGAGCAGGGCCCCGTGCTGGAGGACGCCGGGGTGGCGGTCGGCGTCGTCGAGGGGATCGTCGGCATCACCTGGTCGGAGGTGACCATTTTGGGCCACGCCGACCACGCCGGCCCTTCGCCGATGCCGCTCCGGCACGACGCCCTGGCCGCCGCCGCCCGCCTGATCGTCGGCGTCGAGCGGTTCGCCCGCGAAACCTCCGGCGCGGTCGGCACCGTCGGCCGGATCGTGGTCGAGCCGAACAGCATCAACACCATCCCCGGCAAGGCCGTCTTCTCGGTCGACTTCCGCCACCGCAGCGGGCGCCTGTTGGACAAGCAGGTGGCCCGCCTGGAGGCGATGGCGGCAGTCGAGGCCGACCTCCGCGGCGTCGAGATCGCCGTCGACCGCTTCTGGACGAGCGAGCCGACCCCCTTCGCGCCAGAGGTCGTCGCCGCCGTGCAGACGGCGGCCGACGACCTGGGCATCCCCGTCCGCACGCTCTGGTCGGGCGCCGGCCACGACGCCAAGTACGCCCAGGAATTCTGCCCGGCCGGGATGATCTTCGTCCGCTCGGCCAACGGCCTCAGCCACTCCGAGGCCGAGTTCTCCACCCCGGAGGACGTCGAGGCCGGCGCCAACGTGCTGCTCCACGCCGCGCTTGCGCTAGCGGATCGACCGTAGCGGATAGGGGATAGGAGACCGGGCTGGGGCTGGCCGCCGCGCGTCGTGTTCCTATCCCCTATCGCCTACGCCCTATCCGCTACGCGGGAGGTACGTTCTCTGGCACGACCACCTCGATCAGGGTGTTCTCGTTGTCGACGACCTCGATCAGGGCGACCGACTTCGAGGGAATCCGGCTGCCCTCCTCGTAGGAGATGGTGCCGGTCACGCCCTCGAAGCCGGCGGTCGCCGCCAGCGCCTCGCGCACCGCCGGGCCGTCGGTCGTGCCGGCCCGCGCGATCGCGTCGGCCATCAGGTTGACGCCGTCGTAGCCGAGCGCGGCGAAGACGTTCTCCGGCGCCCGCCCGTACTCGGCCTGGTAGGCGTCGATGAACGCCTGCGCCGCCGGCGAGTCGTCGTAGAGGCCCTGGTGGGTGGTGAAGATGACGTCGTTGACCGGGGTGACCTGGCCGCCCAACCGCGCCAGGTCCGGCGTGTCGTAGCCGTCGCCGCCGACGATCGGGGCGGTCAACCCGGCGGCCCGGGCCTGGGCGACGATCGTCCCGATCTCGCCCGGGTTGGCCGAGATGAAGTAGAAGTCCGGCTGCGGGTCGAGGTTGACGAACTCCGTGAGCTGGGCCGAGAAGTCGGTGTCGCCGATGTTGTAGGCGAGGCGGGAGACGACCTCGCCGCCGGCGCCGGTGAAGGCCTGCTCGAAGTAGTTGGCGAGGAACTTGGTGTAGTCCATCGCCTCGTCGACCAGCAGGGCCGTCGTCGTCCACCCCTGCTCGGCGACGTACTCGGCGGCGGCCGCCGCCTGGACGTTGTCGCCGAACGGCAGCATGAAGATGAAGTCGCCGATCTGGGTGATGATCGGGGCGGTGCCGCCGACGTCGAGGAAGGGGATCTGGTTCTCCTGGGCGACCGGGCCGGCGGCCCGCATGTAGGAGGTGTCGGTGAGGCCAGCGAGGGCGATCACCTGGTCCTCCTCGACCAGCCGCTGGGTGATGCTGGCGATCGTCGGCACGTCGCTGCGGCCGTCGTAGACGATCAGCTCCAGCGGTCGGCCGAGGACGCCGCCGCGGGCGTTGATCTCCTTGGCGGCCAGGGCGCTGCCGTCGCGGGCGGGGGTGTCGAGCGAGGCGTAGCCCCCGGTCAGGTTGTAGGGCTGGCCGATCCGGACCGGGTCGCCGCTGGGAGCGGCAGCCGCCGGCGTCGCGTCCTGGGCGAGGGCCGCGCCGCCGCTCTTCCCGGTCAGCCCGACGGCGACGCCGAGGGCGGCCGCCCGGGTCAGGATCTGGCGGCGGTTGAGACCGCCGGCCGGGTTCTGCTCGATCGTCGCGAACCGCTCGTTTATGTCTGCCACGTGGTGGTCTCCTTGCGACGGGTGGAATCGGCCCGGGACCGTCCCGGGCCGCCTGCCCTGCGGTGGGATCGCCCACCATCGTCGGCGGCGGGCAACCGTGGGGTCCGTCCGGGATGCTACACCAGCGGCGCTCCGGCGTTGGCAGGGCGGCGGGCACGAATCGGGCGGGCGCCGCTCATGCCGGCAGCGGGACCGATACCGAATCCGAGCGATTGCTGGGCGTTGGCGCCGACCGCGCACCCGGTCATCCCGAGCCGACAGGCGAAAAGACTTCGCTCCGCCTCGGGGAACGGCCGAACGCACGCCGCCGCTCCAGCGGGTCCTCCTCGCTGACCCGAGGAGCGATGCTTCGCGCCGTTCGGCATGGTGGGAGTCATTGGCGACGGGATTCCCGCCGTCCAGGGGAGGCGGTCTCGCGGTTGGCGCGGGCCTCGGCCGGGGCCGACGTTCGAGGCGAGACCGCGATCTCGACCGGGCTGCAACCGCCGGCCGCCGGCGAGGCGGCGGACCCGCTTACCCCGCCTCGGGAAGGCTGAGGATCGCCCGGGCTCCGCAGCCGGCGCGGTTGGCAACGACGAGGTCGCCGCCCTGGAGGCGGGCCGTGTCGCGGGCGATGGCAAGCCCGAGCCCGGCGCCGCCGGTCGGGGTTCCCGTCGCGCGCCGGGCGGTGGCCCGGTAGAAGCGGTCGAAGAGGTACGGCAGGTCGGCCGGGTCGATGCCCGGGCCGGTGTCGTCCACTGCGGCCTCGATGCGTCCATGCCGCCGACTCCCGGTGACGGCGACGCAGCCGCCCGGCGGCGCGAAGCGGAGGGCGTTGTCGAGCAGGGCGGAGAGGATCCGGCGGGTGTGCGAGGCGTCGCCGAGGGCCGGCAGCTCCCCGTCCGCTCGGACCTCGAGGACGACCCCTGCCTCCCGCGCCCGGTGGCGGAAGCGGTCGGCCGTTTCGGTCAGCACCGGGGCGAGGTCGAACGGTTCGCGGGCGAGCGCCACCTTGCTGGCGTCGAGCCGGGCCAGCAGGAGCAGCTCCGAGAGGAGCGCGCTCATGCGGTCGATCTCCGCCCCCTGGTGGGCGAGGATCGCGCCGCGGTCCGCGGCGTCCGGGTCGCGCCGGAGCACCTCGCCGTCGAGCTTGACCAGCGCCAGGGGGGTCTTCAGCTCGTGCGAGGCGTCGGCGACGAAGGCGCGCTGGCGGTCGAAGGCGGCGCGCACCGGGCGCAGCGCCCGGCCCGCCACGACCAGGCCGCCGGCCGCTGCCAGCGCCAGCGCCCCGACCCCGACCGGGAGGAACAGCAGCGCGAGGCGGGTCACCGGCGCCAGCGCCAGGTCGAGCGGGGTCGCCATCTGGGTGACGGCGACCAGCTCGCCGCCGCGGATCTCGGGCACGCTGGCGACCCGGACCGCGCCCGCCGGCCCGGCGGTCGTC
>CADCWF010000036.1 GCA_902806345.1 uncultured Thermomicrobiales bacterium
GTTTGCGGCCTGACCGGGGACGGGGCGAGCGTGCCGGGTACGCGTTAGGACGAGTCGCTCGATCTGCCCTGGTCGTCCTTGGCCGCACCGGCGGGGGTTCAGCGGCGGCGGAATCGGGGTCGACGAGTAGGGCCATCGGGTGCGGTACTTTGTCGGTTGCGGGGCACCCTGGTGCACCGAGGAGGCGGTCGTCCGTCCGTTGGCGTTGGGCGTTGATGGGTGTTGTCGGTTGACGCCGAGCGCCGGCATGGCCGGTTCTGCCGGAGGGGCCACGCGGCCCACGGCCCCTCTGGCCGGAATCGCCCGGCGAAGGAGACCACCATGCCCGAACGCGCTTCCCAGCATCCTGGAAGCCCCACCAAGGATCCGTTCCTCGCCGCGCTCGAAGCGGCGGAGTGGGACGACGAGCCGCTGACCGATGAGGACATCGCCGCCATGGCGGGCGGCGAGTCGGCCGTTTGCTGCGGCGACTACGTCTCCCTCGACGAGCTTCCCCGTCGGATGGATCGTGAGGAGTAAGGGCAGGAAGGCTCGATCGCCGACCTTGCCGCTCCGGGTCGGGCGCGGTATACTCTCGCGTGGGAACCTAGCTCTGTGCAGATCGCGGGTCCAGCACCCGCGTTCGTTGTGTCTCGGGGCATTCCGACAGGGGTGGCGGTTCCCGGGCCCGAGGGCATCTTCGCTCAACCCGCCCGCGCCGACCCGGCGACGCCACCCCGGCGTTCCGAGAGGAGGTGCGCGGCCGTGAAGAGCGACTTCTACACCGCGATCGCCCAGATCGCCGCCGAGCGCGGCATCCCCAAGGAGGCCGTGCTCTCCTCGGTCGAGCATGCGCTCGTCACCGTCTACCGCAAGATGGCCAACACCGAAGAGGACGTTCAGGTCGAGATCGAACCGACCTCGGGCGAGATGCGGGTCTGGGTCCTGAAGCGGGTGGTCGACGAGATCGAGGACCCGCTCAACGACATCACCCCGGCCGAGGCCCTGGCCTACACCCCCAGCCCTCGGGTCGGCGAGGTCCTCCGGATCGAGAAGACCCCGGAGAACTTCGGTCGGATCGCCGCCCAGACCGCCAAGCAGGTCGTCCTCCAGCGGATCCGCGACTACGAGCGCGACACCGTCTACGAGGAGTTCCAGGACAAGCAGGGCGAGCTGCTCAATGGCACGGTCCAGCGGGCCGACTCGCGCGCCGTCGTCGTCGAGCTCGGCAAGGCCGAGGCGGTGATGCCGGCGCGGGAGCAGGTGCCGACCGAGCGCTACCGCTCCGGCCAGCGGGTCAAGGTCCTCCTGGTCGAGGTCAACCGCGAGCAGCGGGGGCCGCAGCTGATCGTCTCCCGCTCCCACCCCCACCTGATCCGCCGCCTGTTCGAGGCGGAGGTGCCGGAGATCTACTCCGGCGCGGTCGAGATCATGGAGGTGGCCCGCGAGCCGGGGCTGCGCTCCAAGGTTGCCGTCGCCGCCCGGCAGGAGAAGGTCGACCCCGTCGGCGCCTGCGTCGGCGTCCGCGGCGTCCGCATCCAGAACATCGTCAACGAGCTCTACGGGGAGAAGATCGACGTCATCGAGTGGTCGCCGGACACCGCCCAGTTCATCGCCAACGCGCTCTCCCCGGCCAAGCCGAGCAGCGTCACCCTGGACGAGCCGGCCCGGGTGGCGACCGTGATCGTGCCGTCGGAGCAGATGTCGCTGGCGATCGGCAAGGAAGGGCAGAACGCCCGCCTTGCCTTCAAGCTGACCGGTTGGCGGATCGACATCAAGGACCCCGCCGCCCTCCAGGCGATGGACGGCGAGCTCCTGCGCCAGGCCCAGGCGGCGCTGGCCGAGACGGGGCCGGACGAGTTCGCCTGGCAGGGCCGCCAGCCCCGCCTCGTCCGCCCCGACGGCACCATCTCCGTCCGCGACAAGACCTTCGGCCCGCTGGCGCCGGAGCTGGTCGGGATGAGCGTTGACGTCGACCTCCGGGACGACGCCCTGGAGGTCTACTACAACCGGGAGCTGCGGGCCCGCTTCGACTTCGGGGACGGGACCCAGCTGCCGCTCGACGACGACCCGGTGGCGGTTGGCGCCCCGGCGGCGGAAGCGAGCGCCGACTAGGTGCCGGCCAGGACGATGTCTGCGACGGCGCCGGGAGCCCACCCGGCTGCGGCTGGCAAGCCGCCCCGCGCGGGTGGCAAGCGAAGCGGCCCGCGGCCGAAGCACGTCCCCCAGCGGATGTGCGTCGCCTGCCGCGGACACGACGCCAAGCGTGGCTTGCACCGGGTGGTGCGGACCCCGGAGGGCGCCGTGGCGCCGGACCCAACCGGCAAGCGCAACGGCCGTGGCGCCTACCTGTGCGCCGACCCGGCCTGCTGGGACAAGGCCCTGGCTGGGGGCATCCTCGCCCGCGCCTTGAAAACGGAGATCGACGACGAGGCCGTCGCCGTCCTTCGGCACTACGCCGCCGCGCTCGCCCCGGAACCTCCGGCGGCGAGCGGGGCGGCCGATGGAACAAAGGAGTAACGACCCATGGCAAGTACCTTCCAGAGCCGCGGCGGCACGCGGCGACCCGGTGGCGGCGGCGGCCGTGGCCGGGGCAAAGGCGCCCGCGGCGCCGCCCGCAACATCGCGCTGCGGCGGACGACCGCCCCAATCGTCCGTGAGCCGCTGACGCTGCCCTCGGTGCTGACCGTGGCCGATCTCGCCGAGCAGCTCCAGACGACGGGGATCGAGGTCATCAAGGAGCTGATGAAGCTCGGGATGATGGCCAACATCAACCAGCAGATCGACTTCGACACGGCCCACCGGGTCGCCACGGCCCTCGGCTGGGAGTCCAGCGAGTCGGTGCCGGAGGTCGTCCAGCAGGCGGTCGCCGACTTCGCCAGCCGGCGGACCGAAGCGGACTCCGACCCCGAGGCCGTCGGCCGACCGCCGGTCGTGACGATCATGGGCCACGTCGACCACGGCAAGACGAAGCTGCTCGACTCGATCCGCTCGGCCAACGTGGCCGAGGGGGAGGCCGGGGGTATCACCCAGCACATCGGCGCCTACCAGATCGAGACCCACGGCCGCAAGATCACCTTCCTCGACACCCCCGGCCACGAGGCGTTCACGGCGATGCGCGCTCGCGGCGCCCAGGCGACCGATATCGCGGTGCTGGTGGTGGCGGCCGACGACGGCGTGATGCCGACGACGCGGGAGGCCGTCGCCCACATCAAGTCGGCCAACGTGCCGCTGGTGGTGGCGATCAACAAGATCGACCTCGAAGGGGCCAACCCCGACCGCGTCAAGCAGCAGTTGAGCGAGATCGAGGTGATGCCCGAGGAGTGGGGCGGCGATGTCCCCTTCGTCGAGGTCTCGGCCCGCGAGAAGCTCGGCCTGGACGACCTGCTCGAGGTGATCGTCCTCGTCGCCGACGTCAACGAGCTGAAGGCGAACCCCCACAAAAGCGCCAACGGCGTCGTGATCGAGGCCAAGATCGACCCCAAGCGGGGGCCGGTCGCGACGGTCCTCGTCCAGAGCGGCACGCTGAACCCGAAGGATGTCGTCGTCGCCGGTTCCTCCTGGGGCCGGATCAAGGCGATGTTCGACGACCGCGGCCGCCGCATCCGGCGGGCAGAGCCGAGCATGCCGGTCGAGATCCTCGGTCTGCTCGAGGTACCCCAGGCGGGCGACCCGTTCCAGACCTTCGAGGACGAGAAGCAGGCCCGCGACTTGGCCGAGCAGCGGACGCTGGCGCGCCGGGTCGAGACCCTCTCGGACCGCTCGTTCAAGCTGACCGACCTCTCCAGCCAGATCCAGGAGGGCGGCGTCGCCGAGCTCCGGATCGTCCTCAAGGCGGACGTCTCCGGTTCGCTCGGCGCGATCCAGAACGCGCTCCTGAAGCTGAACGAGGAGGTGCCGGAGGGGGTCCGGCTGTCGATGACCCTGGCCGCCACCGGCGGCATCACGGAGTCGGACGTCAGCCTCGCCGCCGCGACTCGGAGCATCATCATCGGCTTCAATGTCCGGCCGGACGTGGCGGCCAAGCGGGCGGCCGAGGGGCCGGGCATCGACATCCGCTTCTACAACATCATCTACAACCTGATCGACGAGATGAAGGCCGCGATGACCGGTCTCCTGGCCCCCGTTTTCCAGGACGTCACCGACGGCTACGCCGAGGTCCGCAACACCTTCAAGCTGCCGGGCAACGACGTCGTCGCCGGCCTCTACGTGCTCGACGGCAGGGTGATGCGCAGCTCCCGGGCGCGCGTCCTCCGCTCCGGTACCGTCGTGTTCGAGGGCGGCATCAAGTCGCTCAAGCGGTTCAAGGACGATGCCCGCGAGGTGGCCGCCGGCTACGAGTGCGGGCTTGGCTTGGACGGCTTCAACGACCTCCAGGTCGGCGACCAGCTCGAGTTCTTCCACCGCGAGGAAGTGGCCCGTTAGCGGATAGGGCGTAGGGGATAGGGGATAGGAGACCGACGGTGCGTCGGCTGCTCCGGACTCCTATCCCCTCGCGTCTATCCCCTATCCGCTAAGGAGGCGTCCCATGTCCCGACGCACCCTGCAGGTCGGCGAGTTGCTGCGCGAGGAGCTGACCGACATCATCCGGCGCGAGGTCAAGGACCCGCGGCTGGGCTTCTGGTCGATAACCCGGGTCGAGGTGCCGCCGGACCTGCGCTCCGCCCGCGTCTTCGTCAGCGTCCTCGGCTCCGACGAGGAGCGGACGGGGACGCTGCGGGCGCTCTCGTCGGCGGCCGGCTTCATCCGCCACCACCTGAAGCCGCGGCTCCGGATGCGCCAGATCCCCGATCTCGAGTTCCGCGACGACCGCTCGATGGAGCACGCCGAGGAGATCGGCCGGGTGCTGCGCGGGCTCCGTCTGGAGCAGGACCCGGTGGCCCGGCCGGCGGTGCAGCCGGCGGCGACGACGGAGGACGAGCGTTGAGCCAGCGCAGCGACCAGGACCAGCCGTGGATCGTCGACCCGGAGACCGCCGCCGAGGCGCTCCGCGTTCTCCGTGGCGCCAGGGTCGTCCTGATCCCGACCCACCAGAACGTCGACGCCGACGGCCTCGCCTCGCCGCTGGCGATGCGCCAGGCCCTGGCCGCCTACGGGGTGGAGGCCTACCCGCTGATTACCGACGGCGACTTCCCCTCCAACCTCCGCTTCCTCCCCGGCTCCGAGGATGTCCTCGTCTACGGTCGGGACGAGTTGCCACCCTACGACCTGCTCTGCCTGATCGACTGCGCCGACCGCAAGCGGCTCGGCGCTTTCGCCAAGGAGGACCCCAGCCGCCTCGACGGCCGGGTGCCGATCGTCAATATCGACCACCACAAGACCAACGACCGCTTCGGCGTCGTCAACGTCGTCGAGCCGGAGGCCTCCTCCTCGGGCGAGGTGGTCGCCGAGCTCTTCAAGCTCTGGGGGACCGAGCTGACGCCGGAGATTGCCTGCTGCCTGATGGCCGGGATCTACGGCGACACCCTTGGCCTGCGGACCCCCAGCACGACGCCCCACACCATCCGCACGGTCGCCGATCTTGTCGACGCCGGCGGCAGCCTGGAGCCGGTGGTGGACTGGCTCTTCCGTCTCAAGCCCCGCTCCACCCTCTGCCTCTGGAGCCACGCCCTCCAGAACATCCGCTGGACGGGGCCGATCATCTGGACCGAGATGAAGCGGGCCGGCTTCCGCGAGTGCGGCGCCGAGATGGCCGAGGCGGAGGGGATCGTCAACTTCCTCTCCGGCACCCAGGGGTCCCGCGTCGCCGTCATCCTCTACCAGGACGAGGACGAAGGGGGTTGGCGGGTCAGCTTCCGCAGCCTGGAGAAGACGGTCGATGTCTCCGCGATCGCCGCCAACTTCGGGGGCGGCGGCCACCCCCTTGCCGCCGGCTGCCACGTCGAAGGCGGCCCGGCCGAGAAGGAGGCGTTCATCCGCCGCGTCGCCGACCTCGTCGCCGAGGCGCCGATGGCCGTCGGCGCGCCCGCCTGATGAGGGCGGGCGCGCCGGCCGCCGGCGAACCGGCAACGGCAGGCCCTATCCGGCCGGGTCTCGATGGCGAACCGGCGACCGTCGGGGCCGCGCGGCCCCGCCTCGACGGCTACCTCGTCCTCGACAAGCCGGCCGGCTGGACCAGTTTCGACGTCGTCGCCCGCGTCCGTCGCCTGCTCGGCGAGCGCAAGATCGGCCACGCCGGCACCCTCGACCCCGCCGCCACCGGCGTCCTCCCGATCGCCGTCGGTTCCGCCCGGAAGACGCTCGAGTACCTGGCCGGTGCCGCCAAGACTTACGTCGCTCGGGTCACGTTCGGGGTCGAGACGGAGACCGAGGACGCCGAGGGCAAGGTGACCGCCGTCCGCGACGCCGCCGCGCTCGATGCCACCGCGGTCGAGGCCGCGCTGGTCGGCTTCCTCGGACCACAGGCGCAAATTCCGCCGATGTACGCCGCGGTCAAGGTCGGCGGCCAACGCCTCTACGAGATCGCCCGCCGCGGCGAGACGATCGAGCGGGCGCCGCGGCCGGTCGTCTTCCACCGGCTCGAACTGCTCGCCTGGGAGTCGCCGACGGCGACGCTCCTGGTCGATTGCTCGAAGGGCACCTACGTCCGCGCCCTCGCCCGCGACCTGGGCGCGGCGCTCGGCCCCGGCGCCCACCTCTCGGGGCTGATCCGGACCCGGACCGGCCCCTTCCGAATCGAAGACGCGATCGCCCTGGAGGCGCTGGCCGAACTGCCGCTGTCGGAAGCGTGGCTGGAGATCGCCGTCCCCTCGGACGCTCCTATCCTGGATCTGCCAGCGCTCCACCTCGATCCCGATTGGACCCGACGCTGGCTTCAGGGTTCCCCCATTCCGGCGGCCGGGGTCACCGGGGAGTGCCGGGCCTACGGCGTCGACGGCGAGTGGCTCGGCATCGGTCGCGCCGCGGAGGACGGCACCTCCTGGCGTCCGGCCAAGGTGGTCGCGGCGGCCGTGGCCTGGGGGAGCGCCACGTGAGGCCGTTCGTCGCCGGGCTCGACGCGGTCGCCTGGTCGCCGTCGGCCGTGACCATCGGCACCTTCGACGGCGTCCACCTCGGCCACCAGGAGCTCGTCCGGCGGACCGTCGAGCGCGCCCGCGAGGAGCGGCTCCGCGCCCTGGCCGTCACCTTCGAGCCGCCACCCCAGCTCGTGCTGCGGCCGGAGACCTTTCCGGGGCGCCTCTGCACCCCGGCCGAGCGCGACGCCGCGCTGCTGGCGGCTGGGGCGGACGGCGTCGTCGTCGTCCCCTTCACCCGAAACACGGCGGCGCTCTCGCCGGAGTCGTTCGTCGGCCGCCTGGTGGAGCTGGCCGGACTCCGCCTGCTGGTCGTCGGCGAAGACTTCGCGCTCGGTCGCGGTCGCGCCGGCGATGTCGCCCGCCTGCGGGAGATCGGCGCCCGCGAGGAGATGGCGTTCGCGGTCGAAGCGATTGGTCGGATCGGCCTCGGGCCGGAGCCGCTCAGCTCGACCGCGATCAGGACGGCGGTTCGGGAGGGCAACGTGGCGACGGCGCGTCACCTCCTCGGCCGGTCCTTCCGCATCTCCGGCGAGGTGATCCACGGCAAGAAACTCGGCCGCACCATCGGATTCCCGACTGCCAACGTGGTGCCTCCGGCCGACCTCGTGCCACTGGCCGACGGCATCTATGCCTCCTGGGCCTGGCTGCCGGGTGACGCCGCGCCGAGGCCGGCGATCACCTATGTCGGCAACCGGCCGACGGTCAACTCCGGTGCCCGCCTCGTCGAGACCCACCTGCTCGATTTCGACGGCGACCTCTACGGCCAGGAGCTGACCGTCGACCTCCTGGAGCGGCTGCGGCCGGACGCCGAGTTCCCCTCGCTGGACGCGCTGATCGCCCAGATGAGGACCGACGAGGCGGCGGCGCGGGTGGTGCTGGCGCGGGAAGGGGCGGTCGCCGTCGCGTCTTGACCTACGAACCCGAGCGACGCACGTGTTGCCGGAGGTTGGAGCTGCGAACTATTTGATCGTTTTTTGGGCCGAAGAGATGGGTGACGACCTCCGGGATCGAACCGAGGAGCTGGAAGCGGGCCTTGGGAACGACGTAGGTATTCGGCCGCTTCGGTTTGACGCCCATCGCATTGCCAGTCGATCTCCTGGCGATCTTGAACGATTCTAAATCCGGTAGCGGTTTGCCCGGTTCTCCGCCAAACCACAGGAATGGTCCGAGTGCCAGCGTGACGGGATCGAAGCGCAGCCAGATCACGCATCCGCTCGGCTTACTCTGCAAGGCCGCATTGATGCCGACACGCGCCGTTTGCTTCGAGCACAAGGTCGTATCCACTGTCGTCAACTTGAGACCTGAGCATCTCCAAGCGGCCGACCACGTTTCGCCAGAGGTGACTCATCACCGCCCCGGCAAACAGGTGCTCGAGGAGCATCTCGCGGTACGACGAGTAGAGGCTGTGTTCGCTGGTGCTTGGCGAACCCTCCAAAGTGCCCTCCGACTCATGCGACTCGCCGTCGCTGGAAGTTGGAAGATCGGTCGATTACCACAAGAACGACGCCGTTCGTCCGTGATCAATGTTGGCCGGACAAGCGGCGGCGCCATCAGCAGTGCACGACCTCGGGACCGGATTCGACGGGGTTCGCTCGCCCCGATATCGCGGGTTCGTCGCCGGGAAGGCGGACCGCGGCCTACCCGCCCATAAGCAACGCCACCCAGAGCAGGGCGATCAGCGAGAGGGCGCCGAAGGCCGGCCCGACCTGGCCCGTCTTCTTGCCCCACCAGGCCATGCCGACCGGGAAGGCCATCGGGATGACGAACGCCAGGGTCCGGGCGTAGCGGTCGCCGTTGGCACCGCCGACCCCCGTCCACTGCTGGACGAGCGCCACCGCCGTGACGGCGGCGACGACGTAGAAGAGCACGCTTGCCCAAGTTCTCTTGGAAACGGCCATCGCCTCGTCGTCCTCGTCCACGCTCGACGGGGCGGCCTGGCCGCCCGGCTAACCATTACGCCTACTTTCGCACGTTTGTCCTTCGCCGGACCGCCGCCGGAGCACCGCGTTCGCCTCGGTCAAGCGCGCCTGCCACGCCGGGGCCAGCGACCGGACGCCGAACTCCCCGATCAGCACCCGTCGAATGGCCGGCAACGAGACGAAGTCGGTCGACTGGTGGAACCTATCGAGCGCCCAGACGTCGGGGGCGCCGCGCCACGTCAAGCCGATGAGGCGGGCCGAGACGCGGAGGTGGGGGACGGACAGTCCGACCGGCCGCTCCGCTCCCGGTCGAAGATTGCGCCCCCTTCCCGTCCGTCAACCAGACGACGGGAGGCAACTCGACACCGTCCCCTTCGGTGGGGAAGGGATCAGGCGCCCGGCGCTGGCGGGTGGGGCGTTTGACCGTGACCACCGAACGGACTCCTCAGAACGAAGCAAAGCCGGACGTTGCTTCCACGAGGCCGCGGACGGCCATGCCCGCTTGCCCGAATCTGTCCGGCCCCGGATAATCCGGCTCTACGGGGGCTCGCCGGAGCTCCGGGCAGGCGCCGTCGAGCACGCGCCGAAGCGGGCGGCCGGAGGGCCGCCGTCGCGGCAACGGGGGGCGTCGTGCCCGCCAGGAGCGTCCTCTACCTCCACCCCAAACCGGGGCAGCGCGCCGCCCTCGTGGAAACCTTCGCCCGGATCGACGTGCCCGGTCACGCGATGCGGCAGGAGGGCTGTCTCGGCGTCGAGGTCCAGGTGCCGCCGGACGCCGACGGTCCTCTCTTGGTGACCGCGCTGTGGCGCCGCCGGGAGGACTACGACGGCTGGCTGGCCAACCCGTGGCGGGCCGAGTCGACTGCCGAGATCGCGCCGTTCATCGCGGACGAGCAGCCAGTCGGCGTCGTCTACGATGTCGTCCTGGCGGCGGGGTCTCCCGAGGCGGCCTCCGCCTTGGCGGCGTTGCGGTCCGCGTTTGGGCAACGAGCCGAGGGGGGAGCGTAGGCCGTCGGCGCTGGCCGGGGGGTGGGGAAGGGATCGGTGCGGAGCCGCCCTACGCCCGCGACCACTCATCGTGGACGCGCCGCAACGTCTCGCGCCAGTACGCACGGTCGTCCTCGCCGGTCTGGAGGCCGAGCTGGCGGGCGATGACGAAGAAGCCGCGGCCCGGGTAGCCCTCCTTCTTCCGGACCACCACCGCCGCGAGCTGGGGCCGCCCCGCGGCGTGCTCCATGCGGTCGATCTCGTCGAGGAGACCGCCGATCAACTCCCGGTGCCTCGGGTTGCCCATGCGCAAGCCGACGATCCGGCCGAGCTCCCCGTAGGTCTCGGTGCACCCGTTCCGAGCCGTCTCCACGAGCTCTCGGTACAGCACCCGATCCATCGCACCCACCGCTGCTAGACGCCCGGCGCCTGCTCCGCAGGCAATCGTTCCCCACGTCGAGCCACCAGCCCGTCCGCCAGCCGGAAGAGGAAGGGGTTGAGGACGATCGAGACGAACGCCGCGGCGAGGATCAGCGCCTGGCCTTCCGCCGGTAGCAGGCCCAGCGACAGACCGACACCAGCCAGGATGAAGGAAAACTCGCCGATCTGGCCACGGCTCGCTGCTGCGGTCGCGGCTGTGTGCCGGTTGCCTTTGAGTGCCAGCACCAGCGCCCACGCCACCGCCGGTTTGACCAGCAGCACCACCGCGACGACGGTCACGACGCGACCGGGCTCGGTCACGAAGATGGCGGGGTCGATGAGCATCCCGACGGAGACGAAGAAGAGCGCCGCGAAGGCATCTTCGAGGGGAGCCAGCCGTTCGCCGGCGGCGTGACCGGACTCGGACTGGCCGACGACCAGCCCGGCGACGAAGGCGCCGAGCGCGAATGACACCCCGAACAAGACCGAGGCGCCGTAGGCGATGCCGAGGGAGGCGGCCAGCAGCCCGATGACGTACAGCTCGCGGGAGCCCGTTCGGGCGACCCATCGGAACAGCCACGGGATGACGCGGGCGCCGACGACCAGCATCAGGACGGCGAAGATGGCGACCTTGCCGAGCGTGAGTGCCAGGGCAGAGGTGATCCCCCCGGCGTCGGCCGCCTCCGCGGCGCCTCCGAGGGGACCGGCCAAGACCGGCAGCAGCACCAGCACGACGACCATCGCCAAGTCTTCGACGAGCACCCACCCGATGGCCACCCGTCCCTGCCGGGTGTGCAGTTCGTCGCGGTCGCCGAGTGCCCGGAGCAAGACGACCGTGCTCGCCACCGACAGGGCCAGCCCCAGCACCAGTCCGCCGCCGACCCCCCAGCCCCAGGCGACGCCGATCCCGATCCCCACCGCCGTCGCGGCGGCGATCTGCCCGATCGCCCCCGGCAAGGCGATCCCGCGGACCTCCAGCAGATCCCCGGGGGAAAAGTGGAGGCCGACGCCGAACATGAGCAGGATGACCCCGATCTCGGCGAGTTGGGAGGTCAGTTCGACGTCGGCGACGAAACCGGGCGTGAACGGCCCAATCGCCACCCCGGCCGCCAGGTAGCCAACGATCGGGGGGAGGCGGAGGCGGGCGGCGAGCAGCCCGCCGACGAAGGCCAGCGAGAGGCCGACGGCCACGGTTGCGATGAGGTCGGTTTCGTGGATCACGGTGGCCCGCCCTCCGTCCTGGTCAGGTCCGAGTATCCCCGGAGGACGGCAGTGGCGCTAGCGGAACCCGATCGCGACCAGCAGGAGGAGTAGCACCCCCAGCCCGAGGCGGTAGGCGACGAAGACCATCGTGCTCGCCCGCTGGAGGTAGCGCAGCAACCCGGCGATGGCGGCGAAGCCGGAGAGGCCGGAAACGGCGATGCCGAGGAGGAAGATCGGCAGCTCGCCGGGGGCGAACCCGGTCTGGAGCGAGTCGAGTAGGCCCTTCAGCCCGGCGGCGGCGACGACCGGGACCCCGAGCAGGAACGAGAAGCGCGCGGCGTCGGCCCGGCGCAGGCCGCGGAACAACCCGGCGGTGAGCGTCGCCCCGGAGCGGGAGACGCCCGGCACCAGCGCCAGCGCCTGCGCCAGCCCGACCACCACCGCGTCCGGCAGTCGCACCGACGCCAGCCCGCGGACGTGGCGGGCCGCCCGCTCGGCCGCGAAGAGCAGCAGCGCCAGCGCCATCAGCGCCAGGGCGATCGCGACGATCGCCCCGCGCGCGGTGCCGCCGTCGCCGTGGTAAATCCCTTCGACGGCGTCCTCGACGAGGAGTCCGGCGACGCCGCCGGGGATGGTGCCGATGGCGATCAGGATCGCCAGGCGGGCGTCCGGGTCGTCGCGCCGGCCGGGCTGGGGGCCGCGCAGCACGCCGACGGGGTCGGCGGCGGCGCGGGGGAGGGCCCGCGCCATCCGTACCAGGTCCGCCCAAAAATAGACGAGGACCGCCGTCAGGGTGCCGAGGTGGAGGGCGGCGTCGAAGGCGAGCCCCGGCGACTCCCAACCGAGCAACCACGGCACGACCACGAGGTGGGCCGACGAGGAGATCGGGAGGAACTCGGTCAGCCCCTGGACCAGCCCAAGCACGATCGCCTGGATCAGGCTCATGCCCGACCCCGTGCCGACCCGCTCGTGCCGCGGTCCCAGTATCCCCCGAATCGCGTCGGCGGAGCGGATCGGGAGGGGGGGAGGGCGGATACGCTACCCGGCATCGCGCCCCTCCGCGGGCCGCCGGGCGAGGGCTGGAGCGGCGACGACGCTCCGGCTCGGTCGGTCAACGGCCGCGCCGCCGATCCGAGCCTGCCGCCACCAGCACCACGCCCCGACGGCCGTCACCGGAAACCAGAGGGCGGCGTGGACGAGCAGCGCGTAGGAGAGTGCGAGCGAGCGATCGACACCGAGGGCGCCGCCGACGGCCAGCGTCACCCCGGCCTCGAACGTCCCAACGTAGCCGGGCGCAGCCGGTACCAGCGTGGCGAGGTTGGCGACCCCGGTCGTCAGGAGCGCCGCCGCCGGGGTGAAAACGGGCCGCAGGTGCGGCCCGAACCCCTGGGCGATCGCCCAGTACATCGCCGCCTCGAACCCCCAGGCCAGGAGCGAGGTCGCCGCCACCAGCAGCAGGTCGCCGCCCCTCCGGAGGGAGCCCAGCCCGCCCAGGAACGCGATCGCGATCGAGCGGACCCGGTCCTCCAGGCGATCCGGCAGCGGCCGGAGGACGAGAGCGAGCAGGCGGTCGCGGTGGCCGCTGCCCAGAAGCAGGGTCGCCAGGGCGGCCACCACCGCGGCGAAGACGATGGCCGCGGCGAGGGCCAGCCGGCGCAGTTCGGTCGTCGGGGAGATGGCGGTCATTGCCAGCAGCAGGAATGCCAGCATCGTCAGGCCGTCGAAGAGGCGCTCGACGGCGATCGAGGCCAGCACCGCGCTCTTGCGGACGCCGTGGCCTCGGCCGAGCAGGTAGGCGCGGACCAGTTCGCCGGTCCGCAGCGGCAGGATGTTGTTGGCGGTGTAGCCGGCCAACACAGTAGCTAGCACCGCGCGCGGGGCAAGCGGCGCCACCGGCCGCAGCAGGACCGACCAGCGGACCGCCCGCAGCCAGACCCCGGTGCCGTAGAGGAGGAGCGCCGGCGGCAGCCAGCGGAGGTCGACCGTCTGCAGCGTCCGCCAGACATCGCGCGGGTTCTGGCCGCGGAAGGCCAGGAAGAGGAAGGAGGCGCTGACGGCGAGGCCGACCCAGACGCGCCAGCCCCCGACCCGGCGGGGCGCAACCGGCACGTCCGTCTCTTGGTTGGGGGGCCGCTCGGCACGGGAACGCTGCACGGTGGGGCCGCTCCGGGGTCGTGCCCCCGTCCGGGGGCGGACCGCGACCGGCGGCTCCTCCACCGGCGAAAGTGGGTGCGCTGTGGCGCGCCGGAGGCGGAGTATACACGCCGCTACCACGGGTGAGACCGCAGGCGGTATGCTGGAGCTTCGGGTTGAACCGAGCAGCCAGGGCAGCGAGGGCCGGTCGACTCGAGGGGGCGTTCCGGCGGCGGCGGCCGGTCGGAGCGGAGGAGACGGTGAGCGCGCTGGAGCTCAGTCCCGCGCCGGAGCTCGAGCCGGGGACGTCCCGTCCCGCGGGAGGGGTCGGCGCGGCCCAACGCCGTCCCGCCGAACTCGTCGTCTGGACCCGGCCGGCCGCGGTCCGGTACGGCGTCGCCGCGCTCCTGACGCTGGCAGCAGGGTTCCTGGCCTGGATCTTCCAGCCCTGGCTGGCACCGACCATGACGCCGCCCTTCTTCGTTGCGGTCGCCCTGGCCGCCTGGTTCGGCGGAGTTGGCCCGGGACTCGTCGCGACCGCGCTCTCAATGGTCGTCCTTGAGGAAGTGATCATGGCCCCGACGGTCGGGGTCCTCCAGGCCGACTGGTCCGACGTGCCGCGCCTGCTCGCGTTCTTGGTCGCGGCCGCCCTCGTCGGCAACCTCAGCGCCTCCCGCAAGCGCGACGAGCTTGCGTTGCGAGCCAGCGAGCAGCGATTCCGGTCGATGTTCGAGACCGCCGCCGAAGGCATTTGGATGCTGGACCGCGACGGGTCGACGCGGTTCGCCAACGACCGGATGGCGGCCCTGCTCGGGGTCCCCCCGGACGGTCTCGGGGGGCGGACGCTGTTCGACGTGCTGTCCGAGGCCGATGCCGCCGCGGCGCGCCACCGGTTCGACCGAGCGCTGGCCGGCGTCGGCGACACCTTCGACCTCCGCCTCCGCCGGGCCGATGGGGGCGAGCTGATCGCCTCGGTCGGCATCAGCCCCGTCCGCGATGGCGCCGGGGCGGTTGTCGGCGTCCTCGGCATGTTCACCGACGTCTCCGACCGCTCCCACGCCGAGCGCGCCCTGGAGCAGGCCAACGAGCGGTTCGCCCTCGCCGCCGATGGCGTCCAGCAGCTGGTCTACGACTGGGACCTCCGGAGCGACGCCATCTCGCGGAACCAGGGCCTGTTCCAGGTGGTCGGCTACCAGCCGAACGAGGTGCCGGCCACGGGCGCCTGGTGGCGTGAGCAGATGCATCCGGACGACCGGCCATCGTCGCACGTTGACGTGGGCCTGTCGGCAGGGGATCGCTATGCCAGCGAATACCGGGTCCTCCACCGCGACGGTGGCTACCGTACCGTGCGCGACGCTGGCCGCGTCGTCCGTGATGCGTCCGGAGTGCCAATCCGGGCCGTCGGCAGCACCGTCGACATCACCGAGCGGAAGGTGGCGGAGGAGGCGCTCCGCCTCCTCGCCACCGCCGCCGAAACGCTGGCGGTCGACCTCGATCAGGACGCCGCGGTCGGGCGGGTGGCCGGGCTGGCGGTGCCCGAACTGGCCGACCGCTGCCTGCTCGATCTCCTCGGTGAGGACGGCGCGGTGCTCTCTGGACCGATTGCGCCCGCGCCCGTCTCGGATGGGACGGGATCGGCGCTCTGGCGGCCGGGTCCAGACTTGGTCCGGTCGTCGCCCCCCCGATTCGAGCCCGACCTGGCAACCGGGACAGAGGATCTAGCCCAGGCCGACGTGGCCGCGCTGCGGGCCGAGGGAGTCCACTCGTTGATGCTCGTCCCGTTGGAGGCCCACGGCCGCCGCCTCGGCATGATGACCCTGCTCTCGACCGCACCCGGCCGCCGCTACGGCCCCCGCGACCTGGCTCTGGCGGTCGAGTTGGGGCGTCGGGGCGCCCTCGCCATCGAGAACGCCCGCCTTGTCCGCAGCCTGCGGGCGGCCGAAGAGCGCTACCACGGCGTCTTCACCGGCGCCAAGGACGCCATCCTCCTGTTCGACGGCACGGGCCGGATCGTCGAAGCCAACCAGGCCGCGCTGGCCCTGACCGGCTACCCGGCGGAGTGCCTGGTCGGGCTAAAGGTGCTCGACCTACCCGCCGCCGGCGAGGCGTGGTCGCGCCAGGAGATGGCCCGGCTCGCCGCCGAGGGCGAGTGGCGCGGCGAAGTCGACCTCCGCCGGGAGGACGAGACGGTCGTGCCGGTGGACGCGATCGTGACCGCCGTGGCGCTCCCCGGCGGCACGACCTACGTCGGCGTCCTGCGAGACATGACGGAACGACGGGCGATGGAGCGGTTGCAGGAGGAGTTCCTCGCCCACGTCGCCCACGACCTGAAGAATCCCCTGGCATCGGTGCGCGGGCAGGCGCAGTTGATGCGGCGCCGGTTGACGAAGGGCGAGCCGCCGGATCCCGACCGGCTGGCGGCGTCGATGGCCGCCATCGACGCCGGCACCGAGCGGATGGTGACGATGATCGAGGATCTCGTCGACGTCGCCCGCCTCCGCGGCGGGCAGCCGCTCGAACTACGGCGCGAGCCGGTCGACCTGGTAGCCCTAGCGCTTCGCTCGGTCGAGGAGGCGCGGCGGATCCACGAGCGGCACCCGCTGCGGTTCGAGGCGACCGACGGCCCCGTCGTCGGGTTGTGGGACGGCGCCCGCCTCGAGCGGGTCGTGGCGAACCTGCTCGGCAACGCGATCAAGTACAGCCCGGCCGGCGGCGAGATCGTCGTCCGTGTCCGTCGCGAGGCGGGTGATGGCCGCGAGGAGGCCGTGTTGGAGGTGGCCGACAGCGGCGTCGGCATCCCCGCGTCGGACCTGCCCTACGTGTTCGACCGGTACCGGCGAGGCCGCAACGTCGGCGCCATCGGCGGCTCCGGCATCGGCCTGGCCGGGGCGCGGGCGATCGTCGAGCAGCACGGCGGCGCGATCTCGGTCGTCAGCGCCGAGGGCGATGGGAGCACGTTCACGGTCCGCCTGCCGCTCGCCGGGGGGTGAGGCGCAAGTCGAGGAGCGGTGCCACCCCGGAGTCATCATGACCGTAGGAAAGGGTCTCCCACCGAAGCGGCGTTTTCGTCCGATCGAGCGACGATGGGCGAAGCCGCGAAGACGGGAGGGTCGGGCCGTTTGCGACCACCGGCGGTATCCCGCCGACGAGGCCGGCCCGGGCAGGAGGCCCGGCCCTGCCCCTGGTGCAATCGCGCACCTGCAATCTTGGCCGCGGCTGAAGCCATGCGGCGTCCGGGACGCCGGGCGCTCGGCCCGAAATCGGTGCCTTCTTGCCCACCCCGCCCTGCTATACTCGTGTGCATGATCGCACACATGATCGGCGAGACTCGGACTGAACGCGATGGCTGCTCGGTGGTCGAACTCCACCCCCAGGCGGTGCGGGCGGCCCGGAACCGCCTGGTATCGGCGCCGCCAGCGGAGAGGGTCGCCGCGCTCTTCGCCCTGCTGGCCGATCCCACCCGGGCCCGCCTGCTGACCGCCCTCGGTGACGCCGAGCTCTGCGTCTGCGACCTCGCGGTCGCGACCGGGGTCAACCGCACCACCGTCTCCCACGCGCTGCGGGCGCTGCGCGAGGCCGGCCTCGTCCGCCGCCGCCGCAGCGGCAAGGTCGTCTACTACGGGCTGGCCGATGATCACGTGGCCGCGCTGCTGGCGATGGGCCTCGCCCACGCTGCCGAGGAGCCAAGCACCGACGAGCCGGCCACCGGGGAGGTGACCGCCCACGGACCGGTGGCGCGCCGGGCGACCGTCAAGGTGGTTGCTGCGGGGCAGGGTCGATGAGCGCCTCGGAGACCCTCGCGAGGCCCGAAAGCGCCGTGGGAACCACGGCGGGGCCGGCGACCGTCGAGACGACGCTGCCGGTGCGCGGCCTCGACTGCGCGGTCTGCGCCGAGACGCTGGCGGCGGGGCTCCTCGGCACGCCCGGAATCGCCGCCGCCAGCGTCAACTTCGGCGCGGCCACCGCCAAGGTTGTCTTCGACCCGGCGCGCACCGACCCCGACCGGGTCGTCGCCCGGATCCGGGCGCTCGGCTACGAGACTGACGCGCCGGCGGGCGAGACGCTCCTCTTCGACCTGCGGGGGATGGACTGCGGCGACTGCGCCCGCTCCGTCGAGAAGACCGTCGCGGCATTGCCAGGGGTCGCCCTGGCGGCGGTCAACTTTGGCGCTGCCACCCTGGCGGTGACGCCGAGTCCGGGCGGGCGCCTCGCGACGGGGGTAGTCACTGGGGCCGTCGCCCGCGCCGGCTACGAGGCGACCCTGCGCGATGGTGCCCGGACAGCGGCGCGGATCCCGCTCTGGCGGGAGCGTCGCCTCTGGCCGGTCGCGGTGGCCGCCGCCCTCTGGCTCGCGGCGACGCTGCTCGGGGAGGCGGATGTCCACCCCCGGCTGCCGGTTGCCCTGTTCGCCGCGGCGATCGGTCTCGGCGGCTGGCCGTTTGCCCGCGCCGGGCTCCAGGCCGTCCGCGCCCGCCGCCTCGACATGAACGTGCTGATGACCGTCTCCGCGCTCGGCGCCGCCGTCCTCGGCGAGTGGGGCGAGGGGGCGATGGTCGTCGTCCTCTTCGCCTTCGGCTCGACGCTCCAGGCGCTGACGCTCGACCGCACGCGGGGGGCGATCCGGGCCCTGATGGACCTCTCGCCGCCGCTGGCGACGGTCCTTCGCAACGGCGTCGAGGAGATCGTGCCGACCGCGGCCCTCCGGCCTGGCGATTCCGTCCGGGTGCGGCCCGGCGAACGGCTCCCTGCCGACGGGACCGTGACCACGGGCGCTTCGGCGGTCGACCAGTCGGCGATCACCGGGGAGTCGATCCCGGTCGACCGAGCCCCCGGCGATGCCGTCTACGCCGGCACGGTCAACGGGCAGGGCAGCCTCCGGGTCGCAGTGACGGCGCCGGCCGCAGACTCGACCCTGGCCCAGATCATCCACCTCGTCGAGGAGGCCCAGGGCTCGAAGGCGCCGTCGCAGGCGACGGTCGACCGCTTCGCCGCGGTCTACACGCCGGTGGTGATCGCGGTCGCCGGTCTGCTTGCCTTGGGCGGCTGGTTGGTGGCCGACGACCCCCGGGCCTGGGTCTACCGGGCGCTGACGTTGCTGGTAATCGCCTGCCCGTGCGCGCTGGTGATCTCGACTCCGGTCGCCATCGTCTCGGCGATCGGGGCGGCGACGCGGCGGGGCGTGCTGGTCAAGGGCGGGGCCGCGCTGGAGGCGGCGGGGTCGGCGAGGAGCGTTGCCTTCGACAAGACCGGCACCTTGACCGAGGGCCGGCCCCGGGTCGTCGCCGTCGTTGCGGCCGACGGCGGGGCTGCGGTGGAGCGCGAGGTCGTGGCGCTGGCGGCGGCGGTCGAGGCGCTCTCGGAGCACCCGCTGGGCCGGGCGGTCGTCGCCTTCGCCCGCCACGAAGGGATCGCCTGGCCCGAGGCGTACGAATTCGCGGCCGAGCCGGGACGCGGCGCCCGCGCGATCGTCGACGGACGAACGGTGGCCGTCGGCAGCGGTCGGTGGGCCTCCGACACGGGAGTCCTCGTCGCCGGTCCTCTGGCGGAGAGGGTGGCACGGATCGGCGTGGCCGGGCAGACGCCGCTGGTCGTGGCCGTCGACGGCGCGGCGGTCGGCGCGATCGCGGTCGCCGACACGCCGCGAGCGGGAGCGGCGGCCGCGATCGCCGCGCTGCGGGATGCCGGCATCCGCCACGTCGCGGTCGTCACCGGCGACACCCGGGCCACCGGAGCGGCGGTGGCGGCAGCGGTCGGCGCCGACGAGACGCTGGCCGAGACGCTGCCGGCCGACAAGGCCGCAGTGGTGGCGGCGTTGCGGGCGACGCACGGGCCGGTCCTGATGGTCGGCGACGGCGTGAACGACGCCCCCGCCCTGGTGGCGGCCGACGTCGGCATCGCGATGGGCCTCCGCGGCACCGACGTCGCGCTGGAGGCGGCCGACATGGCGCTGATGCGCGACGACCTCTCGGCCCTCCCCGGCGTCGTTCGCCTCTCCCGCCGGACGACCCGGATCATCCGCCAGAACATCGCGCTCTCGCTCGTGGTGAAGGTAGCAGCCCTGGCGCTGGCAGCGACCGGGCTGGTCGGGCTCTGGGGGGCGGTTCTCGCCGACATGGGCACGTCGCTGTTGGTGACGCTGAACGGGATGCGCCTGGCGCGGGACGAGCGGGAACGGGGATCCCTTACCCCCCGACCCGCGACCCACTCCGCCGGTACCCCGCCGCCGCGGCAGGAGAGGGGGAGTGCCGCCGATTGATCGCCCCGGTGAATCGAACGCAGGCCACAGAGCCCCTCTCCCTCGCGGGGAAAGGGGTTCGGGTGAGGGCTGGCTCGATGCGTCAGCGAGCCCATGCCCCTGGAGTGGCGCAACCCCCCCAGCGACGGGTCCCCGAGCAGAGATCCTTCGCCTTCGCCATCCTGACGAAGGTCCGCGGGGTCGGCTGATCGGCTACGGCACCGGCGTCGCCGAGAGCCCGTCCTCCGGCACCGGCGGCTCGATCCGGATCTCCTCGTTGAAGTCGCCGAAGGAGTAGACCATGTAGTGCCGGTTCGAGACCATCGTCTCGCGGCGAATCATCCCGGTCTCCTCGTCGACCCACCAGGCGAACCAGGCGGCAGCCGAGCGGGCCGCCCGCGGCAGGTAGAACGTGACGACACGGCAGGGCGCGCCGTCAACCTCCGCCACCGGGCCGAGGCGGAACCCCTCGGCCCCGGCGTACGTCGCGGCCCAGGCCGAGGGCAGATAGAGCGACGGAGCGGCGCGCTCCCGCCACGACGTCTCACCTGCCTCGCGTACCCACTGGGTGTCGCCGACGACGAGCGACTGGAACCGGGAGGACCGCTCGGCGAAGGCCGCGGGGCGGCCGTCGACCGCGTCCGTCACCTCCAGCAGACTCTGGTAGAGGCTGCCGGAGCCGTCGCTCAGGCGCTGGGTGTAGCGGACGGAGCGGAGGTCGGCGAGCCCGGCGATGGCTCGGTCGAAGACCGCTTCCGCGGCGGGGTCGGCCGACGGGGTGGGGCCACGGCCGGTCACGTTTGGATCGGGCAGGACGAACCAGAAGGGGACGCGAACGCGTTGCCCGGCCGGCGGCACCAGGGTGACGTCGGCCTGCCACCAGCCGGCGCCTGAGAGGTCGACGGCGCCAGTCGCCCAGCCGCCGAAGCGATCGGGGGTCAGTGCCACGGTCCGCTCCTCGCCGGGGTGGTCGAGTGGGCGGATCGTGAGGTCGACCATCGGCGCCTCGGCCGCTGGGAGCACCGTACCGTCAGCCGCTTCCAGCTCGAAGACGACGCCGGTCTCGCCGGGGACGGCGGGGGCCAGCGAGAGCTGCATCGCGCCGAACTGGTCGGGGCCGAGGGGGACGCCGGCGGCCAGGTCGAGCCGGGCCAGCGTCTGCGGCGTCTCCGTCCCAGGCGCGGCGAGGAGCGGCAGCGTCGCGGCGGTGAGGAGGGCGACGAGGGCGAGCGGTGCCGCGAGCTTCAGCGCCGTGGGGACGCTCCGGGTGCCCCTGGCGGTGGTCGGGGCGGAGCTTGGAGCCAGGTCCGGGTCCGAATGCGGGACCGGGACCGAGGAAGCGGTCGTGCCCGCAGCCGCGCCCCCGCCCGAGCCGAGGCGAGCGCCGGCAGCGAAGGCCAGAGCCGCAGCCGGTTTTCGACCGTGGACGAGCCCGGCGCGGGCGGTCAGCGCGAGGGCTCCCAGCAGCGGCAGGCAGGCGAGGAGCAGCAGCCAGCCATAGCCACCGCCCCAGAGGTTCTCGGGGCGGGGGAGAACGAACGCCGCGGCGGCCGCGCCGGCGACGAGTGCGGCGAGGCCGAGCGGCAAGGCCAGCCGAGCGAAGCCGGTGGTCGGGATGGCGCGCTCGGCGTCCGGCTGATCGTTCCTCGTCGAGCGGGGCACTCGACCGACGAGGGCGGCGACGAGGCTCCCGGCGAAGAGCGTCAGCGAAACGATGCAGACGACCTCGGCGACTGCCCCGAGTGGCCGCACCGCTCCATCCGCCGAGGCGGCGTGGCCGGAGAGCCCGAGGCCAACCAGGGCGGCAACCGCCAAGCCGATCCCGGCGAATGCTGCCGATGCCGGCGGCGCGGCGGCGCGGCGGGTAGCGAGCAGCCCGAGCGTCAGCAGCGCGAGCAGGGCCAGCGCAACGAGGCGGAGCCACCACACCCCCGCCATGGCGGCGAAGGCGTCCGCCAGCGGGGCGGCGCTCGAGAGCACGGTCCCCAGGACCGGTTCGGCGGCCGTTGCCAGCAACGCGACGGTGGCACCAGCCGCGGCAACCACGCCCGCCGCGCCCGGGATCGCCGCCCCGACGCGCCGTCCCACCAGCCCGAGCAAGGCGACCCCGGCCGCGAGCGCCGTGCCGAGGACGGCGAGCCACCGCACCACCACCGCCCAGGGCTGGGGCCATTGGCCGTCGGTGACGGCGGCGCCCGGGATCCGGCCGCCGGCGACGCGGAATGCGAACGTGCCGGCAACCGGCCGCCCCTCGGCGTCCGGGACCGACCAGCCGATCGTCCAGGGCCCCTCCCCGATTCGATCGGGCAGGGGCGCCACGACGTGGCGGGTATCGACGGGGTCGATGGTCGCCGCGAGCGGGGTGACGGCGCCCCGCCGATCGATCAGGGAGACGACGACGGCCGGCACCGGTTCGAGGAAGAAGAGCTCGACCTCGGTCGGAGCGCCGGTAACCGTCGCGTCCTCGGTCGGCAGGCTCTCGACGAGCCGCGGCTCGGCGCCGGCGGACCGTGGTGCAAGGGCAAACGCGACGAGCGCGAGCAGCCAGGCGGCGAGCAGGAAGCCGCCTCCCCCAGCCGCTCCTCCTCGGAGGCCCCGGGGCGGGGGGGAGGGGATCCCCCGCCGGTGGCCCTCGGTTGGTTCTCGACGCTGGCGCGATTGGTGAGACGGGTGGCGGAACGAGGCGAGCATCGGGCAACCTCGGGCAGGCAGTGGGGCCGGGGCACACCGCCTGGCCGGGGGGCAAGCGTACCAATCGGGCCGGTGCGGAGGGAGGGGCGGGGACGCTGGTCCGGCAGGCATCCCGTAGCCAGCCCGGCGACCTCATGGGCAGGATCGCCGCCGGGCACCGTCCGAGTGCCCGCTGGCGTGACCGGCGCGTACACTTGGCGGCAGACGGACGATCGCTCGCGCCGACGCCGCGCCACCACCAGGCAAGGAGCCACCATGGCCGCATTCACCGAAGAGCAGGTCCTCGAAAACCTGCGCAACGTCTACGACCCCGAGATCGGCGTCAACATCGTCGACCTCGGCCTCGTCTACGACGTCGACGTCGCCGACGCCGGCGACGTGTTGATCACGATGACGCTTACCTCGCTCGGCTGCCCGCTGGGGCCGGTCATCGTCCAGGAGGCGACCAGCGCCTTGTCCGACCTGCCGGCGATCGGCGCGGTCGACGTCAAGCTCGTCTGGTCGCCGCCATGGTCGCCCGAGAAGATGAGCGAGGAAGCGCGGGACGAACTGGGTATCTGGTAGCGAGGGGCCGGAGATCGACCCTTCGGCGCCGAGCCGGGCGTTGTATGGAAGCGAAACCCCGTGCCGTTGGGTCCGGCAATCATTGGCCGCGCCGAAGCGATGCAACGTTCCACTGGCGGTGCCGTCATTGCTTCGGCCTCAGGTGCGCGAAAACCCGCGGTTTGGTCCTCGGGCCGAAGCGGCGAAGCGCAATGCATCGGGCCAAGAAAGTTCGGGTGCGGCGTCCGCGCCAAAGAGGCAAGCAGCAAGGCGGCCGGGCTGAAGCTCGGAGGGGCCCCTTTGGAGGGTTCGGACGATCTGCGGGAATGGGTTCGGACCGGCGCCCAGGTTGAGTGTCCGGTCGACGCGGCCAACGCCCCCCTCCGGTCTCAGGGCCATAGCCGTGTTCCAGTTGCGTTTCAGCTTGGTCCCGTGACGGCCGGACCCAGCCGCCGTCCGTGCTCATCGAGACCGGGGGCCGCCGTCGCCCACCGCGATTGCTACAATCGATGGGCTTGTACGTACACGAGGGCGGGGATGAGGCTGGCTGGACTCGGGCGAATCGGCGTCCTGGCAGTGCTTGCCGGATTGCTGGCTGGCTGCGCCGCCGGTTCGCCGGCCATCGTTCCCCCCGAGGCCGGCGATTCCGCGTCGCTCGCCCCTGTCGTGCTTGAGACGCCGACGCCGACCTCCGTGGTGCTCTCCGACGCGCCGACCGCCGCCCCGGCCGCGGCCCCTCCCGAACCGCGATCCCGGCGGACGGTCGCACCGGACGTGCCGACTGGGGACGACGGCCAGAAAGCTGATCCAACCCCCGATTCGGGTTCGACCGCGGCTCCAGGCGATACCAACGCGGCGCAGCGCGTCGCGTTTGCCCAGGGCGCCATCCAGTCATTGGCTCCCGAGCCTGAGGCCCCGACCGCACCCCAACCAGACGGGAACGGCCAACCGGCCGCCGCGCAGGCGGCCCCGGAATCGGCCTCACAAGCGGCGCTCCCTGCCGCCCAGGGGGGAGAGCGGCCGCCGGCCCGAGCAGCGCCGAGCGACGGCATGAGCCTGCTCGTCGAAGGCGGGAACAACGGGCGGCCGGAGGTGGCGCTCACCTTCGACGCCGGTGCCGACACCGGTTACGCCGAGGCGATCCTCGACCTTCTCCGCGACGAGGGCATCCCGGCTACGTTCGGCATCACCGGCCAATGGGCCGAGTTGAACCCCGAGCTGATCCGGCGGATGGTGGCCGAGGGGCACCAGCTCATCAACCACACGTGGACCCACCAGTCGATGACCGGCGTCAACGGCGGACTGCCGCCGATGGACTACGCCCAACTCGCCGACGAGCTGGCCAGGACCGAGCAGATCGTCCTTGACCTCACCGGCTACGCGATGGCGCCCTACTACCGGCCACCCTACGGCGACTACGACGCGGCCACCCTCGGCTGGCTCTTCGAGCTGGGTTACCCGTTCACCATCATGTGGACCTGCGATTCCCAGGGCTGGAAGGGCTGGGATGCCTACCAAATCCTCGAGTACTGCACCCAGGTGCCGCTCGAGGACGAGATCATCCTGATGCACGTCGGGGCCGCCGCCGCCGGCGACTACGAGGCGCTGCCGCTGCTGGTCGACCACTACCGGCGGCAGGGCCACGCCTTCGTCACCGTCGAGCAGATGCTCCAGCCGTAGCGTGTCGACGAACGGCATCCCGTGACTTCTTGGCTGACTCGGTGATGCCGGGCGGTCCGGAGGGCCGCCCGAGGATTGGTGACTCCAGGCCACGGCGTCGGTGGCCCTCGGCCCCACCGTCATCCTGAGGCGAAGCCGAAGGATTTCTCTCCGACATGCACCGCCGACAAACGAGAAAACGCCGCTGCGGCGGGGGATCCTTCGCCTCGGCTCAGGATGACGGTGGGGCCGAGGGCCCAAGTCGGGATGGATCGAGTGGTCGTGCCGCCGTGCCGGGACGGACCGGCGCGGGCCGGGTGGAAGGGCTTGACCCCCTCCAGTGGCTCCGCTACCGTTGCGCCGCGACGGGACTCCGCCTCCGGCTGGCACGAATGCCGCCGACGGGGGCCGAACCGACGGGGCTGGGGGCAGGGGCGTTGATGGAACCGGTGGTCGGGGGCCAAGACCGAAGCCGAGCCGGGGGCGGGACCGCGGGGCGGCTGTTGGCGCTGCTCGCGGTGGTGCTGGTGGCGCTGGTGGTCATCGTGGTGGCGCTGACCCGCTTCGGCGGCCTGGAGGTCGTCGACCAGCAGTTCTATTCCCACATCTCGCCGGCGACCGGGAAGGCCGAGGATATCCAGTTCCTCTACCGGCTGATCTTCTGGCTCGCCCTCGTCGTCTTCGTCGGCGTCCAGACCGCGATCGTCTACACCGCCCTCAAGTTCCGCCGCCGCAACGAGACCCGTCCGCCCCAGATCCACGGCAACCGCACCGCCGAGATTGCCTGGACCGTGATCCCGGCCGTGGTCCTCCTGGCGCTCTTCATCCCGACGGCGCAGACGATCTTCAAGCACGCCGCGGCCGAAGAGACGGCCGATTTCGAGATCGACGTCCTGGGCAAACAGTGGTGGTGGGAGTTCCAGTACCCCGGGATCCCGCTCAGCGAGACGGACGCCGCGGCAGGGCCGCTGGTGACCGCCAACGAGATCATGATCCCGCAGGGCGCCAACGTCGTCTTCAACCTGCACTCCAACAACGTCATCCACTCGTTCTGGGTGCCGCAGCTCTCGGGCAAGCGGGACGTCATCCCCGGCCACGAGAACAGGCTCCAGTTCACCGCCGACAAGGTCGGCGAGTACTTCGGGGAGTGCACCGAGTTCTGCGGCAGCGCCCACGCCTGGATGCGGTTCAAGGTGCTGGTCGTGCCGCCGCCGGAGTTCGCCGCCTGGGTCCAGGCGATGCGGCAGCCGCCCGCGGTCGACGGCAACCCGGAGACCGCCGACGTGGTCGAGGCGCCCCCGGCCTTCGGGGTCTGCCTGGCCTGCCACCGCGTCAACGGCACCAACGCTGTCATCGCCCAGCAGGGCATCAACTCCAACCCGTACGGCGAGGGGGCCGGGCCGAACCTGAGCCTGCTCGCCTGCCGCGACACGATCGCCGCCGGCCTCCTCGAGAACACGCCCGAGAACCTCGCCCGCTGGCTCAAGGAGACGGACGACGTCAAGGACGGCACCTACATGCCGAACTACTACGAGCAGGGCACCATCAACGACCAGCAGGTGCAGGAACTGGTCGACTACCTGATGACGCTCAAGCCCGCCGGCGGTTGCCCGGCGGACCCGCCGGTCGGCGGCGACCCCGCCTTTGTCCCCGGGCAGCAGACCGACGACCGGGCGCTGCCGCAGAACCAGCCGATCGCCGTCGCCCCCGCCGCCGAGACGCAAGCGCGGGCCGCGGTCGAGGGGTCGTAGCCGCCACCGAAGAGACCATCGTCCTCGGGGAGAGGGAGCCAGGAGCAGCGCAATGGCATCGGTCGTCTATCCCGCACCGCACGCCCAGCCGCATGGCGACACAAGCCGCGGCACGGCGACGGTGGCCCGGCCCAAATCCCAGACCGGGCTCCGCAGCTGGCTGACGACGATCGACCACAAGCGCATCGGCATCATGTACGGCGTCTCGGCCTTCCTCTTCTTCATGCTCGGCGGTTTCGAGGCCCTCCTGATCCGGGTCCAGTTGGCGCGGCCGGAGAACACCTTCGTCGACGCCCAGCGCTACAACGAGCTCTTCACGATGCACGGCACGACGATGGTCTTCCTGGCCCTGATGCCGATGGCCTCGGCCTTCTTCAACTACGTCGTACCGCTCCAGATCGGTGCCCGCGACGTCGCCTTTCCCCGGCTCAACGCCTTCAGCCTCTGGACCTTCGTCGCCGGCGCCATCATCCTGAACCTGCCGGTGCTGGCCTCGCTGCCGAGCACCCTCGCCTACATCCTCGGCCAGCTCTTTGGGTGGGTGCCCCAATTCACCCTGCCGTTCGGCAACTTCGTGCCGGACCAGGGCTGGTACGGCTACGCCCCGCTGACGACCCCGCTCTTCTCCGGCAAGGAGATCGACTTCTGGGCGTTCGGCATCCAGGTGCTGGGCATCGCCTCGCTGGCCGCGTCGTTCAACTTCATCGTCACCATCTTCAACATGCGCGCCCCCGGCATGACGATGATGCGGATGCCGATCTTCACCTGGTCGACCCTGATCACCTCGATCCTGATCGCGATGGCCTTCCCGGCGGTCACGATCGCGCTCGTCCTGCTCTCCTTCGACCGCCTCGCCGGCACCTCCTTCTTCTCGCCCTACAACCTGGTCGACGGCCAGTTGATCGCTACCGGCGGCGACCCCCTGCTCTGGCAGCACCTCTTCTGGATCTTCGGCCACCCCGAGGTCTACATCCTGATCCTGCCCGCCTTCGGCATCGTCTCCGAGGTGATCCCGGTCTTCGCCCGGAAGCCGCTCTTCGGCTACGCGGTGATGGTCTACGCCATCGCCGCCATCGCCTTCCTCGGCTTCGGCGTCTGGGTCCACCACATGTTCGTCACCGGCCTCGGCCCCACCCCGGACGCGGTCTTCTCGGCCAGCACGATGCTGATCGCGATCCCGACCGGGGTGAAGATCCTGAACTGGACGGCGACGATGTGGGGCGGCTCGCTCCGCTTCTCGACGCCGATGCTGTTCGCCGTCGGCCTCGTCTCTCAGTTCGTCATCGGCGGCCTTTCCGGCGTCATGCACGCCGTGGTCCCGGTCGATTCCCAGCAGAACGACACCTACTTCGTCGTCGCCCACTTCCACTACGTGCTCTTCGGCGGCACCGTCTTCGCCATCTTCGCCGGCCTCTACTACTGGTGGCCGAAGATCTTCGGCAAGGTGCTTTCCGAGCGGCTCGGCAAGCTCCACTTCTGGCTGACCTTCGCCGGCTTCAACCTGACCTTCTTCCCGATGCACTTCCTCGGTCTCGCCGGGATGCCCCGCCGCTACTGGAGCTACGGTGCCGAGAGCGGCCTCTGGTTCTGGAACATCATCGTCTCCGCCGGCGCGTTGCTCATCGCGGCCTCGGTCTGGGTCTTCCTCTACAACGTGCTGGAGTCTCACAAGCGTGACCGCAAGGCGCCGGCCGACCCGTGGGACGGGGCGACCCTGGAGTGGGCGATCCCCTCGCCGCCGCCGGTCTACAACTTCCGGGAGATCCCGATCGTCACCCACCGCGACCAGCTCTGGGTCGAGAAGTATGGCCCCGGCGACCACGCCCACGGCCAGGAAGACGAGCTCGACGTCACGATCGCCGGCGCCAAGGTCGGCGGCATGACGGTACCGGACGAGCAAGCCGGGGAGCAGGCCGCGCAGCGGGCGGAGACGCTCCACGCGGAGGACGACGCCCACGGCATCCACCTGCCGAACCCGTCGTGGTACCCGCTGATCTCTTCGGTCGGGCTGCTCGTGCTGGTGCTCGGCATCCTGATCGACAACCCGCACCTCCAGGTTCTCTTCCTGGGCATCCCGCTGATCTCGTTGGTCGGGGCGGTGGTCATGATCCTCGGCTTCTACGGCTGGGCGTTCGAGCCGGCCAGCGATCCGGTCCACAGCGACGCCGGGATGGGGTCGGCCCACTAGGTCTCGGCAACGCGGCCGCCGCCGGCGGCCGGGCACCCCGGCGAAGGGGAGGGAGCGCTCCTTGGCGACGACGGTAGTCGAGCTGCAAACGGCCCACGGCTCGGGCGGCGACATCGGCCATGCCGATGGCCACGCCGAGCACCCGCCCTCCAGCACCGGCATGGACAGCCGGAAGTTGATCATGTGGGCGTTCCTCGCCTCCGACACGATGTTCTTCGGCTCCCTGATCGGCACCTACATCATCTACCGGGGGCGGGCCGAGGCGCTGGGGGTGGGTCCGTTTCCGTTCGACATCTTCGACATCCCGTACACCTCGGTCAGCGCCTTCGTCCTCCTGATGAGCTCGCTGACGATGGTGCTCGCCCTCGGCGCCATTCAGCGGGGCAACCAGCGGGGGCTGCGCGTCTGGCTGCTGGCGACGGCACTGCTCGGCGCGATTTTCGTCGGCGGCCAGTACTTCGAGTTCACCCTGTTCGCCAGCGAAGGCTTGACGCTGACCAGCAACATGTTCGGCGCTTCCTTCTACGTCCTGACCGGATTCCACGGCGCCCACGTCACGATCGGCGTCATCTGGCTGCTGACGCTCGTCTGGATGTCGCTGCGCGGCGGCATCAGCCAGGAAAACAGCATGGTCGTCGAGGTCGCCGGGCTCTACTGGCACTTCGTCGACATCGTCTGGATCGTCATCTTCACGCTCGTCTACCTGATCCCCTACGAGGAGGTCGCGACCGGCGAGGGCGCGCCCGCGGTCGAGCACTCCATGAACCTCCTGGCACGGCTCGGAGCGGCGCTGCCGTTCTAGCGGAGGCCGGACCGACGGCCGCGGGGGCGGCGCATCAGCGGGGAAGGAACCATGGCCATCGACAACATCGGCGCCCCGTCGCGGGAGCTGGAGCACGAGCACGAGCACCCCGGTTCCGATCTCTACATCCGGGTCGCGATCGTGCTGACGATCGTGACGGCGATCGAGGTCGTCGTCTACTACGTCGAGGCGTTCCGGGGCTTCCTGGTGCCGGCCCTGATCGTCCTCTCGGTCGGCAAGTTCTTCGCGGTCGTCGGCTACTTCATGCACCTCAAGTTCGACGACAAGCGCTTCGCCTGGATGTTCGCCGCCGGCCTCGTGATCAGCCTCTCCGTCTTCATCGCCGCCACCGCGATGATGTGGAGCGACGAGTACTACCTCGGCGACGTGCCGACGACGATCGAGCAGTAACCACCCCCGAACGGGGGCAAGAGGCCCCCTGCCGAGGCTCCCCATGCCCTCCTTCCCCACCTTCCTGCTCCCCCTCCACGCGGGTGAGCCGGACCCGACCGGATTCCTCTTCAGCGCCTGGACCCCCCAGCCAGGGGTGCTGCTCGGGCTTTTCGCCCTGGTCGCCGCCTACGTGCTGCTCGCCGGACCGCTCAACCGCCGCTCCCCCGGTTGGGAGGAGCGGACCGTCTCCGCCCGCCAGAAGGCGGCGTTCTACGGCGGGGTTGCGACGCTCCTCATCGCGCTCGGGCCGCCGCTGGACGACTGGAGCGACCACTACCTGCTGACCGCCCACATGGTCCAGCACCTGCTGCTGATGTTGCTGGCGCCACCCCTGCTGCTGGCCGGCGTCCCCGGGTGGATGCTGGCCCCGCTCGCCCGCAACCCCGTCGCCAACCGGATCGGTTACGTCCTGACCCGGCCCGTCGTCGCCTACGGCCTGGCGAGCGCGACGCTGATCGCCTGGCACCTGCCGGCGCTCTACGAAGCGGCCCTCTACAGCGACCTCCTCCACCTCACCGAGCACGCCCTGTTCTTCGCTACCGCGCTGCTCGCCTGGTGGCCGGTGCTCGGATCGCTGCCGCAGTGGCCGCGCATCTCGCCGATGCTGCAGTGCCTCTACTACTTCGCGCTGACGATCCCCGGTGCCATCGTCGGCGCCTTCATCGTCTTCTCCGAGCCGGGGCTCTACCGGCCCTACGACACCGCCCCCCGCGTCTTCGGGATCGACCTCGCGACGGACCAGGACGCGGCCGGACTGCTGATGTGGGTTGGCGAGGGGACGATCTACCTGCTGCTGATCACGGTCACCTTCCTCCGCTGGGCGGGCGAGCAGGAGCGGGCCGATCGGGCCCGGCCGGGAACCGCCGCCCGACTCCCGCGGTCGACCGAAGCGCCGGCGACCGAGCGCGCTTGACCCCATCCCGTATGCTCGGTGTTCGGACGTCCTGTCCCACCCCCTGAGGTTGCTGCGCATCACCCCAGGGCCACCTTGCGAGGCTCCCGGCCATGCCCGACCACCGCCAACCCCCCGCGCATCGCCGTCGGCCGGAGCCGGAGCCGGACACTGGGGCGGCGGTCTGGGCCTTCCTCTGGGTCCTGTTCGCCTTCAAGATGGCGACGGTTGGGCTCATCTTCTGGCAGATGTCGACCTTCGAGGCGGGCGTCGTCCTCGGGGCAACGACGTGGTACTGGTTTCCGGTGATGGGCGTCATGGCCGCCGCCCCGGTCGCGTTCCACCTCCGTCTCCGCAAGGCACGGGCGCGGCGGGCCGAACTCCTGCGGGCCGAGTGGATGGTCCCCGACGTGGAGGAGGCGGGACCGCGGCCATCGGCACGACGGTCGTCGTGGTGATCGGCGCCCATACGCCCGGGCGATCAGTCCACCCGCGGTCCGCGGCCGAATTGGAAGCCCGGGACCGGGAGATTGGTACAATCCGGCGAGCGACGGCACGACCCGGGGGAGTCCGTTGGACCCGCCGCCCGGCTCGGTTGGAGGGGGAACGCAGCGCATGACCGCCGCATCGGAAGTCGGCCACAACGTCGTCCGGCCGGTCGCCATCTTCGTCGGCGTCGCACTCGTCGTCGCCGCCATCATCGTCGGCATCGGCACGATGTTGCTCGGTCTCCACCCCCACGACATCGTCCACGGCAACCTCGCCAGCGAGTGGCTGCGGCCGGACCTCGGGGTGGCGCTCGCCGCCGCCGTTTTGGTCCTTATCGGCTGCTCGGTGCTCGCCCAGCCGCAGGACGGCACCGGAGCCCTCGACCGCGAGGTGGCCGTCGGCTCCAGGCCGTTCAACGCGCCGTTGCCGCCGCCGCTCGACCTCACCCTGCGCCAGGGAGCCCCTGGCACCGTCTCGAACATCGCCGAGGGCTACACCCTCTACGCTCAGAACGGTGCCTTGGCGCTGGTGATCGGCACCCTCCCCGGCGAGGAGGAGTACGGCCGTCGGCGGCGGGGGATCATCTATGCATCCGGTCTCCACGGCGCCAACGTCGAGATGTGGATCCCGGTCGAGGCGGTGATGAGCGTCTACCCCGAGACCCGGACCGCCTTCCTGGCCGCCAAGGGCGACGAGATCGAGCACTTCGGCTGGAACCGTCCGCCCGCCAGTTTCCGCCGCGACCAGCGGCTGCACGAGGCGCCGAAGTCGTTCTAGCGGTGTCGGTGGGTGGGGGAGCAATCCCGTGGCCGGGGAAACGGGTCGTCGCGCCGAGCCGGCAGGGCATTTGGGGCGCTGCTGGTGACCTGGCTCGCCGCGGAGGCGCTGCCGTTCGATGAGCGAAGACCCAGATCCTTCCTCATCCTCGCCGCCACCTCGTGAGACCCGTCTCGGTGGAGCGGCGCGCTCAAACCGCTCTGGGTTCTCCTCGGTCTTCCCGCAGGATGTCGGGCTCCCGTACGAGGTGCATCCCGATCTCCCGGAAGAGAGCGAGGGCGTTGTCCATGCCGCCGGGAATGGGGGGTCGATCTGCGGGCGGCATTTCACGGCTCTGCGCTCGCTCGCCGAGCTCCGTGATCGTCCGCTCGAAGCCGGCCGGGGTGTACGAGTTGAGCAGGGTCGCGGTCTCGGAGTCTACGCGGAAGGAATGGACCGTGCCGCGGGGGATCAGGACAAACGACCCCGGCCCGGCCTTGAGCTCCGTGCCGCCAGCGCGGTAGGTGATCTCGCCTTCGATGACGAAGAACTGCTCATCCTGGTCGTGGTAGTGCGGTCCGGGTCCCGAGCCCCGGGGACAGAGCTCCCACATCAGCGAGTAACCTCCCCCGGTCTGCTCCGCGGTGGCGAGCATCACCCACAAGATGTTGACCATCCAGTAGGCCGGGCCTTCCTCGACGGTGGCGATGTACGCTGTCGCCTTGGCATCCTCGCTCATGGGCTCGCTCCGTCCTCCTGATCCAGCCCCGGAAACACCTTCGATCGTGGCCGACCGCGCCGTGGGCGACGGGCACTTACCCGATGCTGCTGATCTTCTCGGGCTTGATGGTGATGACCACCCGCACTTGGTCGCGGCCCCCGTACCAGGGGTAGGGCGAGCCGAGGTACTTCTGGGATAGCTTCTCGATGTGCTCGGCCGCGCCCTCCGCGGTGAGATCGACCACCCGACCGCGGACCTGGAAGTAGTGCGCCGGGTTGTCGGGGTCGCCGATCGCGACCGCCACTCGCGGGTCCCGCTCGATGTTCCTGACCTTGAGGAAACCCTGCACGCTGTTGACGACCACGTGCTTGCCGTCGGTGTCGACCCAGGTCTGGGTGAGTTGGGGCGAACCGTCGGCCATGGTGGTCGCGATGTAGCAGGTGCTCGGCCGGCGCAGCAGGTCGAGCAGGTCTCGGGACAGTTCCATCTGTGAACTCCAGTTCTTGGCGTCTGCCGTTCCGGATCGTGGTTCGTCAGCAAGCGGTGAGGCGGCCTCCTCGATCGAGCGACGACCGGAAAACCTCGGCGTCGGAGCGCGGTCGCCGTCGTTCTGCGGCGCGTCGAGCGAGGTTGCTGGGTCACCGCCTGACGGCTCTCGAGCGTGAAAGCGGACGGCAGTGTCAACTTCCTCGGGGGACTATAGCATGAAAGCGGAATCTCGTTTCAACTTGGAAGAGTGGTGCGGGCTCCTGCGCTATGATGGGGTCGTGCCACAGGCTTCCCCTCCTTCCGACCGCGCCCTCCTGCGTAGCGACGCCGAGCGCAACCGCCGGCGAATCCTCGCCGCGGCCCGCAAGCTGATCGCCGAGCGTGGGCTCGGCGTGGGCTACCATGAGATCGCGCAGGAAGCCGATGTCGGAGTCGGCACCGTCTACCGCCGCTTTCCGACGCGAGACAGATTGTTCCAAGAGCTGTTCCAAGACCGGGTCGCCGCGGTCGTCGCCATCGCCGAAGAGGCCCTCACAATCGAGGATCCCTGGTTGGGGCTGTGCCTGTTCATGCAGCGCGACTTCGAGCTGCAGTCGGCGGACCGCGGGTTGCGGGAGTTCTTGCTCGGCCGCGTCGATAGCCCGGATTTGGCGCGGCGCTCCCGGGAGCGGATTCAGCCACTCGTGACGCGGCTCGTCGAGCGCGCCCAGGAGGCCGGCCGTCTGCGCCCGGACGTCGGGCAGAGCGACATCGCGATCATCCTGGCCATGATCGGCAACCTGATCGACTCGTCACTCCACGTGGACCCCGATCTCTGGAGACGCTATCTGGCGATCGTCCTCGACGGCATCCAGCGCGGAGATCTGCGGGACGAACTACCAGGCAAACCACCCGACCAGCCGCAGCTTGACCGGATCCTCCCCGGATGGGTGCCTCCGCGACGAGGCCAGGGCGCGCCGCGGGACCCCGAGTCTGCTCCCCGTCGCGGTGCGGCTCGATCCAGCGCGCGGTCGTGAGTGTGCTGCGACCGCAGGCGGTAGCCCGGAGGGATATCAATTGCAGCGCCGAAGCACGGCGCTCATCTCCCGGGGCGGTGCGGCGGGGCGGCGATGCAGGAGGGGCGGGTCGGGCGCCGGTGCGGAACCTCGGTTGGCGACGTGACGAAACGGGGACCGTCGAGCCGGTGGCGGATCCGCAGCGGATCCAGACCCTCTTGACCCGACGCTCCGCCACTCGCTACCCTTCTCGAGAGCCAGCTCCCCACGGGAGCCCGGCGCGAAGGAGCACGGTCCGTTGACGAACTAGGACGACACCACAGGGGCTGAGTGCGACGCGCCGGGCGAGCAATCGCGACGCATCGCTGCCCCGAGGTCGCCGCCGAGCCACCCGGCCGGCGCGGCGTGGCCCGTCGTCCGCGACCGTTCGTCGCGGTCTCCTCCGCGAGTTGCCCCCATGCTGCGCCCCCAACCCGTGATTCGCCTCGACCGGGCGAGCTTTGCCTGGCCGGACGGCACCCCCGTCTTCGCCGACCTCACGCTCGCGCTCGGCCCCGGCCGCACCGGACTCGTCGGCGCGAACGGCACCGGCAAGAGCACCCTCCTCCGCCTGATCGCCGGCGAGCTCCGGCCGACCTCGGGCACTGTCGATGTCGAAGGCGTGCTCGGGTACCTGCCACAGACGCTCCCCCTCGCCGCCGGCCAGACCGTCGCCGGCATCCTCGGGGTGGCCTCGACGCTGGCGGCGCTGCGAGCCATCGAGGGTGGCGATGCCGGCGCGGCCTACTTCGCCGCGGTCGGTGACGACTGGGACATCGAGGAGCGGATGGCGGCCGTCCTCGACCGGCTGGGGCTGGGCGAGGTCGGGCCGGAGCGAACCGTCGCCACTCTGAGCGGGGGCCAGACGATGGCCCTCGGTCTCGCCGCCCTGCTCCTACGCGAGCCCGACATCCTGGTGCTCGACGAGCCGACCAACAACCTCGACCTCGTTGCCCGCGAGCGCCTGTATGGTGTCGTTGCCGGCTGGCGGGGGTGCCTCCTGGTGGCAGGCCACGACCGCGACCTCCTCGGTCGGATGGACCGGATCGCCGAACTCGGCGCGGACGGCCAGCTCCGGCTCTACGGCGGCAACTACGATGCCTACGAGGCGGCCGTCGCGGCCGAGCAGGCCGCCGCCGGGCAGGCGGTGCGGACGGCCGAGCTGCAGGTCAAGCGCGAGCGTCGGGAAGAGCAGGACGCGCGGGAACGGGCCGACCGCCGCGCCAGCGCCGGTCGGAGGCGGACCTTCGCCACGGGGATGTCGAAACAGGCCCGCGGCGCCATGCAGCGCAAGGCCGAGGAGTCGGTCGGCCGCGCCGCTGGCCAGCACGGCGAGCGGCTGGCCGAGGCCGAGGAGCGGCTGCGACGGACCGAGCAGCGGCTGCGCCCCGACGAGCGGCTCCGCCTGGAGTTACCGGAGACCGTGGTGCCGGCGGGCCGGACCCTCTTCGAAGCGGACGGGGCGGTGGTGCTCCGCGGGGCGACCCGGATCTTCGGCGCCTACGGGCTCGTCCTGACCATCCGCGGTCCGGAGCGGATCGCCCTGGTCGGTCCGAACGGGTCGGGCAAGACGACCCTGCTGAGCCTGATCCTCGGCGAGATCGACCCGGTCTCGGGTCGTGTCCGCCGGGCCGCCGCGGCCCGCCTCCTGCCCCAACGTCTCGACCTGCTCGACGACGCCCTGAGCGTGCTCACCAACCTGCGCCGCTTCGCGCCGACCGTGCCGGACGGCGAGCTGCGGAACCGTCTGGCCGGGTTCCTGTTTGGTGGCGATCGGGTCCACCTGCCGGTGGCGGACCTCTCCGGCGGCGAGCGGTTGCGGGCGACCCTGGCCTGCCTCCTTGCGGCCGAGCCGGCGTCCCAGCTCCTGCTCCTCGACGAGCCGACCAACAACCTCGACCTGGCGAGCGTCCGCCAGCTCGAGGGGGCGCTGGCAGCCTATCGGGGGGCCCTCGTCGTCGCCAGCCACGACCGGGCGTTCCTGGGCGAGATCGGCATCACCTGCTGGTTGCGGCTGGAGCCCGGGCGCGGCCCGGTGACGACGGACCGAGCGGGAGCCCTGGGCGAGGTCGGTCGCCGGGAAGGTGAGGGGAACCAAGCGAGGTGAGGATGATCGACCGCAGAGAGCACCGGTCGGGTCACGCCGAGACGGTCGGGGAGGCGCGTCGAGGTCTCCCTCTGGTCCAGGATTGCTTCCCAGCCCCGCGACGGCATAACCGAACCACGTTCGTGGCCCCACGCGATCGAGGGCAACGCGGGATCGGTGCAGGTGCATCTCGCCGTTGTCGTCGATCCGTCTCCCGAGAGCACGGACAGTTTCGGCACCCGCGTCATCGTGCTCAACGGTCTCCCGGAGTTTGACTACCCTTCCAGCAGCAGCGTCTCCGGGTCTTCCAGCAGCTCCTTGATCCGGACCAGGAACTGGACCGCCGCCCGGCCGTCGACGACCCGGTGGTCGTAGGAGAGGGCCAGGTACATCATCGGCCGGACGACCACCTCACCGTCGCGGGCGACCGGGCGCTGCTGGATGGCGTGCATCCCGAGGATGCCGACCTGGGGGGTGTTCAGGATCGGGGTCGAGAGGAGCGAGCCGTAGACCCCGCCGTTGGTGATCGTGAAGGTGCCGCCCTGGAGCTCGGCCAGGCCAAGCTTGTTGTCGCGCGCGCGCGCGGCCAGCTCGCCGATCTCCCGCTCGATCTCGGCGAAGCTCTTGCGGTCGGCGTCTCGCACCACCGGCACGACGAGGCCTTCTTCGAGGCCGACCGCGATCCCGATGTCGTAGTACTTCTTCAGCACCAGCTCGTCGCCCTGGAGCTCCGCGTTCACCGCCGGGAACGCCTTGAGGGCGCCGACGGAGGCCTTGGTGAAGAAGGACATGAAGCCGAGACCAACGCCGAACTTCTCTTTGAAGGCGTCCTTGCGGCGGGCCCGCACCGCCATCACCGCCGACATGTCGACCTCGTTGAAGGTCGTCAGCATCGCCGCCGTCTGTTGGGCCTCGACGAGGCGGGCGGCGATCGTCTGGCGGCGGCGGGAGAAGCGGACCCGCTCCTCCCGCCCGTCCGCAGCCGCGACGGCGCCCGGCGCGAGGGCTTGAGCGGGAGCGGGGGCCGGGGCGGGAGCCGACACAGGCGGACCAGGAGCGGCAGTCGCCGCGCCCACCGGTGCGGGAGCGGTGGCGACTGCGGACGATGCCCCGGTCGCGGCCGGGGCGGCCGGGGTGGCATCGCGCGCTTCCTGGCGGGCGGCCTCCATCAGCACGTCTTCGCGGGTGACGCGCCCACCGGGGCCGGAACCGACGACGGCCGCGAGGTCGATGTGGTGCTCCTCGGCCAGCCGGCGGACCGCCGGGGCGGCGCGGCCGGCACCGGCATCCGCCTCGCCGGCCGGCATCGAGGGTGCTGCGGGGGCAGTGGCTGCCGGCTCCGGGATCGGTGCTGGTGCGACGTGGGCGTTGCTCGCCAGTGGCGCGGACGACTCGCCGCCTGGTGTGGCCGTCACGGCCGGGGCCGCTGCCTCCGGCACGACCGCCCCGTTGCCCGCCGTGGATGCCGCACCGTCGCCCGAGACGAGGCCGAGCACGTCGCCGACGGCGACGGTCTCGCCCGGCTGCCGGGCGATCCGCGCCAGGACCCCGTCCTCCTCGGCGGTGACGTCGAGGTTGACCTTGTCCGTCTCCAGGAGGACGACCGTTTCGCCCCGGCTGACGGCTTCGCCTTCCTGCTTCAGCCACTCGCCGACCACCGCGTCGACGAGCGACTCGCCCAGCGGTGGCACCCGAATCTCGACCGCCATCAATCCCTCCCGTGCGGGGCAAGACCCGCGTCAACCCTCACTCCCCGCCCACTCCCGGCGTGACGGGGGAGGGGAGGGACACGCCCAGGCCGCGCAGCTCGGCGGCCCTTGGGGAACGAGTCTCAGCTCGATAGTTGCGCCGCCGGGGCGACCGTTACGCTGGCATCCGCCGGGGCGGTTGTTCCCTTAGCCCCGTTGGCCGCGTGCCCGTTCGCTCCGGCCGCGACCGGGGTGTCCACGTCGGCGAGCGCCTCGCCGACGATCCGGGTTTGCTCGGCGAGGTGGCGGTCGGCAAACCCCTCGGCGGGGCTGGCCCGCTCCGGCCGCCCAACGTAGCGCAGCGGCAACGGGTGGTCCCGCTGCGCGAGCAGATCGCGCAGCCGCGGCTCCATGTAGCCCCAGGCGCCCATGTTGCGCGGCTCCTCCTGGACCCAGACGACCTCTTCCAGGTTCGGGTAGCGGTCGATCGTCGCCTGGAGCGCCCCACGCTGGAAGGGGGCAAGTTGTTCGACGCGGGCCACCGCCACCTTGGACGAGGCCCCGCGCAGTTCGCTGCCGTCCAGCTCGACCGCGACCTTGCCGCTGCAGAGCACGAGCCGCAGGACCTCGTCCCGGTTGTCGGCGCGCAACGGATCGTCCAGCACCGGCTCGAACGTGCCGGAGGCCAGGTCGGCCATCGGCGAGGCGGCCAGCGGGTGCCGGAGCAGGCTCTTGGGGGTCATCAGCGCGAGGGTTCGGCGTTCGGTCCCGAGCAACGCGGCCTGCCGCCGCAGGAGGTGGAAGTACTGGGCGGCGGTGGTGCAGTTGGCGACCCGCATGTTGCCTTCGGCCGCGAGTTGGAGGAACCGCTCCAGCCGAGCCGACGAGTGCTCCGGTCCTTGTCCCTCGTAGCCGTGCGGCAGCAGGAGCACCAGCGCCGGCTCCTGCTGCCACTTGGCGCGGGCGGCGACGATGAACTGGTCGATCAGCACCTGGGCGCTGTTCGCGAAGTCGCCGAACTGCGCCTCCCAGAGGACGAGGGCGTCCGGGGCGTGGACGCTGTAGCCGTACTCGAAGCCCACCACGGCCGCCTCGGAGAGGGGGCTGTTGTAGACGGCGAAGGACGCCTTCGCGTCCGGCAGCGCCTGCAACGGGAGGTGGCGGGTCCCGGTCGCGGCGTCGTGGAGGACGAGGTGGCGCTGCGAAAAGGTGCCCCGCTCGGCGTCCTGCCCGGTCAGCCGGATCGGGACGCCGTCGGCCAGGATCGAGGCGAAGGCGAGGGTTTCGGCGTGGGCCCAGTCCACCTTGCCGTCCGGCAGGTCGGGGATCCCTTGCCGCCGCTCCCACTGCCGGAGCAGCTTCGGGCTCGGCTTGTGGCCCTCAGGCAGGGCGTGGATCGCGTCGTGGTAGCGGCCCAGGGTCTCGAGCGGGACGGCAGTCTCGACCTCCCGCCGGTCGCCGCGACGGGTCGTCTCCTCGGCATGGCCGTTCGTCAGCGCCTCGCCCAGCGACCTGCGGATGGAGGCCAGTTCGCCCAGCACCTTGTCGAGCATCACCGCCGGTTCGTCCGGCCCGACGACCCCTTCGGCGACGAGGCGGTCGGCCCAGATCTGGCGGACGGTCGGCTGCCTGGTGATGGCCGCGTACATCCGGGGCTGGGTGAAGGTCGGTTCGTCGCCCTCGTTGTGCCCCCAGCGGCGGTAGCCGACGAGGTCGATCAGGAAGTCCTTGCCGAACCGCTGGCGGTAGGCCATAGCTAAGGTGGCCGCGGTCAGGCACGCCTCGGGGTCGTCGGCGTTGACGTGGACGACCGGGATCTCGAAGCCCTTGGCGAGGTCGCCGGCGTACAGGGTCGAGCGGGAGTCGCCGATGTCGGTGGTGAAGCCGATCTGGTTGTTGACGATGATATGGATGGTGCCGTTGACCGTGTAACCGGGCAGGCCGGAGAGGTTGAGCGTTTCGGCGACGATCCCCTGGCCGGGGAACGCGGCATCCCCGTGGAGCAGGATCGGCATGCTGCCCAGGGCGTCCCGGGTCGGCGCACCCGGGGCCGAGCGCGCGTCCTGGGAGGCGCGGGCCATCCCCTCGACGACCGGATTGACGAACTCGAGGTGGCTCGGATTCGGTGCCAGTACCAGCGGGACCTCGACCGTCCGGCCGTCGGCCGCTTCGGCCAGCCGAGCGCCGAGGTGGTACTTGACGTCGCCGCTGACCGCGTCGTCCTTGTCGGCGCTGAACGCCTTCGCCTTGCTCCCTTCGAAGGCGGCCAGGATGGCCGCGTAGGACTTGCCGAGGACGTGGGTCAGCACGTTCAGGCGGCCGCGGTGGGCCATCCCGATGACCACCTCGCGGACGCCCTCGACGGCGGCCTCGTGGACGATGGCGTCGAGCATCGGGACCAGGGTATCGGTCCCCTCGATCGAGAAGCGCTTCTGGCCGAGGTAGGTCTGGTGGAGGAACTTCTCGAAGCCTTCGACCTCGGTCAGGCGGTCGAGCACCGCGCACTTCTGCTCGCGGGAGAGGCGGACCGAACAGGAGCCGGTCTCGACCACGTCGCGCAGCCAGGCCCGCTCGGCGGCGATCTGGACCTGGTCGAAGTCGTAACCGATGCCGGTCGTGTAGATCTCGCGGAGGCGGCCGATCACCTCGGCCGCCGTCGTGGCCCCGGCCGCGGCCGGGCTGGGGATGGCGGAGGCGGGCATGGCCTGGAGGTCGGCCTCGGTGAGGCCGTGGAAGGCGGGGTCCAGCTCCGGGGCGCCGGGCGGGTCGGTGCCAAGCGGGTCGAGCCCGACGGCGAGGTGGCCGAACTCGCGGAGCGCCTGGGTGAGACCTGCGGCGCCGACGACGGCGGTGACGCTGAAGGCTGGCGGCGCGTCGGGCGCCGCGGTGACCCTCTGCGCGGTCGCGACCGGGCCGCTCGGGAGGAGCGGATTGAACCCCGCGAAGGCCGCCCGGGTCTCGGGGTCGACCGCCTCGGGGTCGGCCAGGTAGCGCTCGTAGAGGTCCTGGACGTAGGCCGCGTTCGGGCCGTAGAACGCGCGCAGATCGCTCATGGGGGGTCTATCCGCTCCTGCCCGGTTCCGGGGCGTCGGCGGGGCGGGATCGGCGCCACCCGGTCGCGGCGGCCGGCGGCCCCGTCGCCCCCGGCCGAACCGCGGGACGCGCCGCGCCCCGTGCGTCTACCAATTATCGCACGCCTCCTGCCGCGCCTTGGATCCGCCGCCCTGAGCGCCAGCTCGACCGGAGCCTCCCGGTGCCCCGCCGCCTGGCCGTCGCCCCGCGCCTTGATCCGGACGAGCTGCGCCGCCGCGCCCGCGCCGCCCCCGCCGCCGATCGGGTGCGGTGGCTGGCGGGGCGGCTGGTGTCGGAGGGACGCCCAGCGACCGAGGTCGGGCCGCTGGTCGGCTTCTCGCCGGAGTGGGTGCGGGCGCTGGTCCGCCGCTACAGCGCCGGCGACCCAGCGGCCCTCGGCGACGGGCGGCGCGGCAACGCCGGGGGGCACCGCTGCTGGACGGGGCGGCCCAGGATGCGCTGCGCTCGGCGCTGGCCGGGCTCCCCCCCGGCGGCGGCACCTGGACCTGCCGGACCGTGGCCGCATGGATAGGGGCGCGGGCCGGGCGGCCGGTCGCCGAGCAGCGGGGCTGGGAGAGGATGGTCCGCCCCGGCTTCACGCCCCGGCGGCCC
>CADCWF010000037.1 GCA_902806345.1 uncultured Thermomicrobiales bacterium
CCGCGTGTTCGCATCCGGATCGGATCCGCCTCGAACCCGGCCCCCATCCCGAGAACGTTGCACAGGAGCCGCCCGACGGGGTCGGCCGGGTCATAGGTACTCCCGCCGAGGCCCAACGAGACGCCCTTGGCGGCGAGCTCGCCGGCGATGTCCCAGGCGTCGGGCAGTGGCCGGCCAAGCCGATCGAGCGTGCTGACGACCGGCGTGTCTCCCTCCCGCACGGCCGCCATCGCTTCGCGCCGGCCGGGGCCGAGTGACGAGTTCCCGGTGAGGGATCCCCCACCGCGCACCGAAACAACCGGGTGACGAAACACGCGCTCCTGGGAACGAGAACCAGGAAGGAACGCGACGGTGCGACCCCTGATCCTGACCGGCGGCCCGGCAGTCGGGAAGACGACCCACGCACGCGCACGCGCAGTCGAACGCGACCGCGCCCGCCCATCGCCGTCGACGACATCCGACGGCTCATCGTCGCAGAACGAGGCCGAAGCAGATGAGAGAACCCGTCTCGCGGTGTCCGCGAGCGCCTCACCATGCCTCCAGGCCAACCGTTTCGGGGCACCGCGGGTGCTCCTTGGGTGGATCATCGGGATCAGGTTGAACGGGATTGACGGAGTCCCGCGAGGAGCAGCGCGACCATGCGGCGGGCGTCGTACCGCGGATCGCCGCCGCCGCCGATGCAGAGGTTGCCGATGCCGCGCATCAGTTCGAAGGCACCGATATCGGGGTTGATCTCGCCGGCTTCGGCCGCGGCGTCGAGCAATAGGGCGCACACGGGCACCAGGCGGTCGAGGAAGTAGGCGTGCAGGGCGTCGAAGCCGGCGCTGTCGGATTGCAGCGCGGCGGCGAGTCCGTGCTTCGTGACCAGGAAATCGACGAAGAGGTCCACCCACCGACCGAGTGCGGCGTGCGGCGAGTCACTGTTCGCCAGCAGGACTGGGCCGGCCTCGGCGCAGGCCTCGACCTGATGCCGGTAGACGGCAACGACGAGATCCGCCCGGGTCGGGAAGTGGCGGTAGATCGTCCCCATCCCGACGCCGGCCTTGGCCGCGATCTCGCGCACCGGCGCCTCGACCCCGGACGCGACGAACACCGCGGCGGCGGCGTCGAGCAACGCCTGCTCGTTGCGCCGCGCGTCGGCCCGCTTGCGCCCGGTTGGCCGCCCCGCTCGCCCGTCGCCGTCGATCACCGTGTCGTTCCCTCAAGACCCCACTTGACAAGCGGAACACTGCTCCGTATATTTTCGGAGCGTTGTTCCGTTTGCTGAGTATGCCAGAGCGAAGGGCTGGCGACCAGAGCAGATGTTGCCGTCCGACACTCATCACGCAACGGAGGATCACGATGCAGGACACACCCGTCGCCTTGGTTACCAGGGTCAACAAAGGCATCGGCCTGGAGACGGTTCGACGCTTCATCGGCGCCGGGCACCGTGTCTATCTGGCCAGCCGTGACATCAAGCGTGGTCGCGCCGCCGCCGAGACGGTCGGTGCACGCCTCATCCAATTGGTCGTCACGTCCGACGACTCGGTCCGGCCTGCCGCCGGCGCCCACGTCGATCGCTGATGGTCGGTCAAGACCAGAGGCGGACCTCAGGAAAGGGAGACCATCCGATGAGCACGCCGATCAACAACGCCGAATACCGTCCCGTCAGCGCGCCCACTCCCGTCCTCTCGGTCAGTCCGGTGCTGCTGCCGGCCCCGGGGCGCGCCGTGGACCTGCAGGTGCGCATCTCCGCCCCCGTGGCCGGTCGCGGGCTGCCGATCATCCTCCTCTCGCACGGCCATGGCTACTCGAACAACCTTTCCTCGTTGAACGGCTACGGCCCGCTCGCCAATTTCTGGGCGGCGCACGGCTTCGTCGTGATCCAGCCCACCCATCTGTCCTCGGCGACGCTGAGCCTGAATCCCGATGACCCCGAGGCGCCGCTGTACTGGCGATCGCGGACCGAAGATATGACGCGCATCCTCGACCAGCTCGACCTCATCGAGGCTTCCGTTCCGGAGCTCACTGGGCGCCTGGACCGCGGCCGGGTGGCCGCGGTCGGGCACTCGATGGGCGGGCACACCGCGAGCCTGCTGCTGGGCGCGCGGCTCACCGATCCCCACGACGGAAGGGAGGTGAACCTGGCCGAGCCCCGGATCAAGGCGGGCGTGCTGCTCGCCGCACCCGGCAGGGGCGGCGATGCCGTCACCAAGTTCGTGGCCGAGCACTACCCATTCTTCTTGACCACGGACTTCTCCGAGATGACGACGCCGGCCCTCGTGGTCGCCGGCGACAAGGACGCCTCCCCCCACCTGACGGTTCGGGGCGCGGACTGGCACGCCGACCCGTACGTCCTCTCCCCCGGCCCCAAGTCCCTGCTCACCCTGTTTGGCGCAGAGCACGGGCTCGGCGGAGTCTCCGGGTACGACGTGGCTGAGACGACGGACGAGAACCCCGAGCGGGTGGCCGCGGTCCAGCGGCTTACCTGGGCCTACCTGCGCACCGCGCTCTACCCCGAAGACCCCGCCTGGTCCGCGGCGCGTGCCGCGCTGATGGACGCGCCCGATCCGCTGGGCCGGGTCGAAAGCAAATGACGTTCTGAGCGGCGCAGGGTCGGGGGGCTCTGTCAACTTGAGCCCCACCGCGGAGCATCGGCCGGTTCGCCTCCTGAGCGGAGGTCCCATGCCGGGCCACGCCTGGCGCTCCCGTGGCGACCGCTTCAGGCGGAGGTGACCGCGCCCGCGGACCGGTTCTCCCCGCGGTTCGCCCTCAGCCTGCGCGATGCCGAGGAGCTGCTGGCAGCCGGGGCAGTGGCGGTAGGGCGTCGCCATGCCGACGCCGGGTTCGGAGGGGGACTGGAAGGGGAAGACCCGCCCGGCAACGGGTGACACACCCGGTACAATCCGAACGGATCGCACGAACGGAATTGCGGTGCCGCCGCATCGCGGGAAGAACATGGAACCCGGCATTGGGTCGCCGGCAGATGCCCGGGGACGTTGGCCGGGCCGTTCCTGCCCGTCGCGGCTACATCGGTGCGGCGGAGCCGGTTGCTTCGTCGTCCGCCTGGTTAATCCGACGCCCCCGGAGGGTGCCATGTTGCAGAGCCTCGCCCTCGATCTGGGGGCCTTCGCCGACCGCACCTTCTGCAGCTGGGAGCGCGGCTGGCGGTCGCTGCTGCTCCAGCGGCGCACCTTCTTGCCCGAGGTCGAGGATGCGGTCATCCCGGCGGTGGCCGAGCACTCCATCTTCCTCTGGGTGCGCGGCGATTCGGCGGTCGAGAGCGGGGCCGACGGCCGCTGGCGTTCGGGTCGATCGGTGCCGGGGACCGTCGCGATGACGGCGCCCGGCCGGCCGGCTCGGCTCCGCTGGCGGGCCCTCTCGGCCGAGCCGCTCGAGTCGATCGAGCTGCGCCTGCCCGCCGCGACGACGGCGCGCGTGGTCGAGGAGCTGTGGGACCGCGACCCGGCCCGGGTCCGCTTCCCCGACACGCTGGCGACGACCGACCCGCTGCTGCGGCAGACCTTGGTCGGTCTCTTCGAGGCGGCGCAGGCGGGAGCGCCGGACCTCTACGCCGAGGCGGCCGCCGAGTTTGTCGCCGTCCACACCCTACTGCGGCACGGTGGCCTCCCGCTCCCCCGCGCGGTTCGCGGCGACGACGAGCGCATCCGCCGGGCCCGCTCCTTCCTCCGGGAGAACCTCCACAAGACGCTCTCGCTGGCCGAGATCGCCGCCGAAGCCGGCCTGAGCCGGTACCACTTCCTCCGGCTCTTCCAGCGCCAAACCGGCGAGACCCCCCACCGCTACCTGACCCGGCTCCGGATCGAGCAAGGGCGGGAAGAGCTGCAGCGCGGGTCGGCGACCGTCGGCGAGATCGCTGCCCGCTGCGGCTTCGCCAACCCGGCCAGTTTCTCCAACGCCTTCCGGCGCGAAACGGGGTGCACGCCCTCGGCCTACCGCCGCTTGTGCGGGCATCCGCAGGGCTGAGGGGGTCCGACCGCCGTCGCCCGATCCGAACCCAATCCGGAATCCAATCCGGCGAATGCCGAGACCCGCCTGCCCCGCACCCTCGGCCGCGCACCGTCGTCGCCGAACCAATCGCGATCGGCGAGGTGGCCGCCCGCCGCCGACCGCACGACCGATCGCGATCACCGCGATCTGCCGCCGGTTCGGCCGGGCGCAGGATCATGACCCGATTCTCCCCGAGCCGCCGCCAAGAACGACCTCAGCGGTTTGCCGGGCAAGCGGGACTGGTCCGCCGATCCGGTCGCCAACCCGTCCTTGGCCGTCCATCCCAAGCACGCGGTCGCCGCTGAGCCCCCCGCTCCAGCGATTCACGTCACCAACTCCGCAATTTTCGAACGGATTGCGCAATCTGGCGAATGCTTCAGACGTGTCAGTTTCGTACGCTTTCCTCAAGGTACTGGTAAGGCCCCGTGGTTGGGAACGAGACCGCACCGCCGGCCCCGCGGCCGCCGTCGCCGCGGGCGTCGACCGGTGTTGGCTCGTTTGCCATCGACCGCCGCGGCTCGGCGGTCGCGGCCGCCTGCCCACCGTACCCCCAGGCCCGGGGCTCGGCGCCCCGGTCTCGCAAAAAGGAGTCCCGGATGGCGGAGAAGAAGATGCGGAACCGGACGACCCGGCGGCGGCTCCTGCAGACCGCCTCCGGCGCGGGGGTGGCGGCACTAGCGCCGGGCATGCCGGCCGCCGCGACCGCCAGCGGGCCTCTGGCCGCGGCCACGACGCCGGCCGCCCAGGCCACCCCAGCCGCGGTCGGCCTGGGCGCCGTCCCCGTCGGCCTGCGGGTAAACGGGGCGGACCTCGCCCTGTCGCTCGACCCGCGGGTCTCGCTGCTCGACGCGCTGCGGGAGCACGCCGGGTTGACCGGCACCAAGAAAGGGTGCAACCAGGGCGCGTGCGGCGCCTGCACGGTGCTGGTCGATGGCGAGCGCATCCTGTCGTGTCTGACGTTCGCGGTGCAGTCCGAAGGGCGGGACGTCACGACCATCGAAGGGCTCGCTGACGACGCCGGGCTTCACCCGTTGCAGCAAGCGTTCATCGAGCATGATGGCTTCCAGTGCGGCTACTGCACCCCAGGACAGATCTGCTCGGCGGTGGGGATGGTGGCCGAGCTGGAGCGCGGCGTGCCGAGCCACGTCACGGGCGACCTGTCGACTGACGCAGTCGCGCTCACCCACGACGAGCTGCGCGAGCGGATGAGCGGCAACCTGTGCCGCTGCGGCGCCCACAACGGCATCATCGGCGCGATCGCCGAAACCTTTGCGGGAGGGCAGCCCGCGAGCTTCTACTCCGCCGAGACCTCGGAGGTGTCGAATTGAACCCCTTCACCTACGCCCGCGCGACCGACGCCGCCGACGCGGTCCGCTTGGCAAGCACCACGCAAGCAAAGTACCTGGGCGGGGGCACCAACCTCGTCGATCTGATGCGCGAAACCATCGAGCGTCCCGCCTCGCTGGTCGACGTCACGGGATTGCCCTCGACCATCGAGGAGCGCGCGGACGGCAGCCTTCTGATCGGCGCCGCCGTGCGGAACACGGCGCTGGCCGAGCATCGCGCCGTGCGGACGCGCTACCCGGTGCTCTCCCGGGCGATCCTGGCTGGGGCCTCGGCACAGATCCGCAACATGGCAACGGTCGGGGGCAATATCCTCCAGCGCACGCGCTGTGCTTACTTCTACGACGCCGAGGGCTCGCGCTGCAACAAGCGCGAGCCCGGCCAGGGTTGCGACGCCATCGACGGGCACAACCGCACCCACGCGATCCTGGGCGCCTCGCCCGCCTGCGTCGCCACCCATCCGTCCGACATGGGCGTGGCGCTCGCCGCGCTCGACGCGGTGGTGCACCTCCAGGGGGCCAGGGGGACGCGCACGCTGCCGCTGACCGAGTTCCACCGCCTGCCCGGAGACCAACCCGAGCTCGAGACGGAGCTGGAGCCGGGCGAGCTGATCACCGCGGTCGAGCTGCCGGCGCTCCAGCTGGCGGCGCACTCGACCTACCGTAAGGTGCGCGATCGGGCGAGCTACGCTTTTGCCCTCGTCTCGGTCGCGGCCGCACTCGAGGTGGAAGGCGGCACGGTCAAAGACGTCCGCCTCGTGCTGGGCGGCGTTGCGCACAAGCCGTGGCGCGCGTGGAAGGCGGAGGCCGCACTCAGAGGTGGCCCTGCTACCGAGCAGGCGTTCCGTACCGCGGCGGAAGCTGAACTCGCCGACGCCGTCCCCCTGCGGGACAACGCGTTCAAGATCGAACTTGCCCAGCGGACGATGGTGGCGGTGCTCGGCGATCTCGCCGCGCGAACCGCGCGAGGGGACATGTAATGACCGACATCAGCCTGATCGGCCAGCCGATCTCGCGCCTCGACGGCCCACTCAAGGTGGAGGGCCAGGCCTCCTTCGCGGCTGAGTTCCCGATCGACGGGATGTCTTACGCCGCCCTCGCCTTCAGCACGATTGCCAAGGGCCGCATCGCCACGCTCGACGTCGGCGAGGCCGAGGCCGCGCCCGGCGTGGTCCTCGTGATGACCCACCAGAACGCGCCTCCGATGGGGCCGATGCCGATGATGTTGGGCCCAGGCGAACCCGACTGGCGGGCAGGAGGTGGCGACAACCTGGCGGTCATGCAGGATGACCAGGTCCACTGGAACGGCCAGCCCATCGCGGTTGTGCTGGCCGAGACGCAGGAGCAGGCCAACTACGCCTCGACATTGATCCGCGCCTCCTATGAGGCGCAGCCCGCCGTCACCACCCTGGACGAGGCGAAGGCAAACGGCACAGCCGAGTCCTCGGTGTTCGGTCACGTGCATAAGGTCGCGGTCGGTGACGCGGAGGCCGCGCTGGCGGCGGCAGCAGTCTCAATCGACGTTACGTATCGCACGCCGTTTCAAACCCACAATGCCATCGAGCCGCACGCGACGACGGTGGTGTGGGACGGCGATGAGCTGGTGGTGCACGACGCGAACCAGGTCATCACCCATACCGCCTACTCCCTGGCCAAGATCTTTGGCATAGAAGAAAGGAGCGTGCACGTGACCTCGCCCTTCGTGGGTGGGGCATTCGGCGGAAAGGCACTGTGGCAGCATCAGGTGCTGGCGGCCGCGGCCGCCAAGCTCGCGGGCCGCCCGGTCCGGATGAACCTGTCGCGCGAGGCCGTAAACCGGACGATCGGCGGACGCACGCTGACCGAGCAACGGGTTGCGATCGGCGCGGGCGCTGATGGCCGATTCGACGCGCTCATCCACACCGGAACCACGGTCACCACCCAGCGCGGCCAACTCGCCGAGGGGTTCATCGGCCCGTCGGAGCGAAGCTACGCGGCGGGCGCCTTCGACCTCGAGTGCCGCCTGGCGTTCCAGGACATTGCCCCCAACAGCCAGCTGCGCGCCCCCGGCAACGCGCCCGGCACGTACGCCCTGGAATGCGCGGTGGACGAACTGGCCGTCGCGCTCGGCATGGACCCGATCGAGCTGCGCATCCTCAACCAGCCGGAGAGGAACCCGACCGACGGCCGGCCGTTCTCGTCGCACCACGCCGTCGAGGCCTGGCGCGCGGGCGCCGAGCGGTTCGGCTGGGCAAAACGCAACGCGACCCCCGGTGCAGTCCGCGACGGCGAATGGCTGGTAGGGATGGGCTGCGCCGCCTCCCACCTTGGCTATGTCCGGGTGCCGGGCGGTGCAGCACGCATGACGCTGACCAGGGAGGGACGTGCTCGGGTCGAGATCGCCGCGCACGAGTTCGGCGCGGGCACGGCCACCGCACTGAGCCAGGTTGTCGCCGAACGACTCGGGCTGGCATTCGAGCAGGTGTCGTTCGTCTACGGCGACTCGACGTTGCCTGGTCTCGTGATGGGCGGGGGCTCGCAGCAAACGGCGTCGATCAGCGCGTCGGTCATTGCGGCGCAGCACGCGCTCACGACCGAACTGCTCCAGATCGCGGGTGACGCATCGCCGCTCGCTGGGCTCACGGCCGACGAGGTCGAGGGCAGGGATGGCGGCCTGGCCAGCCTGGACGCGCCCGAACGGCACGAGAGCTACGCTGCCATCCTCGCGCGTGCGGGGCGCGACGAGATCGTGGTGGAGGCGGCCGCGCCCCCGCCGCAGGAGATGATGGACTGGTCGATACAATCCATGGGCGCGATGTTCTGTGAGCTCCGCGTCAACGCCGTCACCGGCGAGGTGCGGGTCGATCGGGTCCTGGGATCTATGGACTGCGGGCGTATCCTTAACGCCCGGACCGCGTCCAGCCAGTTCCGCGGGGGCGTCATCATGGGCCTGGGTGCCGCGCTGATGGAGGAAACGCAGTTTGACGAGCGCAACGGGCGGGTCCTGAACGTGAGCCTCGCCGAGCAGCACGTGCCCGTCCACATGGACGTGCCCGAGATCGACGTCATCTGGACCGACATCCCCGATCCGCAAACGCCAATGGGTGTGCACGGCCTCGGCGAGATTACGATCACCGGCGCCACGCCCGCCGTCGCCAACGCGATCTTCAACGCCACCGGCAAGCGCGTCCGCGACCTGCCGATCACCCTCGACAAGCTGATGTGATCGTCACCTCGCCGGCCCTGGATCACCAGGGTCGGCGGCGGGACGCCGCGTCCACGTCCGCGAGCCGCCAGCGCGGATCGAGCAGCACTCGGGCGAGGCGCCGGGCCTGAGGGCGCTGCCCTGTCCCCGTCCGATGCGGCCGAGCGCGTTCCAGGCGCTGGCCTCTTCGCGGTTGGTGCTGGCGGGGGCGTTGGCTGCGGCCACCCTGCGCCAAGGGTGTCGGCCACTCGCCGGTCCGGCCGCGCGTCGATCTGCAACGCGCAGCGACGCGTCTGCCGTGGTCGGCGCCGTGGTCGCGTCGGCGGTTCTCCTCCGCGGCCGTCGCCGGCAGGGGGTCCCCCGAGAACGGTCGCGATCGTGCCGCTCGGGCACCGCATCGGATACGAGTTCGGATGGTCGCGTCGGGACGGCGCCCGGAGGCACGCCCCCGGGGTCGGCCAGACGAGGCGAGACCGGAACGGAAGCGGAGGCCGCCGGCAACGTCTAGCATCGTTTCGGCGGAGGAGCGGACCGCCATGCTCGCGGGCGTGCGGCACGCCCCCGGCACGCGGGCGATGTGCAAAGAGCACGCGTCGGACGACCTCAACGGCCGGCTCCTGGCCGTCCTCCTCCGCGGCAAGGAGACCGGCGGCCACCCGGCGGCCGTCGAGGTGACCGAGACGCGGGGCACCGCCCGCCCCGCCACGTCCACCACCGCCTCGACGGGTTGCTCTGGGTCCTTGACGGAGAATCCACGATCGAGGTCGTCGGCCGCCGCCCCGCCCCGCCCGGCACCCTGATCTGCGTCCCCGTGGCTCCGAGCACGGCTGCGCCATGGAGGCCGGTGGTCGGAGGTTGGGCACCGGATGAGGAGGCCAAGCTCCTTGCTTCTGGGGATGATCCCCCGGACGGAGTGGCGTCGCGGCCGGGGCGTCGTGGGGCACGGGTTCGTGTGGTTGCGCTCCGCTCCCATCGCTGGCAGAGTGCCGGTTGGTGGGCCACGCTCGTGGCCCACCCTGGCGCACGAACGCGTTCGGCGGGAGGGACGGCCCGGTGGTCGGCAGGTTGGCGTTATCCCTGGTGCTCGCTTGCGTGCTCGGCGTGTTCGGCAGGACGACGGCCGCGTCGGCCCAGGACCCCGTGCCCGTCGTCATCGACAGCGACATGATCGCCGACGATTGGATGGCGACCCTGTTCCTCTTGAACGATCCCGATTTCTCGGTCAAAGCCATCACCGTCGCGGGGACGGGGTTCGCCGACTGCGACGCTGGCGTCCGGGCCGCCCTGGGCTTGCTGGCGCTGACGGACTACGGCGACGTGCCGGTCAGTTGCGGGCCGGCCTCGCCGCTGGCGGGGGACAACGCGCCGCCGGCGGAGTGGCGTACGACGCTCGAGGCGGTCGAGGGACTCGGCCTGCCGGACGGCGGCGACCCCGTCGCCCAGGACGCCGTCGCGCTCTTCACGTCCGTGATCCAAGCGTCGCCGGACCCCGTCACCGTGTTGGCGCTGGGGCCGCTGACGAACGTCGGCGCGGCGCTCGAGGCCGAGCCCGCGTTGGCCGAGAACATCGAGATGGTCTACGTGATGGGCGGCGCGGTCGACGTCGAGGGGTCGTCGGTCAGCGAGGAGAACGAGGTCGCCGAGTGGAACATCTACTGCGACCCGCACGCGGCGCGGATCGTCTTCGAGTCCGGGGCGCCGGTCACGCTCATCCCCCTGGACGCCACCAACGAGGTGCCGGTGACGCCGGAGTTCGTCGCCCGGTTGGACGCCGAGAAGGCGACGCCCGAAGCCGAGTTCGTCGCGGCGCTGCTCGCCGACAACGCCGAGTCGATCGCGGCCGGCGACTACTACTTCTGGGACCCGCTGGCGGCGGCCGTGCTGGGCGACCCGGGCCTGGTGACGCTGACGCCGCGCGACGTGACGGTGATCGACGACCCCGGCGCGCCCGAGGACGGACGCACCAAGCCCGTCGCCAACGGTTCGGAGATCCTCGTCGCCACGGCGCCCGATGGCGATGCCCTCGAGGAGTTGCTGATCGCCGCGTGGAACGCGTGAGACGCTGACGTGCGGTGGGGGAGCCCACGACGCCCCCCATTGGAGCGCGAGCGACGGCTGACACCCGG
>CADCWF010000038.1 GCA_902806345.1 uncultured Thermomicrobiales bacterium
CCAATGTAGCCGCCGCCGAGCACCAGGAGGTGCTCCGGCAGCTCGGCCAGCTCCATGATCGAGGTCGAGTTCCGGGCCCCGACCCCGTCGATGCCGGGGAGGTCGAGCGCTGCGGGGCGGGCACCGACGTTGAGAAAGACGAGGTCGCCGACCAACCTCCGTTGGCCGCCGTCCTTGAGCCGGACGAGGAGATCCTTCGGGCCGACGAAGCGGGCCTCACCGCGGAGGAACTCCAGCCCCGCCGTCTCGGCGAGCGAGCGCTCGCTGCCCGACCGGAACGTTTCGACGATCTCACGCTTGCGCTCGCGGACGGCGGCAAGGTCGACCGAGACGTCCCCGGTCCGCACGCCGTACTCCTCCGAGCGGCGGGCGAGCTCGGCAACGCGGGCACCGGCGACCATCGTCTTGGTCGGGGTGCATCCCTCGTTGACGCAGGTGCCGCCGACGTGCTCGCGCTCGATCAGGACGGTCGTCTTGCCGGCGGTGGCGAGAGCGATCGCCAGCGGACCGCCCGCCTGGCCGGACCCGACGACGATCGCGTCGTAGCGCTCCGCGTCTGCCAACGTTATCTCCCCGCGGCGCCGCGCCGCCGATACCCGGTCTTCACCACCCCATGGCTCGGGTGCCCTCTGGGGGCGTCACGCCAGTGACCGTGGGTCTGGCGGCCGTTCTCTCTCTGCCACCCTCGACTCCTCCCGCGAAGGCGAGGGAGTTTCCCCGAGTATGGCCCGTCGGGGACCGCCGCCTCCCGCCAGGTGCCCCTCCCCTCAGCTGGCTCCTTCGCCCTCGCGCTTTGGGAGCCGGGAGGTTCGCCCGGTGCGCCTACGCATCGGCGTCGGGGACCGGGGTTGCGCCCGGAGGATACCCGTCCTCCCCGAAGAGGCTGGGGGTGCCATCGACGAGCAACCGCGGGATGGCCGGGTCGCCCGGGTCGATGGCGTGGCCGAGCTCGACCCAGATCTCGTCGGGGAAGGGAGCGCCGTCGTCCGGTCCCCGCTGCCGGGTGACGATCCCGGCCTTGTCCCAGACGGCGATGAAGGCGTTGATCCGGGGGACCGGCGAGGAGCGGATGCTGGGCAGCCCGCGCAGCCACTTGGGCCGGGTGGCGAAGGCCCGCCGGCGCCGCTCCACGCTCAGCGAAGGGTCGAGGACGCTGGCGTACCCCTCGGGCGCCAGCACGTCGTTCGGCACCCGCGCCGGCCAGAAGGTCGGCAGATAGTCATCCTCCTGCTCGACGTAGCGGGAGAGGCAGCTGGAGGTGTCGGTCTGCCACGGCACCGCCATCCAACGGGTGACGTCGCCCGGGCCGGAGGCGGTCAGCGGGCCGTCCGGACCGAGCGCAATCAGCGAGGTCAGGGATGCGCCCCAGTCCGGCTCCGGCCCATTGCGCCGGCGGAGGCGGAAGGGCGTGGCGTAGAGCGAGGCGTGGCGCATCGGCCAGGTCATCTCGCAGCCGGGGTGGAAGGGGCCGCCGAGGCAGTCGTCGAGGGCGGCGCGGTCGAGCGCGGCCGGCTGCTCGGCGGCGGGTAGTTCCTCCAGACGCACGGGGAAGACGAGCCCGGCGGCCGGCCAGTCGGCGTCGAACTCGCCCTCGGCCCATTGCCGCAGCCAGCCGTACTGGCTCTCCAGCACCGCCATCCACTGCCGCGGGTTCGCGGCCGGCAGCTCGATCCCGTCGCCGTAGTAGGGCGGCAAGCCGGCGGCGTCCATCGTCACGTAGGCGGGGTCGCGGAAGCGGGCGAACACTTGCTGGCGAAGGAAGCGGCTCGCGTCACCGGGGTCGGCGAGCTGGGCCAGCGTGGCCGGCTCCAGGAAATCGCCCGCCGAACCCCAGCCGACATCCCGCAAGAAGCCGGCGTTGACCCACTGGTTGCCGACCATCCGCGCGAACAGCGGGTAGATCTGGCGGGCGAAGGAGGGGCGCTCCGGCGCCAGCTCCGGCGCGAGGCGGAGCGCGGCCTCGAACACAACATCGTACATCGTGACGACGCCGCCAATCCCGGGCGCGTAGTTCGGCGGCGCGACGACGACCCAGGCACCGTCGACGGGGATCTCGCGGCCGCCGATGCGGACGGCGGCGTCGACCGGGCCGTCGCCGGTGTCGTCGTGCCAGAGGTCGTTGTTGGCGAAGGTGTTGGCGAGCAGCCCCGGCACGGGCGCGGCGGAGCGGCCCCAGCCGCCGAAGACGAGGAGGCGGCCGTCCTCGTCGGTCCGCAGCTCGCCCAGCTCCACCTCGATGCCGAGGAACGAGCCGCCGTCGAGCCTCGCCGCCCGATCCGTGCCGTCCGCGTTGGCGCGGCGACCGCGGATCGTGCGCCTGCCGGGGTTGATGACGAGCCGGTCGCGCTCCACGATTGTGGCGTTGCGTCTGGCGGAGCGCAGCGGTGCCGGGGCGGGCTGAAGCGGGGCAGGGGGCTCGCCCTTGGCAGCTGGGATGTCGAGCGCCTCGTCGAACTCGTACCAGGCGGCCTTGGCGTTGGCGAGGTGGACGGTCCAGGCGATGTCGGTCTCGGGGTCGGCGGCGGTGACCTCTCGGACGACGCGGCCGTCGGCGTCCAGACCGTAAAGCCGGAAGCGGGCCACCTGTCGCTTGATCCGTCCCTCGGCGTCCTTGAAGCCGCCGGGAGGCACCGGAAACGGCCCGGCCGTCTCCGGCGCCAGGAACCACCCGTCCGGGCTGTTGCCAACGCGGGCGACGCCGATTGCCGGGTGGATGGCGCAGCGGACGATCTCGCTGGCCCTGGCGTCCTCGGGCTGGGCCGCCGACCGGGAGGAGGCCAGCGCCGGGGCGAACGCGGGCGCGGCGAGGCCGAACGCGCCGTACTGGAGCAGACGCCGCCGGGTCACCATCGCCGTGCCTCCTCGTGTCGGCAGCGGATAGGTGGTAGAGGATAGGGGATAGGATATCGACGGCGGTCGGCGCCTACGTGGCAGGACCCATCGTGCTCCTATCCCCTACGCCTTATCCCCTATCCGCTCAGATCGACGTTCATCCGGTAGCTGCCCGCCAGCAGGCCGCCGTCGACCGGCAGCGTGATCCCGGTGATCCAGCTCGCCTCGTCCGAGGCGAGGAAGAGGGCGGCGTGGGCGACCTCTTCCGGCTCGCCGACCCGGCCGAGCGGGTACCAGCGGGCCAGGTCGTCGAAGGCGGTCGGCCGCTCGGCGAGGCGGGCGTCCCAGATCGGGGTCCGGATCGTGGCCGGGGCGACGGTGTTGGCGCGGACCCCGAAGCGGCCGTACTTGATCGCCAGGTTCTGGGTCAGGTTGATCATCCCGGCCTTGGCCGCCGCGTAGGCCTCCTCGCCGATGCCGGTCATCCCGTTGACCGAGGCGATGTTGACGATGCTGCCGCGCCGCCGCTCGATCATCGCCGGCAAGGTGGCCCGGCAGCAGTGGTAGACGCTCTTGAGGACGAGGTCGAAGTTGCGGTCCCAGGTCTCGGGGTCGATTTCCAGGATGTCGTCGCCGAAGGAGCCGCCGGCGTTGTTGACGAGGACGCTCACCGGCCCGAACGCCGAGTTCGCTGCGGCGACGGCGGCGACGACCGCCGCCGGGTCGGTCACGTCGCAGAACACCGCCACCGCCTCGCCGCCCGCCTCGGCGACCAGGCCGGCCGTCTCCTCTACTTTGGCCAGCGTTGGCCCGGCGGCGACGACGCGGGCGCCCTCGGCGGCGAAGCGGAGGGCGATGGCGCGGCCAATGCCGCTGCCGGCGCCAGTGACGAGGGCGACGGTGTCCGGGAGCCGCATGGGTCCTCCGAGTCGAGGAGTCGAGGAGTCGAGGAGTCGAGAAGAGACGAGGAGACGGAGGCATCTTGCCCGAAGTGGGGCGGGCGCTCAACCCCGAGCGGTGACCGTCGATGATTGCCGGGGGATGGGGTGGATACGGCCAGTGCATCGTGGCCGAGTTACCAAACCCGGTGATGCCCTCCTCGGCCCGAAGGCCGGGCTTCGTCGCTCCGGCCCGGTCCATTCATGGCTGGCCTCGGCGACGAAGCCGCCGGTCGGTACGGGACTGATGAGGCTGGACGCGCCGCTCGCCTGGCTTGGCCCGCGCTGCCCCGTCCCGAGCTAAGCGGCGGGGAACCAGGGGGTGCAACCGCGGCCAGGGGCGTATCATCCCGTGGCCATGCCGGTCGGGAGCGGAGGGGGAGCGGATGATCGCGTTGGGGGTTCTCGGGTGCGGCGACGTCGCCTTCCGCACCTACCTGCCGGGGCTGGAGGCGCTGGTCGGGCGGGCCGTCGTCGCCGCCTGCTACGACCCGGTGCGGGAGCGGGCCGAGCGGTTCGCTGCCGAGGCGGGGCCGATGCTCGGGACGGAGGCCACTGCCTACGGCGAGCTGCCGGCGATGCTGGCCCACCCGGGGCTGGACGCCGTCCTCAACCTCTCGCCGGCGCCGTTCCACAAGGAGACGACGACGGCGATTCTGGAGGCCGGGCTCCACTGCTTCACCGAGAAGCCGCTCGCCGGCACCGTCGCCGACGCCCGGGCCCTGACCGAGCTGGCGCGCGAGCGCGACCGGCTGCTGCTCTGCGCCCCGGCCACGATGGCGACGACCCGCTTCCAATGGCTGAAAGAGCAGTTGGCCGCCGGCCTGCTCGGGCGGCCGACGCTGGCGACCGGCCAGATGGCCAACCTCGGCCCTGCCGCCTGGCGCGAGTACAAGGGCGACCCGGCCGTGTTCTACACCGACGCGGTCGGGCCGCTGCTCGACACCGGCGTCTACCTGCTCCACGCCATCACCGGCCTCTTCGGCCCGGCCGCCAGCGTCTCGGCGGTGGGGGGCGTCGCCATCCCGGAGCGGACCGTGCTGATCCCCGACCGCTTTGGCGAAACGATCGCGGTGGCGGCCAACGACCACATGTTGGTCCACCTCAGTTGGGAGGGGGAACCGACCTTCGCCCAGATCCTCTCCTCCTTCGCCACCCCGCGCACCCGGCAGCCGGTGCTGGAGATCCACGGCAACGCCGGGACGGTTGCGATCCCCGACGTCACCACTTGGTACGACATGGACGCGCCGGTCGATGTGGTGCGGCTGGACCCGAGCCGGGAGGGCGGGCGCGAGCAGTGGCAGCCGATGGCGCCGCCGGAGCGCAGTCCCGTCCGCCAGCCGATCCAGGCCGGGGCGCTCCACTTGGTCGACGTGCTGGAGGGGAAGAGCGAGCCGATCCTGACGTCCGAGCACGCCACCCACGTCCTGGCCGTGATCCGTGCCGCCGAGCGCTCCGCTGCGGAGGGCGGTCGGCCAGAGGCACCAGAGGCGTAGTTTGTTGGGAGACGAGGGGACGAGGAGGCGGGGAGGAGTAGCGATGCGCGACCGACGGCCCCAGTCGGCCGCCGCCCACCCCGTCATCCTGAGCCCGCAGGCGAAGGACCTCGCTCCGACTCGGCCAGTCACAGACTATGGAATGCCGCTGCGGCGGGAGATCCCTCGCTTCGCGCGGGATGACGGGGTGGGAGCCGAGCCGCGGTTGGAGAGATAGAGTCCTCGAACGCCCGGCCGGCCCTCCACGACTCACGACTCGCCGGCTCATGACTCGCCGACTCGCCGCAAGGAGGTCCCCATGACAACGACTAATCCGGCCCCCGGCAACGTCGCGCTCCAGCTCTACACCGTCCGTAGCTTGACCCAGGGCGACCTCCTCGGCGTCCTCGATCGGGTGGCCGCGATCGGCTACGCCGGGGTCGAGTTCGCCGGGTTGTCCGGCATCCCGGCGACGGAGGTCCGCGCCAGGCTGGATTCGCTCGGACTGGCCGTCGCCGGCGCCCACGTGCCGCTTGCCCGTTGGGAGGGCGAAACGGACGTCGTCCTGGACGAGCTGGTCGCGCTTGGCAGCCCCTACGGCGTGGTGCCGATCGTGCCGGCCGAGCGGCGGCAGACGGCCGGGGCCGTCCAGGCGCTGGCCGCGATCTTCACCTCGCTCGGCCGGGCCGGCGCCCAGCGCGGCATCCGCTTCGCCTACCACCACCACGCGATGGAGTTCGAGCCCCTCTCGGGCGGCGACGGCCGGACGATGCTGGACCTCCTGATCGAGGAGACGGACCCGGCCGCAGTCGCTTTTGAAGTCGACCTCTACTGGGCGGTCGTCGGCGGCGCCGACCCAGCGGCGCTGTTGGCGCGGTTGCCCGGCCGCGCCCCGCTGGTGCACCTGAAGGACGCGGGGACCGAGACCAACGAGAAGGGCATCCCGGCCGACCTGCCGGCGGGGGAGGGGACGCTGCCATGGGAGACGCTGATCCCGGCGGTGCGTGCCTCCGGCGCCCACTGGTTCATCGCCGAGCAGGACAACCCGAACCCGGCCGACCCGCTGGCCGACGCGGCGACGGCATGGCGGAACATCACGCGTATGGTGGGGAGCGGGGGTTAGCGGCTGCGGGGTGGAGATAGGGCAGAGGACCAGAGTCCGGGCTGTTTGACCACCCCTGCTATCGTGATTTGCGCTTGGACAATTGCGAGGGGACGGGTGAAAGCGCGCCGGGGTGCGGTAATTTGGGGTATAAACTCCGCTTCTCCGCCGCAGGTGGGCGCTCGCACGGCACTCCGACAGACCGGGGGACGCCCCGTGGTGCCCCACTTGGTACGGGGCTAATGCCGACTGCCCCAGCACCTTGGTCTGGCTCGGCCTGTCGCCGTGTGTCCATCGCCGCTGGACCGGCGCCTGTCACACCCTAGCCGACATCACCCTCGACCCCGGACCTCTGCGCCAGCTCTTCGTCGGCCGGTTGCCCCCTCCGGCCGCCGGGGATCTCCCGCCGCAGGTCTTCGACGTCATGATCTGGCCGCTCTCGTGCTGCCAGGCCCGTCTGTGGGCGCCGCCGTCAGCCCAGTGAACCTCGTCGCGGTTGCTCCGACTGCCCCCGACCGCCGGGCGCGATCCCAATCGCGGACCCGCTCGTCCGAACTCAGGTCAGGATGACGTTCAGTGCCGGCGGTCTTGGGCTTGTGGGAGGGGTATGCTGGTTCAGGAGCGGCCGCATTGGGCCGCATCGTGCTCCCGCTCCCTTCCCGGGAAGAGGGACGGGGGGTGAGGGCGGTGCTTGGCCGCCGGTACGTCCGTCGAGGTTCTGGCCGTGCGGCGCCGGCCGCGGGGTGGACGTGGGGGAGGGCAACGGGTGCGGATCGAGGCGGTCGATTTCTTCTACTGCGCGATGCCGGAGGTGCTGGATATCGGCGACGGCAGCCAGGACCTGCTGCTGGTCCGGCTCCGGGCCGGGCCGTTCGTCGGCTGGGGCGAGTGCGAGGCTTCCCCGCTGCCGACCATCGCCGCCCTCGTCTGCCCGATGTCCCACGCCGCCTGCAAGCCGGTCCGCGCCTCGGTCCTCGGCCAGGCGCTGGAGACCCCGGCCGACGTCGCCCGGATCGGTGACCTCGTCCGCGCCAACAGCGCCGACCTGCTCCAGGCCGACCACGCCCTCTCCGGCATCGACATCGCGCTGTGGGACCTCCTCGGCCGCCGTTTCGGGGAGCCGGTCTGGAGGCTGCTCGGCATCGCCCGGCCCGAGCCGCGGCTGCCCTACGCCTCCGTCCTCTTCGGGGACGAGCCGCAGGAGACGCTGGCCAAGGCGCGGGCGATCCGCGCCGCGGGCTACCGCGCCGCCAAGTTCGGCTGGGGGCCGTACGGCCGGGGCACCGTCGAAGCGGACGCCGACCAGGTCGCGGCGGCGCGGGAGGGGCTGGGGCCGGGCGGGGTGCTGCTGGTCGACGCCGGCACCGTCTGGGGCGAGGACGTGGCGGCGGCGCGGGAGCGGCTGCCGGCCCTGAAGGCGGCCGGGGCGACCTGGCTGGAGGAGCCGTTCGTCGGCGGCGCCGTTTCGGCCTACGCGGCGCTGGCGGCCGAGAGCGCCCCGGTCGCGCTCGCCGGCGGCGAGGGGGCGCACAACGTCTGGCAGGCGCGCCACCTGATCGACCACGGCGGGATCGGCTTCGTCCAGGTCGACGCCGGGCGGATCGGCGGCATCACCCCGGCCCGGGAGGTCGCCGGCTACGCCCGGGCGAGGGGCGTCGCCTACGTCAACCACACCTTCACCAGCCACCTCGCCCTCTCGGCCTCGCTCCAGCCCTTCGCCGACCACCCGGCCGGCGCCCTCTGCGAGTACCCGGCCGAGCCGACGGCGCTGGCGGTCGAGGCCACCCGGAGGCACATCGGGCGCGACGTGGACGGGATGGTGCGGCTGCCGGAGGGGCCGGGCCTGGGGATCGAGCCGGACCTGGAGGCGCTGCGGCGCTACCTCGTCCCGGTCGAGATCCGGGTCGGCGGCCAGACCCTGTACGAGACGCCCGCGCTGACGGGTTGAGCCGTCCGCCAAAGGGCGAATGCCGTGCGACGACTGGTGGCCGCGCCGGCGGGCCAGCTCATCGGTGGCCGGGCCGAACGTTCCGAAGGACGCCGAAGGGCTCGGGGCACGGTCGGCGCTGACGGCGCCGGCCTCTTGACCGACCACTGAAACGGACATCGGACGGCGATCGGGGCAACTTCGGTGGGTGCCTCCGCTCCCCCCGCGGCGGGATTGAGACGGGGGTGAGGTTTCTTCAGGAGGGACAGCATGCGCATCCGCGGCATCCGGGCGATCGGGCTCGCCGGGGCGACGCCGGAGGGGGGCTGGAGCGCCGAGCTGCGGCCGGAGGACTCCGTCCACACCCTGGTCGTCGTCGAGACCGACGAGGGGCTCGCGGGCGTCGGCGGCGTCTTCACCAACGCCGCCCTGGTCCGCGCCGCCCTGGCCGTGATGCGGCCGCTCTGGGAGGGCGAGACCGCGCTGGAGCCGGAGCGCGTCTCGGAGAAGCTCCACCAGCACACCTTCTGGATGGGCCGCGGCGGCAGCCTGACCCACGCCATCTCCGGCGTCGACGTCGCCCTCTGGGACATCCTGGGCCAGGCGACCGGGCAGCCCGTCGGGCGGCTGCTGGGAGGACGTTACCGGGAGCGGGTCCGCCCCTACGCCTCGATTTTGATGGAGGAACCGGGACCGCTGGCCGAGCGGATCGCGGGGCTGCGGGGGGAGGGGTTCACGGCGGTCAAGATCGGCTGGGGGCCGTTCGGCCGGACGGACGCGGCGACGGACGAGGCGATCGTGCGGGCGGCGCGGGAGGCGATCGGCGACGGGGGGCTGCTGCTGGTCGACCCCGGGGCGAGCGACGCCTTCTGGCCGCAGGGCTACGCCTGGGCGCTGCGGACGGCCAGGATGCTGGAGGGGTACGGGGTCGGCTGGTTCGAGGAGCCGCTGCCGCCGGACGCCCTGGCCGACTTCGTCGCCCTGCGGCGGGCGACCGGGGTGCCGACCGCCGGCGGCGAGACGCTGACCCGGCGCCAGAGCTTCACCCCCTTCCTCCAGGCCGGCGCCTTCGACGTCGTCCAGCCGGACGTGACGAAGGTGGGAGGCCTGAGCGAGGCGCGGCGGATCGGCTGGCTGGCGGGCGAGTTCGGGGCGAAGCTGGTCCCCCACGGCTGGAACACGGCGGCCGGGCTGGCGGCCGACCTCCAGCTCGCCTCGGCCCTGCCGCAGACCGACCTCGTCGAGTACATCGCCGGCTCGCCCTACGTCGACGAGCTGCCGGCCGTGCCGTGGGCGCTTGATGCGGAGGGGATGCTGGCGATCCCGGAGCGGCCGGGGCTGGGACTGGAGTTGGACTGGGAGAAGGTGGCGTTCTACGGGGACGGGGGCTAAGCCTGCCCTATCTGCATGGCTGACCGACAGAGGGGATGGCGACGACCAGCATGCGAACGAGCGCGTCGGACCCGTTGCGATTCTTCGGGCGGGGTCTTCGCGCACCCGCTAGGAGTTGACGTTCGGTGGCAAGTTGGGCGGCCCGAAGCTCCTCCACGCCGACGGGATCTGCGCTGCCGGCGCCGCGCGCCGGTAGCCGGGATGGGAATGCCGAGTCCCCTGGTTTTCGTAGATGGAGTGCGCGAACTGTCGCAGGAACCTTCTCGACTGCCGCCGTTGCACCGTTGCTACACGAACGAGGTCCACCCCGGCGGGACAAGGTTTCCTCTTTGGCTTATCCAAGCCATTCTCCTTGGAGCCGACGGCAGGAATCGAACCCGCAACCTGCTGTTTACAAAGCGGCGGGAGGCGGGTCCACCGCCGTCCGTGGGGGTCCACGCCGTGCCTGCGGGGCCGCTTGTTTGTCCACCGCGAGTCCTCGCGGTCCGGACTCGTCCGCCGGCTCGGCTACACGGTTGGCTACAGAACCAAGGCCCCCTCGCGTTTGCCCCCGCTCCCGACCGCAGCGGCGCTCCGTCCAGCGTCTCCGGCCGGTCGATCGACTGGTGACGCGGCGACGTTTCCGATCCCTAGGCCTCGGGGGACGCGACCCGCCCCGGAGGTGGACGACCGCGTCGAGGCGGGCGCCGGAGCAGGAGCGGGCCGACCTCAAGCGGTCTGGGTTGGGTGAGCCCCCTGCGGGTTCTCGCTGGCCAGGTGACGTTGCCCTCGCGCGCCGACAGGGGTTGGCCGGACCCGCGGTCGCAAGGCTCACGCCTCCTGGGCCGCGGGGTCGGCTACGGCCAGGGCCTCGGCGGCGGCCTGCTCGGGCGGCAGCGCCCGGCCGCCCGAGCAG
>CADCWF010000039.1 GCA_902806345.1 uncultured Thermomicrobiales bacterium
CTCGTCGTAAAGGGTCTCCAGCGAGCCAGTCGAGTCAAGGCAGGTTGTCGCTTTATCGGATGGTTGACAAACCAAGGCTCCGGGCCGTTGTCTAACCGCACGGTTTCACAACACCCTGGCCACTGGAACGGGTCGTCGCCGCCTGAACCGAACCGCTCTGGCCGGCCGCTGGCTCTTCCCCGGCGGCCCGACGAGCGAGGCGGGCGGCACCGAGCTGGATGCCCGCGCCGGCGGCACCCGGACGATCAGCGATCGCCGCGAAGTCGTCGACCACACCGCCAGCGGCGTGTACCTGGAAGGGGACCCGCCGCGACGCCTGGTCTTCACCTTCACGGGGCCTCAGTTCTCGCCGAACACCAACACGATCACGGTTGATTTGGCGTCGGACGGCGACGGCACGCTGATGACCTTTACCCAGGAGGGCGTCGACATCGCGGACGAGCAGCGCCAGACGCCGGCGGGCGAAGAGGGCGGCTCCGCCACCGGTTGGGGCTGGATGGTTGTCGGGCTGTACGCCGTGCTGGGCGACATCGGAGGCGCCTGACCGCGACAGCTCCAAACGTCCGTCCGCGGGGCGGGCGCTCCATACCGGTACCGCGCCGGACCTGGCTCCAGACTCGTGCGAGATTTCTCCCCCGGGAGCCGTTCTCTAGATTTAGGGGACGCGCCACTAGGGGAGGGGCGTTGCCCCGCCGGTTGGCCGCGCTGGACCTGCCCCTGCCGACCGGCCCGGACGACGAGGGACACGGCACCACGGTTCCCCGAAAACGTGTTGGCGGCGTTGGTGGCGTTGGCGCCCTGGCTCCCGAGCCCCGGCGGCGTACCGCCGCGGCTCGGGCAAGACCGACCCCGGTCAGCCGCGCGAAAAAGCACTGCCCGCGGTGAGGGCTTCTACGATGCGTTCAGCGCCTGGTCCAGGTCGGCGATCAGGTCGCCGACGGTTTCCAGGCCCACCGAGAGGCGGACGTAGTCGGGCGAGACTCCGGTCGCCTGCTGGGCGTTCTCGTCAAGCTGGGAGTGGGTCGTGCTGGCCGGGTGGATCACCAGCGACTTGGCGTCGCCGATGTTGGCCAGGTGCGAGAAGAGCTTGACGTTGTCGATCAGCGAACGACCGGCTTCGAGGCCTCCCCGGATGCCGAAGCCGAGGATGGCGCCAAACAGCCCCGAGCGGTAGTAGCGGGTGGCGCGGTCGTAGGCGGGGTGGCCCGGCAGACCGGGGTAGTTGACCCAGGTCACCTTGGGATGCTCGGTCAGGAACTTGGCGATCGCCATCGCGTTCTGGCTGTGCCGCTCCATCCGCAGCGGCAGCGTCTCCACCCCTTGCAGGAAGAGGAACGCGTTGAACGGCGAGAGGGCGGCCCCGGTGTCGCGCAGCCCCTGGACACGGGCCTTGATGATGTAGGCGATGTTGGCACCGAAGTTGGCCGTTGTGAAGACGTCGCCGTAGACGAGGCCGTGGTAGCTGGGGTCGGGCTCGGTGAAGCCGGGGAACTTGCCGTTGGTCCAGTCGAAGCTGCCGCCGTCGACGATGATGCCGCCGATCGAGGTGCCGTGGCCGCCGATGAACTTCGTCAGCGACTCGACGACGATGTCGGCGCCGTGCTCGAGCGGTCGGCAGAGGTAGGGGCTCGGCATCGTGTTGTCGATGATCAGCGGCACCCCGGCGTCGTGGGCGACGTCGGCGACCGCCCGGATGTCGAGGGTCAGGAGGTCGGGGTTGCCGAGGGTCTCCGAGTAGACCGCCTTGGTTTTCGGCGTGATCGCTGAGCGCACCCCCTCCGGCGTCGGCTCGCAGAAATTGACCCCGATCCCCATCTTCGGCAGGGTGTGGTGGAAGAGGTTGTAGGTGCCGCCGTAGAGGCTGGTGGTTGAGACGATCTCGTCGCCGGCGGAGGCCAGGTTCAGGATCGCCGCGACCTCCGCGGCCTGCCCAGAGGCGTAGGCGAGGGCCCCTACTCCGCCCTCGAGGGCGGCGATCCGCTTCTCCAGGACGTCGGTCGTCGGGTTCATGATCCGCGTGTAGATGTTGCCGAACTCCTTGAGCCCGAACAGGTTGGCGGCGTGATCGCTGTCGTTGAAGACGTACGACGTCGTCTGGTAGATCGGGACGGCGCGGGCTCCCGTGGTCGGGTCGACCTCCTGCCCGGCGTGGAGGGCGAGGGTCTCGAAGCCCTGCGCCGTGGTCGTCTGGGTCGTCTCCTGGTCGCTCATCGGTGCCTCCTCTTTCGGTGAAACAAGATCCGGACGCTCGTTCGGTCCGCTTGTAGGACGTGGTACTCCCCGTCCCGGCGCCCCAGGGTGGGGCTAGGGGAGGGGGCCCGCCCCTCCCGGGGCATGTCGTCCTTCGGGCCGCGCGGCGGCTTGTGATCGAACCCGCCCACGTTCATCCGCCGCCAGCCGGCAGGTGGGCGGCGATGAACGGAGCGAGCGCGTCGCCCATCTGGCCCCACTCCTTGAGGAACGCGTCGTGGCCGTGAGGGGAGTCCAGTTCGACATACCGGACATCCTTGCCCATGGCCGCGAGGCGTTCGCCAAGGGCCCGGATGGGCGCCGGCGGGAAGAGCCAGTCGGAGCGGATACCGACGAGCAGGACCGGCGCCGCGATCTCCGCCAGCCAGCGGTCCTCGCCGCCGTTGCGTCCGACGTCATACTGGTCCATCGCGCGGGTCAGGTAGAGGTAGGAGTTGGCGTCGAAGCGGCGGACGAGGGCGGCGCCGTGGTAGTGGAGGTAGCCCTCGACATCGAACGTCTGTCCAAAGGAGGGGTAGAGCCCGGGCCGGGTGGCCGGCGCCCGACCGAACCGCAGATCCATGCTCTCCTTGCTGTGGTAGGTCATCATCCCGACCATCCGGGCGATCGCCAGCCCGTCAGTCGGGAACGCTCCCTCGCTCGCATAGCCGCCGCCGCGCCAGTCGGGGTCGGCCATGATCGCCCGCCGGCCGATCTCGTTCATTGCGATGCCCTGGGCGTCGAGGGCGCCGGTGGCGGCGACGGGGACGGCCGCCGTGATCTTGTCAGGGTGCCGGGTCGCCCACTCCAGCGCCTGGAAGCCACCGATCGAACCGCCGATCGCGACCAGGCGGGTGATGCCGAGCGCCTCGACCAGTCGCCGCTGGGCTCCCACCACGTCGCCGATCGTGATCAGCGGGAACCGCATCGCATAGGGGCGGCCGGTCAGGGGGTCGAGGCTGGCCGGGCCGGTGCTGCCCTGGCAGCCGCCGAGGACGTTGGCGCAGACAACGAACGCACGGTCGGTGTCGAGGGCACGGCCGGGCCCGATCAGCGGCTCCCACCAGCCGCCATCGCCGGAGGCCCGGCTGTCGCCGGTCAGGGCGTGGAGGACAATGACGGCGTTGTCGCCAGCCTCGTTCAGCCGTCCCCACGTGCGATAGGCGAGGGTGACGTTCTCCAGGTGACCGCCCAGTTCCAGGTCCATCGCGCCGATGTCGAGCGACCGGAGAGGCGCCTCGCCCTCGTCCTCGCCTCGCTCGACGCGGGGCGGCACCACGCGGAGCTGTCCCAAGCCCAGGCGTGATGTCGATTCGCGGGCGGTCGTCGGTTGAGACGTCTCTCCCATCGTGTCCTCGGTTCGGGGATCGGCGGTGGGGTCGAGCCGGTCTCGATGTCCAACCGAGACTGCCACCCCGAGCCGCCGTTCGCTGTGCCGCTCGGCACCGCTATCCCGTGCGGCAGGAACGAAACACCCCCCAGCCGGAGCAGGGGGGTATCGTTCATACCGTTCCCTTATCTCGCAGATCGCTCTGCCGGAATTGGCACCTTGCTCTTCGCCCAGGTTCCCCGGGGAAGACGCAGGCTGCCGGGCTTCACAGGGCCGTTTCCCTCCACCTCTCTGGATAAGGCAGTACTCTTCAGTTGTTGACCAACAATCTAAAGAACACCTCCGCCGATGTCAAGACGGACGAGAGTCGAGCATCACCGCGCCGCCAGTGTACCGACCATCCCGGCTTCCCGGTGGCCGGGGAGACTGCAGTAGACCTCGTAGATCCCAGTCGGGGCCACCAACTCGACGACGGCTTCCTGGCCGGCCCGGACGTTCGGGCTAAAGGCGAGCGCGTCGACGCTCCAGTCGTGCTCCAGGCCGCCGATGTTGCGCAGGCGGAGGGAGATCGGGCGGTCGGCCGGGATCTCGACCAGGGCGGGTCGGAATACCGAGTCGGCGAGCTCGACCGAGACCTCAATGGGCTTGGATGATCCACGCATGACCGCGGCAACGGCGGCAAGCGACGCGAGGGCCGAGACAAACAGCACGGCGAAGAGCAGCAACCCGATGAGTCGCCGATTGCGGGAGGGGTTAGTCGTCATCGGCGGCATCCGTCTCGTCTCGGGTCAAGGCCAGGATCCGGTCGGCGAAGGCGGGATAGGTTGCGAGGAGCATGTCTCGCCTGCCGTGTTCGTACTCGGAGGAGACAAACCCCGGAGCCATCGTCGTTCCGAGCAGGCAGTACCCGGTGCGCCCGCCGGGGACCAGCCGGGCGCCCTGCCAAACCCCACCGGGCACGACCGCCTGCGGGCGCTCTCCAGTCCTGAGATCGGGGCCGATGCGGACGAGCCGGCCGGAGCCATCTGGATAGAGCAGGAGCTGTTCGACCGGATCACCTAGGTAAAAGTGGAACAGCTCGGGGGTTGGCAACCGGTGGAGCGCGGAGAACCCATCCGGGGTCACCAGGTAGTAGATGGCGGTCTTGACGACGCGCTCCTCGCTCGGACGAGCCGGATCAACCGGGACCGCCGTATCGCGGAACGTCTCGGCGTAGAAGCCGCCCTCCCGCGGCAGCGGTCGGAGCCCGAGCAGCGCCACGATCTCTTGGGCCGAGGGTGTCCTACGATCCACGTGCGGTGTCTCCATCGCCGGTTCCGGTGTCTGGCGTAAGCTTGCCTGCTCAGGCCGGTGCCGGCCAGTGTCGTCCCCAGCCGAGGAGTTTCCGTGCCCGACTTCCGCCGCAGCGCCGCTCCCGTCGTCGCCGGACCCGAGACCGACGCCCTGCCCCGCTGGGACATGACGGTGCTCTACCCGGGGCTCGACTCGCCGGAATTCGCGGCGTCCTTCGCCACGCTGCTCGACCGGATTGCCGCGCTCGGCCGACTGTTCGACGACGAGCGGATCGCGGGCGGCGCCTCGGCGCCGCTCACGGACGAAGTCGCTGTCCGCTTCGAGCGGGTCCTCGGCGAGCTGAACGCCACGGTCGACGACTACGAGACGATGAACGCTTACCTCTACTCCTTCGTCACCACCGACTCCCGGAACGACACGGCTCAGGCCCGGGTGAGCGAGTTGCAGCGGTCGGCAGTGGCCCTCACCAAGGCATTCGTCCGCTGGGACGCCTGGATCGGGACGCTCGACATCGACTCGCTCATCGACGGATCCCCGGCCGCTGCCGCCCACACGTTCTCCCTCCGGAGGTCGCAGGAGCAAGCCCGGCACCAAATGCCGCCCGCTGAGGAAGCCCTGGCGGCGGAGCTACGGGTACCCGGCGGCATCGCCTGGGCCAAGCTCTACGACAACGTCACCTCGCAGATCATGGTCGAGCTCGAGCCGGAGGGCGAGGACCGTCGCCTGCCGATGAGCAGGATCCGGAACCTTGCCTACTCCCCCGACCGGGGGGTGCGGGAGCGTGCCTATCGAGCGGAGCTGGGCGCCTGGGAGGCCTGGGCAACCCCGCTGGCGGCGGCGTTGAACGGGATCAAGGGCGAGGCCAACACGCTGCTTCCCCGCCGCGCCTGGGCCGACCCGCTCGACGAAGCGGTCTTCAACGCCAGCATCGACCGTGAGACCCTCGCCGCCCTGATCGGCGCCGCCCGCGAGGCGTTTCCCGACTTCCGCCGCTACTTGCGCCGGAAGGCCGCCGTGCTCGGCCAGGACCGGCTCGCCTGGTACGACCTGTTCGCGCCCGTCGGCGATCCGGGTCGCACCTGGGAGTGGGGGGAGGCCGTCTCCTTCCTTGAGGAGCAGTTCGGAGCCTACTCGGACCGCCTGCGCGATCTCATGACGCGGGCCTCGGTCGAGTGCTGGATCGATGCGGGACCGCGCCCGGGCAAGACCGACGGCGCTTTTTGCATGCACCTGCGCGGCGGCGAGTCGCGCATCCTGCACAACTTCACGCCGTCGTACGACGGCGTGAACACGCTCGCCCACGAGATGGGCCACGCCTACCACAACCTGAACGAGGCGGGTCTTACGCCGCTCCAGCGGCAGACCCCGATGACCCTTGCCGAGACGGCCAGCACCTTCTGCGAGACGATCGTCAAGGAGGCAGTCCTGGCGAGCGCCAACCGGGCAGAGCAGCTCTTCATCGTCGAGCAATCGCTCCAGGGCGCCGTCCAGGTCGCGGTCGACATCGTCAGCCGATTCGACTTCGAGCGGTCGGTCTTCGCCCGGCGGCAGGAGCGGGAGCTTTCAGTCGCCGAGCTCTGTAGCCTGATGCTCGAGGCGCAGCGCGGCACCTACGGCGACGGGATGGACGACGACCTTCGCCACCCCTACATGTGGGCGGCCAAGGGCCACTACTACATCGAGGGTCTCTCCTTCTACAACTTTCCGTATCTTTTCGGGCTCCTCTTTGGGCTGGGACTCTATGCCCGGTACTCCCAAGATCCGGACGGCTTCCGCGCCCGCTACGACGACCTGCTCGCCCACACCGGCCGGGCAGGTGCGACCGAGCTTGCGGCCCGGTGGGGCATCGATCTCCGTGATATCGCCTTTTGGCGGTCGAGCCTGGACGTGGTGCGGGCCGACATCGCGCGCTTCGAGGAGCTCGCCAGCGAGGGATAGTCGAAAGCGAAGGATTCAGTACAAAGAGCTACCAGCCGGATCGGCACGGCCGAGCGAGTCGAGCCCTACGACCGGGCAGACCGCGCACGGCGCCCGATCAGCGACTTCTTCGTCTTGGCTCCCCCGTACGCCTCGTCGAGAAGATCGACGATGTGCCGGACGCGGGAGGTCCCGCCGTTGCGCTCCAGCGAGGCGCGGACTTGCATCGCGCAGCCGGGGTTGGCGGTGATCACCTCGGTCGCCGGCGTCTCCAGGATGTGGCGGGCCTTGCGGTCACCGAGGTCGCTCGCCATCTCCGGACGCAGCAGGTTGTAGACGCCGGCGCTCCCGCAGCAGAGCGACGACTCCCGCATCTCGACCAGCTCGAGCCCCTTGACCTTCGCCATCAGCCTCCGCGGCTGGACGGTAATCCGCTGTGCGTGGGCAAGGTGGCACGGCTCCTGGTAGGTGACCTTGCGCTCCACTGGTACGGGAGGATCGACAAGATCCTGCTCCCCGAGGTACTCGGTCACGTCGCGGACCCGATGGGCGAACACCTCGGCCCGCTCGGCGTAGACCGGGTCGTCCTTGAGGAGGTGGCCGTACTCCTTTAAGGCAGCGCCGCAACCAGCAGCGGTGACGACGATCGTGCCATCGCCGGCGGCCTCGAACGCGTCGATGTTCCGCCGCGCAAGCGCCCGCGCCTCGTCCAGCATTCCGCCGTGGACGGCCAGAGCGCCGCAACACTGCTGCCGCACCGGGACGTCCACGTCGCTCCCGTTGCGGGCCATCACCCGGGCGGCGGCCCGGTTAGAGTTGGCGAAAACGGTGCCCATCATGCAGCCGTTGAACAGGTGCGCTTGGCGGGTCTCGCCGCCGACGGAGTCGGCCTCCCATCGCTCATCGCCGGGCACCAGCGGCTTCCGCGCGATCGGCGGCAGCATCGCCTCGGCGTCGGCCATCCCGAGCTTCCCGACGATCCCGCTCTTGCGGACCACGCGGCGCAGGCCGCTCGTCGCATAGAGTCGGGTCAGACCGACCAGCGCCCGCATCCGGGGGGCATCGGCGAAGAGCCAGTCCATCAGGAGCTTGCGGCCCCATTTTTCCTTGCCGGGGCGATCGCGATGCTGCTCGAGCTGGGCGCGAGACGCTTCGACCAGCGGGCCGTACTGAACACCGGACGGGCAGACCGCTTCGCAGGCTCGGCAGTTGAGACATTGGTACATCTGCTCGTCAAAGAGCGGATCGAAGAGGTCCATTCGGCCGTCGGCGACGGCGCGCATCAACCAGAGGCGGCCCCTGGGTGACGACATCTCCTGGCCAGTGATCCGGTAGGTCGGGCAGGAGGGAAGGCACATCCCGCAGTGGACGCAGGCGCGCAGGAGGTCATCGTCCGGGATGTCCGGACCGGAAAAATTGCCGAGGCGGAGAAGATCGGCGTCCCGTTCGAGCGCCACAACCATCGCGCAGGTCTCCCGTTCGACCGTCGCCCCGGAGCCCGCCGCGTTCGGCATCTCCGGTTGGAAGCGGTCAATGTCGTTTAGATGAAACCGACGAACCGGCCGGGGTTGAGCACCCGCGCCGGGTCAAATTCGTGCTTCAGCGAGCGCATCAAGTCGAGCGTGTCCGGCGTCTTGCCCCAGACATCGAAGCCGCGCTTCCAGGCAACGGGCGCCGACAGGACCGACGCATAGTCGGCCAGCGCCCCGAGCAGGTCCAGGCCCCGGGCCAGGGCCGTCGCTGGATCGGCCGCCTCGGTGCGGACCTTGACCACGAGGGTGCCGAGCGCGGGCGAGACGGCGACCAACGGCAGGTTGAACCCGAGACCGGGGAGAGCCGCTAGCGCACCTTCCGCGAGTTCGGCGGAATCGCGCAGCCGGACCGAGGCTCGCAGAAGCGCTTCGTCCTGGCCCAGTCGGAGATCCTGGGCCGCGAAATAGTCTCGCCACCAGGCGGCGCTCTCGCCGCCCTCCAACGTCCAGACATCGCCTTCGTCGAGCCGCTGGATCTCCTCGGCGGCGGCCTCCAGCGTGTCAGGACGACCCTCCAATCGGACCGCCATGCCCCAGGCGCCGCCGCTGTTGGTGACCTCCAGCGCGGTCGGCCGCAGCCTGCTGCCACGGACGCGACGGGCGGCGGCGAGTGCCTCCGTCAGCCCGTCGCAAGCGACGAGGAGGGTTGTCTCATGGCGGGGCAGGGGCAGCACCTTGAAGTTCGCCGAGACGACGACACCGAGCGTGCCGAGCGAACCGTGGTAGACCCGAGGCAGGTCGAAGCCCGAGACGTTCTTGACCACCATCCCGCCGGCATGGGTGATGCGGCCGGGGTGGGCGACGGTGATGCCGATCAGGAGGTCGCGCAGAGTGCCGTAGCCGAGTCTCCGCGGCCCCGCGAGCGCCGTCGCAATCAGGCCACCGATCGTGGCGTCGTCCGGAGCGTCGATCGGCAAGCCTTGGCCGTGCTCGGCCAGGACGGCCCGGACATCGCCGATCTTCGTGCCGCCGCCGACGGAGAGGACGAGGTCGGTCGGCACGTAGTCGATGATGCCGCCGAGGCGGCGGGTCGACAGGGCTACGTCGAGCCGCTCCGGCGGGTTGCCGAGGGCGAGCTTGGTGCCCCCACCGATCGGTGCGCAGGCGAACCGGTGCCGGGCACCTTCGGCAAGCACGGCGGCTGCCTCAGCGGCACTCTCCGGTTCGATCATGCCCCCCGGTACCAGCCCGTCGACGGAGACCTCGACGAACGGTGCCTCGGCCAGCATCTTCGCCGGATCTGGGCTCCCGGGCACGGGTGTCATGGTCCACCTCGGGCTCTCTCGGTCGCCCGTATCTGACGACGCACTTCAGCAGGAATGGTAAACGATGGCCGGGAAATGGCCCGCATCGGTCGTGGTCGCGTTCCTCCTCGTTCAGGAGCCGGCAAGCCGCCGGAGGGCTCTCCATGTCGCGCCACTACCAGCTTGGAGCCCTGCCACGGGCCGAGCGCTCCATCGCCCGAGGAGCACCGGTCAGGGTTGCCGATCCAGTCGGCGTTCGAGGGCGCGGGCGTGACCGCTCAGCCCTTCGGCCCGGGCGAGCGCGGCCGCGCTCGGTCCGAGCCGGGCCAGCGCCCGGCGGTTGGCGGCCGCGATCGAGATCGACTTGGTGAACTCGCCGACGTGGATCGGCGAGAAGAAGCGGGCAGTGCCGCCCGTCGGCATCACGTGGCTGGGGCCGGTGACGTAGTCACCAAGGGCCTCCGGGCTGTCTTCGCCGACGAAGACGCCCCCGGCGTGGCGGACCAGGGGCATGGCGGCCCAGGGGTCGCGCAGCAGCAGGCAGAGGTGTTCCGGGGCATAGGCGTTGGCGAGATCCATCGCCGTCGCCAGGTCCGGCACGACGGCGACGATCCCGTTCGCCGTGAGCGACTGGCCCGCGATCTCTCCCCGCTCCAGCTCCGCCAACTGGCGGGGGATCTCGTCCAACACCGAAGCGGCGAGTTCCGACGACGTCGTGAGAAGGATGGCGGTCGCCATCGGGTCGTGCTCGGCCTGGGCGATCAGATCCGCGGCGACAAGCTCGGCGTCGGCGCAGTCGTCGGCGACGAGGAGGGTCTCGGTCGGGCCGGGGAGCTGGTCGATCGCGACCAGCCCGTAGACGCGCTGCTTGGCGAGGACGACGAAGATGTTGCCGGGGCCGTAGATCTTGTCGACATGGGGCACCGACTCCGTTCCGTAGGCCATCGCCGCAAACCCC
>CADCWF010000040.1 GCA_902806345.1 uncultured Thermomicrobiales bacterium
TGCTGATCGGCAACGACGCCCCCGCCTGGATGGGCACCCTCGTCCACGGCAACGCCATGGACATCGGCGTCGAGCTCGACACCCACGCCGAGGCCGACCGCATCTTCGCCGCCCTCTCCGAAGGCGCCAACGTCGAATACCCCTTCCAGGAAATGTTCGACGGCAACTACTTCGGCTCGCTGGTCGACAAGTTCGGCACCCAATGGCTGGTCAGTTGCCCCGGCCCATCCTAGCCACCTATCCACGCCCGCCTCTCGACCAGCGCGGCCCCCGGTTCCCGGCGTTTTGATCGGGTGATTCGGCCCGCCCCCCCCGTCCTAGTGCCGGAGGCACTAAGCGGTTTCACAAACGTGGTGGACCAAGGGGATGCCGCTGAACGGCCATTTCTGGCCTGGCTTCTGCCCGAGAATTAGCCGAGCTGGCGAGTCCAAGACTTTAGTCAATCTGCATAGGACCTGTCCGCAAACCTCGGACCGACGTGGACTGCCGAGCCGCGTCGCTCGCCCTGCGTCCGCCACGGGATCCCGCGGCGACCCTGGCAAGATCCTCGACGGCGCCTCCTTCGCGCCAGAAGGGAAGCAGCATGGCCCGCCCCTTCGCGCTCCTTGCCCTATTCGTCGCGCTGTCCCTGATCCGCCCCGGGGCCGGTGCGGCGCAGGGCGCCACCCCGGTCGCGAGCTCGGCCCCCACCGATCTGGGCGTCATGGCGCTCGCCCCCGACGACGTGCCGGCCGGCTTCTTCGACGACTACAGCGACTGGTGGGTGCCCGCGGCCGGGGTCGTCGACCTCGGCGTCCTCGGCGGGGCCGCTGCCCCGCCCGGTCTCGACCGGATGTACCAGAGCTTCTACACCGACCCGGAAACCTGGCTGGCGATCCCTTGCTACCTCTTCGAGTTCGCCTCGCCCGAGCAGGCCGCGGCCGGCGCGGCCGTGGCCGATGCGGCGCTGCGGCCCCCACTGCGGGAGGGGGAGACCGTTGGGCCGACCCACTCCCCGGGTCCGGCCGTCGGCGAGGAGCCCCGCACGACGACCTCCGTCACGTACGACACCCGGGCAGCGGGCGGCCCGCGCGCCGATGTCGTCGCCGCCACGTTCCGCCGCGGTTCCCTGGTCGCCGGGGTCGCGGTCGAGCGGTTCACCGATCCTCCCGGGGACGGCGCCCCGGCCGCGGCGGCCGCGGCGCCCGCCGCCCCGGATCCCGCGCAGGAGCGGCTCGCGGCCCGCCTGGCAGGGACGCTCGACGGCCGGATCACGGACGTCCTGGCAGGCCGCGCCCCGGCCGGCGTCGACCCGGCGCTGGCGGAGGCGGTGCTCCCGCTCGACCGGCTGGTCGGCCCCGCGACGCCCGTCTTCGGCGGCTACATGGCCGGCATCGACCTCCTCCGGTGCGGGGTCTGCGGCGAGGAGAACTCACTGGTGCGCTTCGGGGACGCGGCGCTGGGGGGGTCGTGCGCGCGGTCGTGGCGGGGCCGCTCGTGGACGGGGAGCCCCAACCGCCGTTCGTCGGCGTGGCCGCCTCGGCCTTTGCCTCGCCCGACGACGCCCTGGCGGTGCTGGAGGCGATGCGGGCGGCGCCCAACGACCGGGCGACCGCCTTCCCGGTCCCGCGCGGCGCACGGACGCCGGCCGCCGACCCCGCGATCCCCGGCGCCACGGCCGCGTTGGCCTACCACGGGGCCCTCGATGGGGAGGACCCGGACGCCCCGCTCGACAGCGCCGGGGTCGCGTTCGTGCTCGGCGACCGGCTGGTGACGATCGACGTCCAGGGCGGGCTGTCGGCCGACGAGGCGATGGCGGCCGCGGTCGACCTGGCGGCACAGCAGGCCTCCTGTCTCACCGCCGGAGGGGCCTGCACGGCGCTCGCCCCGCCCCCGGCGCTGATCGCCGGCGAGGCCGGCGCCCCGACGGCGGCGACACCGGCACCGTGATGCCGACCTGCCGGCAGTGGGCCGAGGCACCGGGACTGGCAACCTACAGCCAAAGCAAGATGGCGGCGACCGTCAGCATGGCGAGGTAGTTGCTAGCCCGCTTTTCGTACCGCGTGGCGATGCGCCGCCACTGTTTGAGCCGGTTGATCGGCCGCTCGACGGCGTTACGCTCCCGGTACGGCGCTCGGTCGAACGCGGGGGCCGGCACTTCGTCGGCCTAGGTCGGGATGACGGCCCCGATCCAGAGCTCCTTGAGGGAGCGCCGCATCGTTCCGCTGCCGCAGCCCTTGTACCCAGCCACCCGCTCGGGTAGGACCCGAGGCCGGCCGGCTCCCCGCGGCTTGACCGCCCCGCGCTCGATGAGGGTAGGCAGCACCGGCTGCGCGTGCCGCTCGCCGCCGGTCAGCAACAAGACCAGCGGCTTACCCAGGCGCTCGGCCTGGTCGCGGACCTTCGCTTTCCTCGGTCGGGTGCACGGAACCCGGTGCGAGTCGGCCGATCTCGACCGGCTCTTCCGACTTCGGACGACCCGCGTCATTGATGCTGCCGGTTCGCTTCGCATCCGGCAGTGGCGGCTCTACGGCGAGCGCGGTTTGGCCGGGGATCGGGCTGCGGTCTGGATCCACAGCGACATTGACCATCGAGTGCCGCGCTGAAGCGGTCATGTCGCTACGACCTGCTTGACGCAGATGTGCGCTCGCTGGTGCGAGCGTCCGCGCTCGCTCGATCTCCCTCTATGATCCGCCCCGCCGCGGGGCTTCGAGCAACGGAATAGCGCAAGGAGGGAGCGGTGGCGGATCGGCCGTTCGACGAGGCGCGCTCGGAGGCGTTCGCCGGGCGCATGATGGACGTCTTGAACGGGGCCGGGATCGCGCTGATGACGAGCATCGGCCACCAGGTCGGCCTCTTCGATGCGATGGCGGGCCGCCCCCCGGCCACGAGCCACGAGATCGCCGCGGCGGCCGGGCTCAACGAGCGCTACGTCCGGGAGTGGCTCGGGGCGATGGTCACCGGCCGGGTGGTGGACCACGACCCGGCCGACGGGACTTACGCGCTCCCGGCCGAGCACGCGGCCTGGCTGACGCGAGCGGCCGGCACCAACAACCTGTCGCTGCAGGCGCAGTACGTCCCCCTGCTGGCGCAGGTCGAGGGCCCGATCGTCGAGTGCTTCCGGAACGGGGGAGGCGTGCCGTACGCCGCGTTCCCCCGCTTCCAGCGGCTGATGGCCGAGGAGAGCGGGGCCGTCCACGACGCCGCGCTGGTCGACGCGATCCTGCCGCTGGTGCCGGGCCTGCCGGAGCGCCTCGCGACCGGCATCGACGTTGCCGACGTCGGCTGCGGGAGCGGGCACGCCATCAACCTGATGGCCCGTGCCTTCCCGCACAGCCGCTTCGTCGGCTACGACTTCTCGGAAGAGGGCGTCCGGGCGGGGCGCGAGGAGGCGACGCGCTGGGGGCTGGCCAACGCCCGGTTCGAGGCGCGCGACGCAACCGACCTCGGGGCCCGGGAGCGGTTCGACTTGGTCACCGCCTTCGACGCGATCCACGACCAGATCCACCCCGCGCACGTCCTGGCCGGCATCGCGGAGGCGTTGCGGCCGGACGGCGTCTTCCTGATGGTGGACATCGGAGCCTCCAGCCGCGTCCACGAGAACACGGAGTTCCCGCTGGCCCCGTTCCTGTACACCATCTCGTGCATGCACTGCATGACGGTCTCGCTCGCCCTCGGCGGGGCGGGGCTGGGCGCGATGTGGGGCGAGCAGACGGCCCGCGCGATGCTGGCCGATGCCGGCTTCGACTGCGTCGAGGTCAAGCGGATCGAGGACGACCTCGTCAACACCTACTACGTCGCCACCAAGGGCTAGGCGCGGGCAAGCCCCGACTACGGCCGACGGTACACATCGGCCCGCAGGTCGTGGCGAGGCATGGTCACCGCCCAGCACTGCTGCTGCTGGTCGTACCGGATACCCTGACGAGGGTTACCCGGCGAGGCGTCCTGACCGGGCGCGAGCTCGGCCACGCCGGGGACGAGCAGCGGCCTGCCGAGGAGGCAAAGGACGCGGATGAGCGGCGTCAGCGCGCTCCCGCCCGGGACGCGAACGACGCGCGGGACGGCGAGCGAGGACGCGGATCGCGGCAACGACGCCAGAGCATCGGAAGATTCGCCCGCGGCGGCCATACCCGAGGGCGGGAACGGCTCAGACGCCTCCGAAACACGCGGTCCGTGTGAACACCTCGCGGCAAGGGACGATCCGCCAACGACTCCCGCCCGGGGGCAGGCCGAAGTCCGTCGCACTCCTCGCGGCCGGCATCCTGCCGGCCGGGACCGGTCGGTCTCCGCCGTGGGCAGCGCATGCCCGTGCCCTAGCCGGGGGACATCGGGCATCCCACGCGTCGGATCTCCCACCGACTCCGAGCGAGTCGAGCCGGCACCAACGCCCCAATCCGCGCCGCAGACTGCCAGCGCCTGGTCATTCAGCGCCCGGTCGCGCCCGAGATGACGGAGGATGCAGGGTCTCGCCAACGCCCTCCTCAGCCATCCCGTTGGCGAGGCTCCGGCACGCTTCGACGAGAGCGCCGATACGTGCCGCCTGCTCCTCGATGGTGCGGAGATCGGACGCGATGTGCTCGCGGCTGAGGTGGGCGGTCTTTTCGATGCGGCGGCGCGTCAATTGGGCGCGACCGCTGATGGCGGTCACCGTGTTGATGACTTCGTGGGCGATCTGGTCCAGATCGTGGCCGTGGCCGTGAACGTCGGCCTGCATCGGGCCCCTCCCGGTTGCGGTCCGACCCGCTCGCGCGGGTCGTTCCCGACCGGAACGCACGTCGCGTTCCGCGCCCCTGCCCAGTCAGTTCGTCCACGGCAGCGCGGACTCGGGGTTGAGGACCGGGAACCGGCCGCCGCTCGTGGCGGCGATCCCGTTCACAACCGTGTCCTTCCACGTCCCCTGCCCCCTGTCCCCGGTCCCCGCTCGACACCGACGCCGGCCGGAACCCACGGCTCGACCCGAGTCCGACCCCAACGAGTCGACCATCGCCGGTGAGGCGGCCGACGGCGACACCAACGCCGGCGCGAGATCCTCCCCCGACCCCGCCGCGAGCACCGTCGTCTCCCCGGTCGACACCGCCGCGGGCCAGCCAGCCGGCCAGGACCCGCCGACCTACGGCGTCCGGGACACCGTCGGCGACCACGGCGTCGAGATCGACAGCCGAATCTGCTTCGACATCACCCCGTGCGGCGCGACGAACGCGGCGTGGTCGAGCGGGGCCGCGGGCAGCACCCTCCCCCTAGCCGACCCCCGGGCACCCCGATGGTACCCAGTCCCCTCGCCCGAACCCGGGAGAGGGCACCAGGAGGAGGTCGCTCGCCGAGCCAACGTTCCCGCGCGATACCGACCGACTCGCCCCGTCGTGGTCGCCCCCACCGCCGCCCCCGTCCCGTGTGGCACGGGCCCTGCGCCACGTCACCCGACCGAAACGGCTGCGGCATGCCGTCGGCGAGGGACCAGGGGGCGGCTATGGCGATGGACCACGGGCATGGATACCGACGACCCGCCGCACACGACCACTCCGGCGGGCGGTCCGGTCGCTGGCCTTGGTCGGGGGCGGCACTGGCGGGAGCCGGGCTGGCGCTCGGGCTCGTCGCGAAAGAAGCCCTCGCCCGCGCCGGCGGGGCGGACCTCCGGGGCGAGGTGGCGCTCGTCACCGGTGGTTCCCGCGGGCTCGGCCTGGCGCTTGCCCGCGAGCTGGCCGGCAAGGGGTGCAAGCTCGCCATCTGCGCCCGCGACGAAGCCGAGTTGGCCCGCGCCGTGGCCGACCTCGAGGCGCGCGGCGCCGAGGTCATGGCAATCCCCTGCGATCTTCGCGACGAGGGCGCCGTCCGCGACATGGTGCTCGCCGTCACCGCCGGCTACGGCCGGATCGACCTCCTGGTCAACAACGCCGGCATCATCCTGGTCGAGCCGGTCGAGGCCGCGACCTCCGACGACTTCGCCGACGCGATGGCGACCGACTTCTTCGGCGCCCTCTACCCGACCCTGGCGGTGCTCCCCCAGATGCGGGAGCGGCGCGGCGGCCGGATCGTGACCATCACCTCGGTCGGCGGCAAGGTGAGCCTGCCCCACATGCTCCCCTACACCGCCGCCAAGTTCGCCGCCGTCGGCTTCTCGGAAGGGCTGCGGGCGGAGCTCGCCGGCGACGGCATCGCCGTCACCACCGTCGTCCCCGGCGAGATGAAGACCGGCTCGTTCCTCCACGCCGAGTTCGGCGGCGACCGCGAGGCGGAGTACCGCTGGTTCGCCCTCGGCGCCAGCGCCCCCTTCACCATCAGCGCCGACCGCGCCGCCCGCCGCATCGTCCGGGCGATCGAGCGCGGCACCGCCGAGCTGACATTCCCCATCTCGGCCGTGCTGCTCGCCCGCCTCAACGGGATCGCCCCCGGCGTCACCTCGTCGGCGCTCGCCCTCGTCGACAAGGCGCTCCCCGGCGCGCCCGCCATCCCCCCGGCCCCCGTCCCCGGCGCCGCCATCGACGCCGCCATCGACGCCCCCGTCTTCAACGCCGCCACCGCCCTCGGCCGCGCCGCCGCCGACGAATTCAACCAGACGAGCGGATAGGGGATAGCCGATAGGAGACCGGACCGGGCGCGGTCGCCGCGGCGTCATCCTCCTATCCCCTACGTCCAATCCGCTACGTCCAGCCGTGCACCGTCCGGTTCGGCTGGGCCCCAGGCACCGCCGTCCGCGCCAGGACGTCGGCGACGACGACCCGGCTGTCGACGTGCTTGATCCGGGCCGAGGGGTTGACGATCACCCGGTGGGCCAGCGCCGGCTCCGCCAGCAGCTTGACGTCGTCCGGCACCACGTAGTCGCGGCCGGAGATGGCCGCCCAGGCGCGGACCGTGTTGTAGAGCGCCAGGCTACCCCGCGGCGACGCCCCGAGCGCGACATCCTCGTGGGCGCGGGTCCCCTCGACCAGGGAGACGACGTACTCCTTGATCGGCTCCGCCACGTGGACCTCGCGCACCGCCGCCTGTGCCGCCAGCAACTCCTCGACCCCGACCGCCGTCTCCAGCGCCTCGAGGGGGTGAGCGCGGTGCTGCCGCTCCAGCATCTCCAGCTCGTTCGCCCGGCCGGGGTAGCCGAGCGAGAGGCGGATCAGGAAGCGGTCGAGCTGGGCCTCCGGCAGCGGGAAGGTCCCCTCGTAGTCGATCGGGTTCTCGGTCGCCAGGACGACGAAGGGTCGGGGCAGGGCGTGCGAGACGCCGTCGACCGTGACCTGGCCCTCTTCCATCGCCTCGAGCAGCGCCGCCTGGGTCTTCGGCGTCGCCCGGTTGATCTCGTCGGCCAGCACCAACTGGGCGACGATCGGGCCGGGGCGGAACTCGAAGCGGCCCGACTCCTGGTTGAAGACGTTGACCCCGGTGACGTCGCTCGGCAGCAGGTCCGGGGTGAACTGGATCCGCTTGAACCCCACGCCGAGGGTCCGCGCGATCGCCTTGGCCAGCACCGTCTTGCCGACGCCCGGCACGTCCTCCAGCAGGACGTGGCCGCGGCAGAGCAGGGCAACCAGCACCAGCAGCACCTCGTGCCGCTTGCCGACCACCACCCGCTCGACGTTCTCGACCGCCGCCCGGGCGACCTGCTGCACGATCAGGGAGTCCCGGTCCATGCTGAAGGAAGGCTCCTGGAGAATGTGAAAACGGCGTTGCCGGCGGGAGTATAGCCAGACGCACCGCCGTCGGTTTGAACGCAACGAGCCACAACCCGGAACAGAGAATCCCCCGCGCCCGTCATCACGGGGCAGGGGTCAATTCGGCGGCGGGGTCGCACCGCCCTATCGGTCCATCCGAGCCGATCCGTCCGCTTGCCGGCACCCGTTCTGAGGGACCTTATGGTGGTTGCCTATTTGATGTGGCCACCCGGCTCGCCTCGGGCCCAGCCCCATTCATGGGGCTTCGTTGCCTCAGCCCGAGGATTTATCCTCGGGTCCCGGCCGCCGGCGGCCGCCTCAATAAAGCAACCGCCATCAGGGTCCTTCCCAGCTTCAGCCCGGTCCCCTTAGGGCCGGGCTCCGCCGCTCCACGGCCGAGCCCGGCCCTCACGCACCGCGGGTTGTCGAACCACCGGACCGAACGGACCCCGATCCCCGAACCCTACGCCGCCCGCGCCCGCTCCTCGTCCTTGGCCCGCTTCTCCCCGGCCTTGCGGCCCTTTTCGGCCTCCTTCTCGGCGAGGAGGGCTTCCTTGGCCGCCGCCTTGACCTCGTCGCCGAGCGCCTTGGCGACGGCCTCGACCCGCTTCGCCATCTCCTTCTCCTGGTCCAGGTTCTCCTGGAGCAGGCGGGCCACCTCGCGCTCGCCCTGGTCCTTCGCCATCCGGACGAGGGCCGTGTAGGTCGCGATCTCGTAGCTCTCCGTCTTGGCGGCGCCGGCGACGTTCGCCATCTGGAGGATTTCCGGCGAAGGCTCCTCCTCGTGCAGCGCCTGGTGCTCCTTCTGGAGTCCCTCGGCCGCGAAGCACGTGGTCTCCTCGGGCTGTTCGCCGAGCGTCTTGAAGACCTGCTCCAGGTTCTTCAGCTGCTGGCGGGTCTCCTTCTCGTGGTCGCGCAGCGCCTTCTGCAGCTCCGGGTGGGAAGCCTCCTCAGCCAGCTCAGGCAGCATCCCGAGGATGATGTGCTCGGCGCTCATCGCGTCGGCCAGCTCGTGCACGAACAGGTCGCGCGGCGTCGTCAGGGGCACGGTTCGCTCCTCCTCTTCCTCTGCGGCGCGGGGACAGTCGGGGCTGTACGGACAGACGCAGGGACCATGCCACCGCCAGCCGCGAGAAATCTTTCGCTCACCCCGTTCTCTTGGTAGGCGGCCCCGGATCGGCCGGGGTTCGCGGGAGGACGGGAGAAGGTGACCGATGACGCGGAAGCGGACCCGACCACGGACCAGCGAGGCCTGGATCGACGATCCGGACTGGAACGCGGCGACCCCGGCCCACCTCAGGCAGCCGTTCACGGAGTACCTCGAAGGCGTCGCCTGGTGCCGCGAGAACGGCGTCCCCATCGCGACCGTGCGGCCGGAAGCGTTCGGCCTGCCACCGCGGCTCCGGCAGGTGCTGATCGAGCGCATCGCCGCCCGGAAAACCGCCGCCACTGAAGCGCCAACCAACCCGGTGCCCGCGAACCCGGATGCGGCCGCGACGCCCGCCGCCGAGACTCCACCCCAACCCCGCCCCACCACCCCCGGAGCGCCGCCTGCACCGGGCGGCCCCGGCAACTGGCGCGACCCCTGGCTCGGCAAACCCGTCGTCAAGGTCCTCGCCGCGGTGGCGCCGGCCGCCGTCGCCTGGCTCTCCCCGGGGCGCCTCGCCGCCGGCAAGCTGACGCTGCTGGAAGGCGACCCCGGCCTCGGCAAGTCGACCCTGCTCTGCGACTGGGCCGCCCGCATCACCACCGGCGAGCCGCTGCCGGGCGGCGAGCCGCGCCCGCCCCGCGGCGTCCTCCTCCTCTCGGCCGAGGACGGGCTGGCCGACACCATCCGGCCCCGGCTGGAAGCCGCCGGAGCGGACCTGACCAGGGTCGTTGCCCTGGAGGAGATCGACGACCAGGGCGAGCTCCGGCCGCCGGCGATCCTGGCCGACGCGCCCCTGCTCGGGCGGCTCGCCCGCGAGATCGACGCCGCCCTGATCGTCCTCGACCCCCTGGTCGCCTTCCTCGACCCCGCCCTCAGCGCCCACCGCGACCAGGACGTCCGGCGCGCCCTCGCCCCCCTGAAAACCCTCGGCGAGGAGACGGGCGCCGCCGTCCTCGCCGTCCGCCACCTCACCAAGGGAACCGGCGGCAGCGCCCTCTACCGCGGAGGCGGCTCGATCGGGATCATCGGCGCCGCCCGCTTCGCCCTCCTCCTCACCCGCGACCCCGACGACGCCGAGAAGCGCATCCTCGCCAACCAGAAGGAGAACCTCTCCCGCCCAGCACCCTCGTTGCGCTTCGCCCTGGACACCACCCCCGGCGGCCAGGTCGCCCGCGTCACCTGGCTCGGCGAGACCCCTTGGACGGCCTCCGCCCTCCTCGCCGCCGCCGACGCCGCCGACCGGTCCGACCCGCGGCAGCCAAGCGCGTTGGACGAGGCGGTCACCTGGCTGCGCGCCGAGCTCGCCGCCGGCCCGAAACCGACGAGCAATGTAGAGAAGGCCGCCGACGCGGCGGGCATCGCCCGGTCAGCCCTGGTCCGAGCCCGCAAGCAATTGCGGGTCGTCGCTCGGCGGGTGGGCGGCGATGGCAGTAGCCGGTACGTCCTCCTCCTGCTCGACCCCGGCCCGGGGCACGGGTAGGCACCCGAGTCGCTTATCGAGCATGCCCCCCACCCCGTGGAGTTGAGACAGTTGAGACACTTGAGCCAGAAACGGAGCCGAGGTGAACCCCCCCCCCCCCGCCCCCCCCCCCCCCCCCCCCCGGCCCCCGCCCCGCCCCCCCGCCCCCGCCCGGCCCCCCCCCCCCCCCCGCCCCCCCCCCCCCCCCCCCCCCCGCGGGGGGGGGGGGGGGGGGGGGGGGGG
>CADCWF010000041.1 GCA_902806345.1 uncultured Thermomicrobiales bacterium
GCGGCCGAAATGTTCTCCGACGGCCTGTTCCATCTCGTCTCGACCGAACTCCTGGTCGTCGGTCTTTACTGGGCTATGACGTCGGTTTGGCGAGGGCGCGACGACGACCGCCTCGGGGTGTGGCGGAGGTATTGGGCGGGCCTCTTTCTGGGTGCCGGTGGCTTCAACCTCTACGATGGCACGATCCAGCACAAAGTGCTGCGGCTGCACGAGGTGCGCGCGGACGCAACAGACCCACTCCCCTACGACCTCGCCTTCCTCGGCACCGCCGCCGTGGTTATGGTGATCGGAGTCGTCCTGCTGCGGGGCTCTAGCCCACCCAGGCGGTCGGGATTGGACGCGCGACCATAGCGGTCTAAGCACGTTTCACGCGACCTACTTTTCGCGGCCACCACCCCCGAACGCTCCCGCGTCCTGGTCCGTCCACCCGAGCACCACCGGCTCGTGTCTGCCATCGCAGGAGATGGTACCTGGCCACCTCTTCGAGCGTGCCGGCGATACCGGCACCGGCCACGCCCCCCAGCCACAAGAGGTCAACGCGCGTGCTCGCTCCAACCGTTCACGCGATGGATTTCCGAGCTTGATGTCGCGGAACGATCAGAGCCGGGCCGCGGCCTAGAACCCATCGTGTCGCGTCGGGTACCAGTCCTGGACGTGTGCCGCCGCTGAGCGTTGTGTCATTCCTGGACCAGGTACTCGGCGCTCGCTTGCAAGTCCAGGCCCCAAGAAGAGCGGGGCACCCGAGCCGTCGTGCCCGTAGTGGTCCGGCCCGAAGCACGAAACGGTCGATGCCAGAATCCTCCGGCAACCGGTGTGTGCGAGCGGCGTGCCACTTCAAACCGGTTCAGGGGGCCACGACCAACCTCCGCTAACCGGCTCCGATCTCCACCGGCCGCCCCAGACCGCCAGGACCGCCATGCACTCGCGGTCCCGGCGATCTGTCTACGAGACCGGTGCCCCGTTCTCTCGTCAGGAGCCAGCCGGCGTGGCGCAGGCGAAGAGGGTTGTCGGCGACGCCTCCGGCGTGGCGCCAGGGTCCACGCCCGGGGTGGCGAGCACCACCTCAACCGGCGTCGCCGCCGGGGACGCGACCGGCGAGGCGCACAGGCCTCCGGGCAAAGAGTCCGCCGCGGGGGTCGCCTCCTGGGCCGCGAAGGCTCCGGCTCCCAGGACGAGCGCCAGCGCGGGTGCCCCGATCATGACCAAGGATTTCATCCGCTTCTCCCTCGTGTTGCGGGTCGTCGGGAAAGAATCAGGAAGGTAGCCAGACGCGTGCGACCCCGCGGGGCCCGGTTGCATGTCCCGTGCCATCCAGCCACGATCCTCGAAGCCAGCGTGTTGCTGTCATCGTTCACCATCCAGTCACCGGTTCGTCCGCAATCGGTTCGGGCCAGGCCTCCACCGCCCGAGCGGGTCGCGGGTCGGCCTCTCCCTTCCACGGTCCCCACCCCGCCGCCCAGCGGACGGGGATCTCGCGCGCGACAGGAGAGCCGTGGGGGGCGCCGGAGACGCCGTACCCGATGACCAGGTCGACGGCGCCAGCCGCGACCCGCTCGAAGTCGGCCGGCGCGGCGGCCGCGCGGGCGAATTCCTTCCCATCTGCGTCCGGAGCCACGGCGGGGGTGGACGTGATGTCTTGAACGTGGCGGGCGAGGGCGGCATCCAACTCCGGGAGGAGCCATCCCCGTTCACCCTGGAGAATGCGGTGGGGTCGATAGTGGGAGGCGAACGTCGAGTGTCGCACCCGGGGGATGATGTCTCCCTGGTCGATCCCGGCCAAGTTGGCCGCACGTCGCGTCAGGTCGAACCACGAGGCCGATCCGCGATTCGCCAGGTGCCAGAGCCCCTGCTCTCCGTCGACCAAGAGATCGAGGGCGGCGTCGGCGAAGTCGGGCGCGTAGGTCGGCGAAACCACCTCGTCCGCGGCGGCGACGAACGGCTCCCCCGCGGCCAACGCAGCGAGCGCCGAGGCAATCGGGTCGACTCCTCCCTCCCCGCCGAACAAGGGGCCCGTCCGGACGACGAGCGCCGACGGGTGGACGGCCAGGATCTCGCGTTCGCGGACGGCATACCTGCGGCTGCACGCCCCGCCGGGGGAAACGGGGGCGCTCTCGCCGTAGGGCAGCGGTTGGCGACCGTCGAAGACGAGGTCGGACGAGACGGCGAGCAAGGGGAGGCCGGCGCGGGCGCACGCGGCGGCGACGACCCCCGATGTCGTGACGGAGTCCTGACAGATCGCGCACCCGGCCGAACCGCGCTCCGCGCATGCCGCCGACTCCCCGCGGTCAACGTCGAGGACCGCCCAGGCATCAAGCTCACGGAGCAGTCCGGCGGCGGCCGCGGGGTCGGCCATGAGTTCGGTCGGTCGGTCGACGAGGTGATACGGGATCGACCGCTGGCGACAAGCGCTGGTCAGCGAAGCGACGACGGGCCCGCCCTCCCCAACGATCAGGAGCGGGCGGGCTCCACATCCGTCCCGCTCGGCGACGCCCCCGGTCTCCCCGAAGCCCTCGGCTCCGGCGGTGTGCCCGTAGATGAAGCGGTCGGGGCGGCGCCACCAGCCCGGGACCTCGAGGACCGGGTGGTCGTGCCGCCCCTTGCTCGCCAAGTCGCGCACCATGTGGGCGATCGCCGTCGGGCGAGGCACGGGCGAGCGCAGGTCGAACACCCCCGGCTCGTAGTCGCCCTCGTCCCGCGTCACCAGCGAGCGCCAGTCGTAGGCGCCGAGCAGCGACCAGACGGTGACGGCCCGCACGTCGGCGCCCGCCGCACGGGCACGCTCGGCTCCCCGCCAGACCTCGTCGAGCCAGCGCAGTTGTTCCTCGCGGGTGCAGCCGTTGTGGGCCTCCGTCACCGCGATCGGCAGCCCGAACCGGTCCCACGCCTCGCGCAGCAGCCCCTCCGGCCCCGCCGCCCCCTCAGGCAGGACCCGCGCCGCCAGGACGTCGACGTAGGCGTGGCGCCCGTTGGTCCCGGGCGTCTCGGCCGGATAGGCCGCGACCCGTTCGTCCAGGAACCGCTCGCTGCTGAGGTAGGTGTTGACGCCGATGACGTCGGGCGGACACGGGTTCTCCAGGAACCAGCCGAGGTCGGCCTCGGGGACGCCGACCCGCCGGAACCACCGCCACATGAGGCGGTCGGGCGTCAGGTGCCCGGCGAGCAGATCCCACGTCACCCAGCGTCGCTCGTTCTCGAATTCCGCCTGGTAGGCCAGCGCCGGGGTGCTGAACGTCTTGCCCAGGTCGTCGGTCTGGACGAGGCGAGCGGCGGGGCTGGTCTCACGGATCGCCCGCATGGCAAGCACGACCGCCCGGCATTCGGTGAGCAGGGCCCGGGCGAACGACAGATCGTCGCGGTGGTGGGGATACCAGTGCCCGTAGAGGGCCGAGAAGCGGGCCGTCGTCAACGGCTCGTTCACGGGCGTCCAGTCCTCGAGCCAGGGATACCGTCGGGCGACCGCGCCGGCGAAGGCGGCGAGCCGCTCCGGGAACGCGGGGTCGAGGAGGCTGGTGTCGCGCGGGCCGCTCCCGTGGTGGACCAAGCCGACGATCGGCCGGACGCCGAGGTCGCGGAGGCGGCCCAGCCGTTCGTCCGGCCGTCGCCAGTCGGCCCGCTCGACGCTCCCCGGCGCGGTCTGCTCCCAGAGGACCGGGTAGCGGATCGCCCGGATGCCGAGCCCGGCGAACCGATCCAGGTCGTCGAGCCGCTCGTCGTGGCCGTTGCGGGCCGACTGGTCGAGGTAGTGGTCGCCGACGCGGTTGACGGTGCACTCGATGCCCCCCCAGACCTCCAGCGGCGGCCGGTATGTCGAGCCGTTCTCGCCGGCACGGCAAGGGGCCGCCGGAGCCATCTCCCCGCCGCCCGGCTGGCCTGAGTCATCCCCCGATGGAGGGAACAATCCGTGCAGTTCTGCGGTCGAGAGAGCGGGCGCCGGAGGTTCGGCCAGCCCGCGCAGTTCCGGTGAGGAGCGCCACGGCAGACGACGCAACCGCGCCCCCTCGTTGGCCCGCCGTCGACCGTCGGCTTCCTCCACCAGCGACATCATCCGGTCGGCGATCCCGTCCCAGGCGTGTTCCGCCACCAGGCGGCGAGAGGTCTCGAGCCGTCGCTCCCGGGCGGCAGCGGTCTCGGCGAGAACCGCCTCGATCGCGCCAACGAAGGTGTCCGCCGCGGCGGCGAAGCGGACGACATCGCCGTAGAGGGCGACGACATCGGCGATGGGGGTCGAGACGACGGGCTTGCCGCCGGCGAGGTACTCCAGCGTCTTGGTCGGCGAGATGAAGCGGGTCGCGTCGTTCCGGGCGAACGGGAGCAGGCCGACGTCGAAGCGGGCGAGAAACGCCGGCAGATCGTCGTACGCCTGCTTGCCGAAGTAGGCGATGTTCGGGCGCCGCGGAAGGTCGCCCGCGGCGATCTTGGCGACCGGGCCGACCATTGCCAGGGTCCAGTCCGGCCGGGACGCGGCGACGGCGTCGACCAGACCCAGGTCGAGCCGCTCGTCCAGCACGCCATAGAAGCCGAGGATGGGCCGGGGGCGGGCGTCGAGGTCCGGCGGTGGGACGTGGCCGGCGGAAGTCGCGGCGAAGTGCGCGGCATCGACCCCGGACGGGAAGCAATGGACCTCCGGGTGGCGATCTCGCCGCGCCGCGTGGAGGCTTGGGCCGCCGGCGAAGACGAGGTCGGCCCGCGCCAGGAGGGCGTCCTCCCGTTCACGGAGGGTGCTGGACGCACCGCCGAAGCTGGCCAGATCGTCCATCGCGTCGTAGACGACGAGCGCCTTGTCGAGCCAGCCGGGCGGTTCGGCTCCGAGGGCCACGGGCGTGTAGTACCAGAGGACCGGGCGCGGGCACCCGGCGAAGGCAGGGTCGGAGCGGAAGAACCGTTCCAGTTCGGCCCCGATCGTCGCGTTGACGGACGCCCCGAAACCGGTCGGCGAGGCGATCGCCGGCCCGACGAGCGGCGTCACGACGGTCACGCCACCGTGCCGCTCGACCCGGAGGCCCGGAGCAGATCCTTCCTCGCGCGGTTCCTCCACCACAACGACGGGCATCCGCCGGGCGAACCGAGACAGCAGGTGCTGCGGCCGCTGCCAGACAAACCCCCAGCGCAGGTGCGAGAAGCACACCAGCATCCTGTTTCCCTTTCGTGCGTTGTTCAGCTGGACTCTTGGGCCGGGTGCACCCGAGGCGAATGGGCGGGGGCCAAGACGATCACGATCCCTGAACCCGTGGCTCAGGCGCCGCTGCAGGGGCGCGGTTCGCCGGGTGGGCAAGAACTCTGGTGCCTGTCGGCTCCGCCCTTCAACCCACGAATCGAGACAAACGCAGGGATCGTGCCACATTCTATTTCGATGATAGGCATTCAGTGGACCAAGACCGGTTCAACGGCATGAATATTCACCATATGAATATCAATAGTTGATTCACTGGCACGGCTTCTGCGTCTCGCCTCCTTCGTTCCAGGCGGCCGCCTCGGCGATGACCCACGAAGGGCGCGACGCCTGACACGAACGGCCGTGCTCGGCGGTGCATGGGGACGGACCCGATCGGGTGATCGGCCGAGATCTGGCCAAACATTTCCGAGGAGATACCCAATCGGACGGGGCGATCGATGCGGAAACCCTGCGCTCCCTTGGACCATTCGTCGTCGTCCGTCACCGAAGAGGAGGGTTTCATGAAGGATTCGGCTCGGGAATCGATCGTCGTCATCACCGGGGCATCGAGCGGGATCGGGCGAGCGACAGCCCTCGCCTTCGCCGGGAAGGGCTCCGGCGTGGTGCTTGTCGCCCGCCGCGAGGAGGTCCTCCGAGAGGTCGCGGCGGAGTGTGAGCGACTGGGCGGACGGACGCTGGTCGTCCCGACCGATACGTCCGATGAGGCCGCGGTCGAGTCGCTGGCGCGGCAAGCCGTGGAGCACTTCGGTCGCATCGATGTCTGGGTCAACAACGCCGCCGTCGGCCTGTACGCCCGGTTCGAAGACGCGCCCGCGGCGGATTACCGCCGCGTCATCGAGGTCAACCTGTTCGGGTACATCCACGGCGCCCGCGCGGCGTTGCCCCGGTTCTACCGCCAGGGCCACGGCGTGCTGATCAACAACGCCTCGGTCATGGGCACGGTGCCGGCGCCGTACGCCAGCGCCTACGTCGTCAGCAAGCACGGCGTCCGCGCGCTCGGTGAGTCCCTCCGCCAGGAGATCCTCCTGGCCGGGGCCGACCGCGTCCATGTCTGCACGGTGCTGCCGGCGACGATCGACACGCCCTTCTTCCGGCATGCCGGGAATTACACGGGCAGGGCCGTCAAGGCGATGCCCCCCGTCTACGCCCCCGAAGCCGTGGCCGACGCAATCGTTCGGCTTGCCGAGAACCCGGCGCGGGAGGTGGTCGTCGGCAACGCGGGACGCATGATGGAGCTGGGGCAGACCCTGTCCAAGGGGATGAGCGAGCAGGCACTCGCGGTCATGGTCGACAAGCAGCATCTGGCGAACGAACCGGCTCCGCCGACCTCCGGCAACCTCTTCGCGTCCATGGACGAGGGGAGCGGGATCACCGACGGCTGGGACGGCGTGAGCCTCGAGCGAGGCAGGTTGGCAACCGCTCCCGGCATCGGCAAAGTCGCCGCCGCGCTCCTGGTCGCCGTCCCGGCCGCCTTCGCCTGGCGGCGATCGAGGCAAGGGTCCGCCAACGGGCAGGAGGCGGGGGTCGAGGGGCGGGCCGAGCAACCGGCCACGAAGGCCGGCCCGGGACCGAAGGACAAGAAGGACCTGGTCGTCGCCTGGTTGGACGACGCCTACGCGATGGAGAACGCCCTGGTCCGGGTCCTCGACCACCGGATCCGGGATGCCAGGGACTACCCGTGGGTCCGGGCGAAGGACGAGCAGCATCTCGAGGAGACCAGGCTCCATGCCGAACTGGTCCGAGGCTGCATTGAGCGGCTCGGCGCCCAGCCCTCGGCGCTGAAGTCGATGGCGGGGACCGTGTTCGGCGCGATCCAAGCCCCGATGACCGGGATGGCCCGCGACGAGATCGTCAAGAACTTCCTGGTCGACCACGCCGCCGAACGGTTCGAAGTTGCCTCGTACCGCGCCCTCGTCGCCGCCGCCGAGGAGATCGGCGACGTCGAGACGGCCGCGGTGTGTTCCCGCATCCTGGCCGAAGACGAGGCGATGGCCGACTGGATCGTCGACAACACGCCGCGGATCGTCCGCGAGCGGATGAACGAGTTGGCGGGAACCGCGGGCTAGCGGCTCTCGCTGGACGGGCAGAACCGGGGACACGCGGGTCGGCGTTCTTCGGACGCGTGCCCGCCGAGGGATCGGTGGCGCCCGGGCACATCGGCCCGGGCGCCATGCCGCAGCCGCATGGCGGGGTATGACACGGGATCGCTCTCCTTCCGGTCTGCCGGGGACGGTCCGCCTGGGACTCAGGTGCCGATGCCGCCCGATGACCACGACCCGCCGGTGCCTGGTACGCCGGTGACGGTGGTCGGTCCGGGATCTGGCAGCGTCGCGGCCGGTGCGGCTTCCGGTTCGCCAGGTTCCATCCGGTGCCGTTCGTCTGGCCGCCGGGCAGCGGGCACGGCGCCGCGCATGTCCCGAGACGAAGCCGGATCGTGGCAGGAGACAGCAGGACTACCAAGAGGACGTCGCGGGCGCCGGCGAAGGGATGCTGATCGAGCTTCCACGCCGCGCCACGACATCCTTGTCCCATGGTTGTCGTCACGGTTGGCAGAGGGGCAACAGCGCGGCGATGCCGGCGAGGGGTGAGGCACCGGCCTCCTCCAGCGCGAAGAGGGGTGGCTGCCTGGCGCCGGCCGCCGCGCCGCGCAAGCCGGCAACTCGGCGAGCGGTGTGAGGCCGGCGACTGGCGGGACCATCCGCACGATCTCCTTCGGCATCCAGACCTTATCCTCTGCGGCGGTGGGCCCGTGGACTCCTGCGGGATGAGCCGGCGTGCGCACGCGGCAATGGTCCCCCCGGGGAGTAGAATCGCGCATGATGGACAATGCCCAGGCCTCGCGCAGGCGCTACCGCTCGATCGTCGCCGACAGTGGCCGCTGGGACGGGTTCGCGTTCCGGCCGGGCGACGTCGTGATCAGCACCCCGCCGAAGTGCGGGACAACCTGGACGCAGATGCTGTGCGCGCTCCTGATCTTCGACGGGCCCGCCTTCCCGGCCCCGCTCGAGGACGTGTCGCCGTGGCTCGACATGTCCAACCGCCCGCTCGCCGAGGTGACGGCGGCGCTCGCCTCCCAGACGCACCGCCGCTTCGTCAAGACGCACACGCCCCTCGATGGCCTCCCGCTGCACCCCGACGTCACCTACCTCGTGGTCGGCCGCGATCCGCGCGACGTCGCCATCTCGTTCGAGCACCACGCCGCCAACATGGACTGGGAGCGCTTCCTGGCGCTGCGCGCCGCGGCCGTCGGCAACGAGGACCTCGCCGAGCTGCCGGTGCGCCGCGTCCCGTCGGAGGACCCGGTGGAGCGGTTCCGGACCTTCGTCGCCGGGGAGACACACGCCTCGCCGCCGTCGCTCGCGTCGGTGCTGCACCACCTCGACACGGGCTGGCAACGCCGGCACGATGCCAACGTCGCCCTCTTCCACTACGCCGACCTGACGGCCGACCTCCCGGGCGAGCTGCTCCGCCTGGCGGGCGTCCTCGGGATCCCGTGCTCGCCGGAACGCGCGCGCGAGCTGGCGGCGGAGGCGAGTCTGGCCCGGATGCGCGAGCGTAGTGCCGACATCGCGCCGAACGCATCGCAGGGGAACTGGAAGGACGTGCGCGCCTTCTTCCGGAGCGGCGGGAGCGGCGAGTGGCGCGGGCGCGTCTCCGCGGCCGACCTCGCCGCGTACGAGGCGCGGGTCGCGGCGCTCGTAAGCCCGGACCTCGCCGCCTGGGCGCACGGCGGCCGACTCGCTTCGGGCGTCGATCCCGAGCGCTGACACGACCTCCCGCGACGGCCCGAGCGCTCGGGTCGGCACCTGCTGGGGGAGACGCCGGGGTACGAAACGCTCCAGCGGCACGACGACCAGCCGGCCGAGGATGGCGACCGAGGAGCGGGGCCGCGGGTTCCCGGTGTCGAGGATGCGCGGGACGAGTCGTACGCCCGGTTCCGGCGTCGGCGCCGCGGCTTCGCCCTTGTCCTGCTGCGCGTTGAAGCGCGCGAAGCGCTTCCCAGCAGGAATGGCGGGACCTCATCGGTCGGTCCGGCGCGAAGATTCGGGTCGCCGCAAGCCAACCACCTGGTCGTTGCGGACCGCCGATGGGCGTGCCCGTCTTCGCGGGTACTGCCGTGCGCTGCCTGCGTCAATTGCAGCCTTAGGTCAAGGATGTTGTAGCGAGGCGTCGGCCTCGGGTGTCCCCGGTTGGGCGGGCGCGACTCAGTGCGGTGGCGCGGAGGCGGGGTGGTCGGAGGCTACGCGCTCGAACGGTGCAGGCCCAACCAGACCCGCCCCGGTCTCGTCCTGAGCGCAACGAACTCCACGGTTGGTTCCATGTCGCCCTCGCTGAAACCGCCATCGGGATGGCCGAACCGGCGGGGCCGACCCGGTCACCGACCTTGATGTCACGGGGGACGACGACGCTTCCAGGGCCATGCCCGACAGCGGCAAGTTGGAGGGCAACGCGGACGACGACGGCGACCGGGCTGGCCACGCCGGCGGCCCCGCAGGGACACGTTCCGCGATCGCCGCTTGCGACAACGGCGCGACCGGCGGGATCGTCAGCGGCCGGGAGCTGGAGGTCACCGCCGGGGAAGTGCCGGAGGCGGTCGACGACGGCTACGCCTCGACGGAACCGCTACCGCCTCCTGCCGAGGAGGACGAGGGCTCACCAACGACACGGACCGCGATCCCGACGAAGGGACCGAGTCGGGCCCGACGGTCGAGCCGAAGCAGGAGCCCCGCAACAACACCGTCCGACTCGGCGCGGACGGGTCGTCCAGCTACCGCCCGGCCGACCGGGCGTGGGGGCTCCGACAGCTTCACCAACGCCGTCGGACTGACCGACACCGGCCGGTTGAGGTCGATATCTCCCGCCGCGAATAAGGCGTGTCCGCAAACCCGCGGTGGCGGTCCCGGCTCCCCCTCCCTCACGGTGCTCGGGGCACGATTCGTGATACGGGAGGAATGCCGCGGCCGCCAGAGTGCGGCCGGGCGGTCGGAGGAGGAAGTTCCATGCCTCGCTCCTTGGTCCTGGTCTCGGCGCTCGCCGTCGCGCTGCTCGACCCGCTCGCCGGCGGCCGCGGGCCGGGAGCGGTTGCTCAGGACGCCAGCCTCGCCGGCAGCCCCGCGGCGATGCAGTCGGTCGGCGTGGAACTCCGGGACGCGGACGGCCGGGACGTCGGCACCGCCACCGTGGGGGAGGCCCCCGACGGACGGGTCTCGATCGGCGTCGGCGTCGAGGGGCTGGCCCCGGGCGAGCACGGCATCCACG
>CADCWF010000042.1 GCA_902806345.1 uncultured Thermomicrobiales bacterium
TGTTGCCAGGTTGGCCCATAGGCGGCGCTGGCCGCCGAGGCAAGACGGAGGGGCGGCATGGACGCGAGCGAGATGCGGGAACTCTTGGAAGGGTACCTGGCGGAGTTGGACTGGGCCAACGGGGCGACCAAGGACGATATCATGGTCAAGCTGGCCGGTCGCGACGACGCCCTGCGGACGATGGTCAACGAGTACCTGGCCGAGGGATCGTATCCGGACCCCGCCGCGGTCCTGAGTGTGCTGCCCGCCCAGGCTTGGCAGGACGCCCAGGGCGATACATGGCGCGGCCCCGAGGGGCTCCTGGCGGAGGACGCCGACAGCCACTACCGGGAGAGCGCCGCCGGACAAGGCGCTCCCAGCGGCGGATAGGCAGCCAGCGCGGCACCACCAACCTCTGGCATCGGACATACCGCGGCTTGATCGGCAGCCAACGCTTCCTCGGGAGCGTTGGGGGAAGGCGCCTCCGGTGAACTAGGTCGGGTCCCGCTCCCGCGCCAACCACATGGTCCCGGAGCGATCGGTTCCCTCTGGATGCCAGATGTTTCTCTTTGGCGGCCCCGGCCCCGAGTCTCCGGCCCCCGCCGGGCCATGGTTCATGGTCAGCCGATCAACTCGCGCACCTTGGCGGCCACTTCCTCGCCGAGTTTGCGGTGCTCGCCCGGCTCGAAGTGGATGCCGTCGAGGTCGCTCGACCGGATCACGGAACCGGCGTCGAAGAAGTCGAGCCCGTTCCACCCGGCTGAGCGCGCATAGTAGTCGGCGAAGAGCGTCGACTTCGCCTCCGCCCCCTCGAACATCAGGTCGAAGCCGGTGAGTATGGCGACCGGCGGCGGCGCGACCAGGAGGATCGCGCTCGGTTGCCCGGCCGCGTTGCGCGCCGTCCGCGAGGCGATCTGGGCGAGGCCGGCAGCACTCTGGGCGATGTCCGCGACGGAGAGGCGGAACCGCGCCTTGAGGTCGTTCGTGCCCAGCATGATCGCCACCAGATCGAGCGGCTGGTGCGACTCCAGGCACGGAACGAGGTAGGTCAATCCGTTGCGGTGGAGCTCGATCGGGTCGTCCCATCGGGTCGTCCGGCCGTTCAGCCCCTCCTCGATGACGCTGTAGCCCGACCCCAGCGACGCGGCGAGGATGCCCGTCCAGCGGACATCGGGCGGGAACCGGGTGCGCGTCGCCGGGTCCGATCCCCACGTGTTCGAGTCGCCGTAGCAGAGCACCGTCTTCACCCCTCGCCTCCCCTTTCCTCCATCCCGCCGGATCGCCGGACGGGATCATACGACGGGCATCGGCGGGGCTGGACGGGGCCGACCGGATCGCGGCGACCGGAAATGCCTGGGCCCGGGCGGGGAAACGGGGAAGGAAGTAGGCGTGATCGACTCAGGCGGGCTGGACTCCCGGCCGACCGGCCTCGGTCGCGAAGCTGGCGACGATCTCGACCGTCGAAGCGGGGTCGAGCAGCGAGGCCACCTGGTGGAAATCGGTTCGCCAGAGGTCGGGCGTCAGGTCGACGGACGTGTAGCCGCCGTGGTTCGGGTCGAAGAATCGGATGAAGGGGTGGTCGGGCAGGTACGCTTCGAAGAAGGTCGCCGGCTCTGCGCCGCCAGCGCTGATCGAGGTGCAGATGTACTCCGTCCCGATCGGTGCCGCCGCCGCGTCGGTCCAATCCGCCAGGAGGTCGTTCGCCCAGGCGGTGTGGATGTCGCCGGTGATCACGACCGGGTTGGCGATGCCGCGGCTCGTCAGGTGGGAGAGGATCCGGTTGCGGGCCATCGGGTAGGCCGACCAAGAGTCGCCCCAGTACCCCTCCGATGGTCCCTCCGCCTGCTCAAGCTCGGCCATCATCACCTGCTGCGCCAGGACGTTCCAGCGGGCGGGCGAGGCATCCAGCGTCTGGAGGAGCCAGCGCTCCTGCTCCGGCCCGAGCAGCGTGGTGTTCGGGTCGAGCGCGGCCGGGCAGCGGACGTTGACGCCGTCGCCGCAGGGCTGGTCATCGCGATACTGGCGGGTGTCGAGGACGACGAACTCGGCCAAGTTCCCGTACGGCAGCCCCCGGTAGAGCTGCATGTCCGGCCCCTGGGGCATCGAGCTCGGCCGCAGCGGCATGTGCTCGTAGTAGGCCTGGTAGGCGGCGGCCCGCCGAGCCAGGAAGGACGGGACCGGGTCGTTGTTCTCCGACATTCCGCCGGCGTAGTCGTTCTCCGTCTCGTGGTCGTCCCAGGTGACGACCCACGGCGCAGAGGCATGGGCGGCCTGAAGGTGAGGGTCGGTCCGGTACTGGGCGAAGCGGTTGCGGTACTCGACCAGCGCATCGGTCTCCCCGGTCGCGTCGTCCTCGCCGGTGTGCTCGCGAAGGGGGCCTTCCTCGCGCACGTCGTAGCCGTTCGGTTCGTATTCGTAGATGTAGTCGCCGAGGTGGAGGATCAGGTCGAACCCCTGCTCCGCCATGTCGCGGTAGGCGGTGAACCAGCCGTGCTCCCACATCGAGCAGGAGGCGAAGCCGAAACGCAGCCGCTCGACCTCCGCCCCGAGTGCCGGCGCCGTCTTCGTCCTCCCGGTTGGGCTGACCTCGTCGCCGAGCATGAAGCGGTAGTAGTACTCCCGCGCCGGCTCCAGCCCGGTCACGTCGAGGTGGACGCTGTGAGCCAGCACCGGCGAGGCGATGGCTCGCCCGCTTTGGACGATGTCGCCGAACCCATCGTCGCGTGCCAGTTCCCAGCGCACCTCATAGGGGATCGGGTCCGTGCCGCCGCCGCCAAGCGGAGAGGGCGCGAGGCGGGTCCAGAGGACGACCCCATCCGGGGTCGGGTCGCCCGAGGCGACGCCGAGCGTGAAGGAGGGGGACGAGCCGCCGTGGGTCGCGACCGGCGACGCCTCGGGCGTCGCCTGCCCCAGGACCCGGGTTGGCCGGCCAAAGAAGCTGACGGTCGTTGCAGCCGCGGCTCCGCTCATCAGCAGACGTCGCCGGTCGGCGCTGTGGGACAGCAACCGTTCGTATCGCACCCTGGCGTCGATCGGATTCATCGTCTCCTCCTTTATGACGCGATCGCTCCGGCGCGAGCGACGTGACATGGCCGGCGGTGTCCGGCAGTCAGTCTTGGACAGCGCCGGGTCGGCCGTCCTCGACGACGAACGAGGCGGCGGTGCGGATGCCGGCTGCGGGGTCGAGGACCGTCTCCACCATCTTGACGTCCGTCCGCCACCGCTCCGGGGTGACCTCGACCGACATGTAGCCGCGGCCGTCGCCGTCGAAGAACCGGATGTGCGGGTTGTTCGGGATCATCGGCCCGTAGTAGTCCTCGTAGCCGTTGTCGTCGCCGCCGGTGGTGACCGCGGTGACGACGAACTCGGTCGCGATGGTGGTCGAGGCGGGGTTCTCGAAATCGGCCTTGAGGTCGTTCACGAACGTGGAGTGCCAGTCCCCGGTCAGCACCACCGGGTTGGCGATGCGCCGGCTCATAACGTGGCCGAGGATCCGGTTGCGGGCGGCGGGGTAGCCGTCCCAGGCGTCGGTCCAGAAGATCTCTTCGTCCCCCTCTCGGTGCTCCAGCTCGGCCATCAGGGTCTGCTGGGCGAGCACGTTCCAACGGGCCGCCGAGGCATCGAGCCCGGCAAGCAGCCACCGCTCCTGCTCTGGGCCGAGCATCGTGCTGTTCGGGTCCATGGCTGCCGGGCAGCGCACCTGCTCCCCGGCGCCACAGGGGTGGTCGGTGCGGTACTGACGGCCGTCGAGGACGGAGAACTCGACCAGATCGCCGAAGGCGAGGCGGCGGTAGAGGCGCATCGCGGGACCGAGCGGCATCGACTCCGGTCGCAGCGGCAGGTGCTCGTAGAACGCCTGGTAGCCAGCGATCCGCCTCGGCAGGAAGGCATCCGGCGGCAGCCCGCCTTCGTCGTGCTCGCCCGCGTAGTCGTTGTCTACCTCGTGGTCGTCCCAGGTCGCCACCCAGGGGAAGGCGGCGTGGGCGGCCTGGAGCAACGGGTCGCTCTTGTGGAGGGCGTGGCGGACCCGGTAGTCGTCGATCGTCTGGATCTGCGGCGCGGTGTGCTCCCGGCCCGGCACGGGGAAGGCGCCGTCGTCGCCGGGAGCGTACTCGTCCTCGTAGATGTAGTCGCCGAGGAAGAGGACAACGTCCAGGTCCTCCTGCGCCATGTGGCGATAGGCGGTGTAATGGCCGGTCAGCCAGTCCTGGCACGAGGAGAAGGCAAACCGCAGCCGGTCCAGCGGGGCGCCCACCGTTGGCGCCGTCTTCGTCCGCCCGACCGGGCTGAGCTCGCCGCCGGCGAGGAAGCGATAGAAGTACTCGCGGCCCGGCTCCAGCCCCCGGACATCGACGTGGACGCTGTGGCCCAACTCCGGGGTCGCATTGGCCGCGCCGGTCTGGATGACCGTGCCGAACCCCTCGTCGGCGCCGACCTCCCACAGGACCTCGACCGGCCCCCTTCCTTCCATCCCGCCGTGACCGGCGAGAGGGTCCGGAGCGAGGCGGGTCCACAGGACGACGCCATCCGGCAACGGGTCCCCGGAGGCGACACCGAGGGTGAAGGGTCCGGCGGCGAAGGCAGCCGGCGAGGCGGCCGGGGTAGCTTGGGCGAGGACGGTTCGTGTCGGCCGACCGGCGAGGCTGACTGCGGTGAAGGCGGCCGCGCCAGCCATGATGGTGCGGCGGCGATCGGCGCGAGCGGCGAGCATCCGCTCGAAGCGGGCGCGGTCCATGGTTGTCTCCTTGATGGCGGTGATCCGGTCGCCGAGGGCGAACAGCCCACCGTGCGGTTCGCCCGCCTCCCGGCGCTGGCCACATGCGGCCAGGAGACCCCCGTGCCAACCAGCCCGGCCACGGTACCGCTCGCGTCCGCAAACGCGGTTAACCCATGGTCAAGATGGCCTTAAGGCATCGTCAACGGCCGGCGCGAGTTGCTGCGGATCACCACAGCGCCGCTCGATGTTCCCGGAGCACTCGGCTAGGGCGCGGCGGCTGGTACCGTTTTGAAAGACCGGCGGTGCAGAGCCGGCCGAGAACAAGGCTTGCTCATGCCGGGCATCCGCCCCGGTCATCCGACGGGAGAAGCTTCGTCCGTGCCAATCGATCCGGTCCATCCTCCAGTCCATGCCAAAGGAGCCGCACAAGCCACAGATCATGGATTGGAGACACATCAACGCGGAGGCACAGGCGCCGGTACGGTCCGGGTGGCGACGCTCGAGTTCATGGGCCTCGCGGCCATCGCGTTGGTCTCCGCCGTGCTCCAGGGTCTCCGCCTCGAACTCCAGGGGATCGGCAACCCCTACTACGCCGCGACGGTCCGCTCGATGCTCGAGGGGTGGCACCCCTTCTTCTTCGCGTCGTTCGACCCGGCCGGATTCGTCGCCGTCGACAAGCCGCCGCTCGGGTTCTGGATCCAGGCCGTGACCGCGAAGCTGCTCGGCTACGGGGGGTTGGCCCTGCTCCTGCCCCAGGCCCTGGCGACCGTTGGTTCGGTCGTGCTGCTCTGGCGGCTCGTCCGCCGCCCGTTCGGTCCGGCCGCCGGCCTGATGGCGGCGCTGGCCCTCGCGCTGACCCCGATCGCCGTCGCCACCGGCCGTACCAACACGATCGATCCCCTGCTCGTGCTGCTGTTGCTGGGTTCGGCCTGGGCACTGCTCCGCGCGGTCGAGCGCGACGCCTCGGGCTGGCTGCTCCTGAGCGCGCTGCTGATCGGCCTCGGCTTCAACGTCAAGATGCTCCAGGCCTATCTCGTGGTGCCTGCCTGGGGGTTCGCCTACCTCGTCGGCAACCGCACCCGCCTCCCTCGCCGCGTCGTCCACCTGGCGTTAGCGACGGGGCTGCTGCTCGCCGTCTCCTTCTCGTGGGCGACCGTCGTCCAGTTGACGCCTCCGGAGGCGCGGCCCTACGTCGGCTCCTCCTCGTCGAACTCGCCCTTCGACCTGGCGTTCGGCTACAACGGCCTCCAACGACTGTTGCCGGCCTCGCTCACCGGCACGAGTGATTCGGCCGCCATGGGACCGGCGTCCCCCTCCCCGGGCGCCATCCTCGGCGCCTTCGGCGCGGTCGAGACCGGAGAGCGCGGTCCGCTCCGCCTCTTCAATCGGGCGTTGGCCGCGCAGATCGCCTGGCTGTTGCCGCTCGCCGTGGTCGGGTTGGTCGCCGCGTGGTGGCAGGATCCCGGACTCCTCCGATTCCCGCTCTCGGCCCGGAGGACGGCGCTCATCTTTTGGGGCGGCTGGCTTCTGACAGGAGCGTCCTTCTTCAGCGTGGCCAACCAGTTCCATCGCTACTACCTGGTGATGCTGGCGCCGCCGATCGCGGCCCTCGCCGGCGCCGGACTCGCCTCCCTCTGGGCCGATTGGCGCCGGCCAGGCCTGCGCGGATGGCTACTCCCTCTCGCGGTCGCCGGCAGTGCCGCGCTCGCGGCGGCAATCGCCCGTCCGTTTGCGGTGCCGGGGAACCTCATCGCTCCGCTGGTGCTCGGTTCCGGCACCGTCGCCACCGTCGGTCTGGCGGCCGTGCGTTTGGCGGCCGCGCGTCTGGCACGACCAACCGCCGCGACGGGAGATGCAACCGCTTTTCCGGGATGGGCCAGGGCGGTCGTTCCCGCGGCGGTTGGCGCGACCGCGGCCGCTCTCCTGCTCGGCCCCGCGGTCTGGTCGGGGTGGGCGCTGCAGATGCCGGTCAGCAACGTACTCCCAGCCGCCGGTCCCGGCGGTTCGCTCTTCCCGGCAACAGATACGGGCTTGGGGCTGCCCGGAACCGCGACTTTGCCGCCAAACGCGCTCCCGGATGCGGTCTGGGCCGGGATCGATGGAGGGGATACGGTCCTCGCCAACCAAGCCGGCGGCGCTCCGATCCCCGACTTCGATACCTACGTTCCACCGGATCCACGACTCGTTGCCTTTCTCGAAGCCAACCACGACGGCGAGCGCTACGTCCTCGCCACCGCCAACGCCATGAGCGCCGCCCCGCTCATCATCGAGCACGCCGCACCGGTCGCCGCGCTCGGAGGCTTCATCGGGCAGGATCCGATCAGCTCGGTGGGCGGGGTCCGCGAGATGGTCGAGGGGGGCGAGGTGCGCTTCTTCCTCGTCCCCGACCCCGGCCGGGTCGGGCTGCTGACCACGATGCTCGGCGTCTTTGGCAACCTGACCGGCGAGGGCGGCCCTCGCCTGCCTGGCTTCGATCCACCCGGCCAGGTTCCGCTGCCTCCGTCCACCGGGCCGGACCCGGCGGAGTTCCTCCGCCTCTTCCTCAGCGAGAACGTCCGCTGGGTGGCGGATGCCTGCGAACCGGTCCCGGCCGAGCGTTGGCAGACGCCGGGCCGGATCGCCGGCAACCCGCTGGTGGGTCTCGAAACGCTCTATGATTGCCGCGCTCTTCGGCGCTAGCGTCGCGCCAGGCACGCCGACCGCCCCTGTCGAGGTGCGGCCCGGAACCGTCAGCTCCGCGGTCCCAAACGACATCCGGAGGTTGCTGGTGACCAACCGCCCCGTCGTCGTCTCGACCGAGCCGATCGATGTCGAACGAGCGAGAGCGGAGACGCCGGGGTGCGCCGAGGTCGCCCACTTCAACAACGCCGGCGCCTCGCTGATGCCGCGGCCGGTGGTGGACGCGGTCGTCGGCCACCTCGAGCTCGAATCGAAGGTCGGCGGCTACGAGGCGGCCGGCCTCGCCGCGGACCGCATCGACCGCGTCTATGGAGCGGCGGCCGATCTGCTCGGCTGTGCGCCGGACGAGATCGCCGTCGTCGAGAACGCGACCAGAGCCTGGGACATGGCGTTCTACTCGCTGCCGTTCGGGCCGGGCGACCGGATCCTGACGGCCCGGGCGGAGTACGCCAGCAACGTCATCGCCTTCCTCCAGCTTGCGCGTCGCCACGGGGTGAGCGTCGAGGTCGTCCCGGACGACGAGACCGGCCAGCTCTCGGTGGCGGCGCTGCGCGACCTGATCGACGACCGGGTCAAGCTGATCGCCGTCACCCACGTGCCGACCAACGGGGGCTTGGTCAACCCCGCCGCCGCGATCGGCGCCGTGGCCGGCGAAGCCGGCATCCCCTACCTGCTGGATGCCTGCCAGTCGGTCGGGCAGATGCCGGTCGATGTCGCCGCCATCGGCTGCGACATGCTTTCCGCCACGGGCCGCAAGTTCCTCCGCGGCCCGCGCGGCACGGGCCTCCTCTACGTCCGGCGGACCCTGGCCGAGACCCTCGAGCCGCCCTTCCTCGACCTCGATTCGGCCCGCTGGATCGCGGCCGACCGCTACGAGATCGTCCCCGGCGCCCACCGGTTCGAGACCTGGGAGGGCAACGTCGCCGCCAAGATCGGCCTCGGGGTCGCGATCGACTACGCCCTCGGCTGGGGACTCGAGGCAATCCGCGACCGGGTCGTGGGTCTCGCCGAGTCGCTCCGGGCGGGACTGGCCGCGCTTCCCGGCGTCGCAGTCCACGACCTCGGCCGGGAGCGGTCCGCCATCGTGTCGTTCACCGTCGGTCGAGCCACCCCGGTCGAGGTTCGCCGGCAACTCGCGACCCAGGCGATCAACGTCTCCGTCTCGTCCCGGTCCAGCACCCGTTTCGACATGGAGGCGCGCGGACTGGAGGCGGTCGTCCGCGCCTCTGTCCACTATTACAACGACAAGGCCGAAATCGAGCGGATGCTGGCTGCCGTCGCTAGACTGGCGCGAGCCCGACCGGCGGGTTGCCCCCCGCGATGAGCGAGGCCCGACGCTTAGGAGTCGGGCCTCGCGGTCCCCGCGCACCAGGGAAACGCGGTGCTACGCCGTCTCGGCGTAGGGGATCACCTGCTCATTGACGCTGACGAGGAGCGGCCGGCTGCGGTTGTTGATGACGTTGGCGTCGACCACGCACTTGCGGACGTTTTCGAGCGAGGGGATCTCGTACATCACCTCGAGGAGCACCTCCTCGATCGTGGTCCGCAGGCCGCGGGCGCCCGTCTTCCGCTCCTCGGCCTGGCGAGCCGTCGCCTGCAGCGCGTCATCCGTGAAGACCAGCTCCACGTCGTCGAGGGCGAAGAAGCGCTGGTACTGCTTGACCACCGCGTTCTTCGGCTCGGTCAGGATCTGCATCAGGTCGTCCCGGGAAAGCTGGTCGAGGGCGACCGTCACCGGCAGCCGGCCGACGAACTCCGGGATCAGGCCGTACTTGAGCAGGTCGTCGTGGGTCAGGTGCTGGAGCACGTTCGTCTCCGACGCCTTCGTCCCCTCGGCCGCGCCGAAGCCGATCGGGGCCTGGCGCCCGATCCGCTTGGCGACCAACTCCTCCATCCCCTCGAAGGCGCCGCCGCAGATGAAGAGGATGTTGCGGGTGTCGATCTGGATGTATTCCTGGTGGGGGTGCTTGCGACCGCTCTGGGGCGGCACGTTGGCGACCGTCCCCTCGATGATCTTGAGCAACGCCTGCTGGACGCCCTCGCCCGAGACGTCGCGGGTGATGCTCGGGTTGTCCGCCTTCCGGGCGATCTTGTCGATCTCGTCGATGTAGATGATCCCGGTCTGGGCCCGGGCCACGTCGCCCGCCGCCTGGATCAGCCGAAGCAGGATGTTCTCGACGTCCTCGCCGACATAGCCGGCCTCCGTCAGCGCCGTCGCGTCGGCGATCGAGAACGGGACGTCGAGCAGCTTCGCCAGCGTCTGCGCCAGCAGCGTTTTGCCGCAGCCCGTGGGACCGACGAGGAGGATGTTGCTCTTCTGGAGTTCGACGTCGTCCTCGCTCTCGAACCCGGCGTTGATCCGCTTGTAGTGGTTGTAGACGGCGACCGAGAGGATCTTCTTGGCCCGGTCCTGGCCGATCACGTACTGGTTGAGCTGCTCGTAGAGCCGGCGCGGGGTCGGGATCTTGGCGAAGCCCGGCTCGGTGCGCGGGGTGGGGGGTTCCTCTTCCTCGATGATCTCGCGGCAGAGCTGGACGCACTCGTCGCAAATGTAGACCTGGTTCGGCCCGGCGATCAGCCGCCGCACCTCTTCCTGGCCCTTGTTGCAAAACGAACACCGGTAATGCACCCGCCCACCTCGCGTCGTGTTCATGCCGCCGTCCTCACCTGGCGTCGGCCCGCGAGCGGGCGTCGCCGATCCTGGCCGTCGATCGCGCCCCGGTCCGCCCGGGGCGCGGCCCCGATCAGGTGGTCTCGCGCCCGTTTCCCGTGGCGCCCGCGACCTCGGCCGGAACCCGGCTCGGCTCGAGCACCTCGTCGATGATGCCGTATTCCTTCGCTTCCTGCGCGGTCATGTAGTAGTCGCGCTCGGTGTCCCGCTTGACCTTGTCGTAGGGCTGCCCGGAGTGGGCCGCCAGGATCTCGGTCAGCTTCGTGGTCAGGCTGAGCGTTTCGCGGGCGACGACCTCGATGTCGGGGACGGCCCCTCGGAAGCCGGCCGAGCCCTGGTGGATCATCACCCGCGCGTTCGGCAACCCGAACCGCTTGCCCTTGG
>CADCWF010000043.1 GCA_902806345.1 uncultured Thermomicrobiales bacterium
GGATGACCCGCGGGTCGACGGTCACGTCGGAGGCCGTGCATGGTCCGGGGGTGCTTGCCGGCGTTGGGGCAGCCCTGTGTGCCGCAGGAGCAGTCCTCCCTCCGCGTCGACCGTATGGGCGGGGAAGACACCAATACCGAGTCGGGCGAGGGCGAGGGCGGCCGCCAGCGGGTCGTCGCCGAGGAGGGCGGCGGGCAGGTCGGGATCGTCGCGCAGGCTATTGGCAAAGGGGTGCATCAGGCGGCTTCCCCGGTTCGTGCGGGAACCTGTTCGTCCTGCCGTCCCGCCTCGTCCTCCGGAACGGATCCACGCGGCAGGGCGAGGAGGGCGCGCCAGAGGGCGTCCCAGGCGGCGCGGCGGGCGGCGAGGGGCGGGTCGTCATGATCGGGAGCTGCCGCGACCGGATTACGCGGCACCGTCGTTTTCCCCGCCGGCCGCCGCCCGCTCGGCCGCCAACACCCGTTCCAGCGCCAGACGGGAGACCACGATCCGCCGCCCCAAGCGGAACACGGGTGCCGGGAGGCGGCCCGTCCGCGCCAACTCGTAGGCGAGCGTCCGCGAGATCCCGAGCCGCGCCGCCGCCTCCTCGACCGTCATCGTGCCGCGGTCTGCGTCGTCTTTCTCCATGTTGTCCTCCGTGCTCCGCTGCCGCGCCGGGACGCGCGGTCCATGGCACGAAAGATGGGCCTGAGGACCAAACACGGAAAAGACAGAGAAAGCCTGTGCTGGATTCGTGTTTCCCCGATTGGGCCGCGACCTTCTTGTGGCTGAGGAGTTTGCCGCCCTCGGCGATGTGCTGCCTCGCCGTCTCGCTCCGCGGCTTGGCGTACGACGGGCGCTGGATCACCCACCCCATCCGCTCGGCGATCCGCTCCTGCGACCAGCCGCACTCGTCGTACCAGAGGGCGCACTGGAGGCTGATGAGGGGGTCACGCTTCGGGCGCGCAAGCCGAGGGCGGACCGGCAGCATCGCAACCATCAGCCGGTAGGCGTTCCGCACGTCCTCCTCGGTCGTGTGCTCGTCCACCGTGATGTAGGGACGATCGACCACCGATGCCCAGGGGTCGCGCTCCCGCTCCTCCCTGGTTCGGGCCTCGTCCTCCAGGTACCTTGCCTCGAGGTGGTCGGCCAGCTCGCGGACGTCAACACGCTTGGCCTGGAGCCGTTCGTGCAGGCCATCGATGATCCGGTCGTGGCGGCGGCGGAACGCTTCGTAGAGCAACCCGGGGTCGGGGAGGAATCGGATCGGCGGGGCGAGCATCTCGGGCGATTCGTCGTCCTCGGCCCACGGGTTGAGCGGGTTGACGAAGTCGCCATAGGCGGCGACCCCGTGGTCGGCGAAGCCGAGCAGGTCTTCGGGTGGCGGGTCGTAGACGGCGCACGCCGAGAGGAACCCCATCCAGAACTCGAGCGAGCTGGAGAACGGGGTCTCAACGCGGAGGTCCTCCGGGACGACGGCGTTGTGGAGCGCGTGGAGCACGGCCATCCATTCGCTCAGCGCCTGCCGCTGCTCCGGACGCCAGCCCCACCCGTTGGGCTGCAGGCCAGACGGGAGGTGGACCTTGCCCGGGTCAAGGGTCGCTGGCATTCGCGTTATCGCTGTAATGCCGCGGTTCTCCCGCGCCCACCGCACCTGCTCCTAGAACGAGCCGAGCCGCGTGTAGCGGGCAAGGACGAGTTGTCGGCGATGAATTTGGAGTCGCCGCTCGGCCGAAGAGCTTAGGCGCTTGCCCATTGCAGTCTCTCCGTAGCCGTCGTCCGCGCCACGCCTCGCCGTGCACTGCCTGACTGCAACCACCAATACATGGGTTCTCGTGACGATCAGCCGTGTCGTCTAGACGTACGTTCGGGCAAATGCTCCCTAGTACGTCCGAAATCTCTGCCCGCATGCCGACGGCGCGGTGTTGCTGCGACAACCCAGTCCGTCCTGGTGATCCAGGTACGATATAGTTATGCACGGGGAATCTGAAAGGCAGATGGGCCGATGGATGGGTGAGGAGGATGGCGACGCTACGCGAAGCGCGATTGGCTCGGACGCTGTCCCAGCGCGACCTGGCGGAGTGCGCCGGGGTGACGCAGAAGACGATCGTCGACCTGGAGCTGGGGCGGCAGGAGCCGCGGCTGCGGACGATCCGCCTGATCGCGGCGGCGCTCGGGGTGGAGCCGGCCGAGGTGGACGAGTTCCGGCGGGCGATCGAGGAAAAAGCCGCCGCCTAGGTCGGCCCTAGGCGGCGCAGCGCGCCCGGTGGGTTCAGCACCGGAGCGCACCGGAAGGAGTCTCGCATGACGGGGTCGGCGACGGAGCGGAAGCGGGCGGCCATCTACCTGGGGGTCAGCAGCGCGGGACAGGAGGACAACTGGTCGCTGGCGACCCAAGAAGCCTCCTGCCGCGCCTACGCCAAGGCCAAGGGCTGGGACGCGGCGGCGGTCTACAAGGACGTCCACACCGGGGCGGAGGTCTTCGAGCGGCCGGGGCTGACCGAGCTCAGGGCCGCCATGCGGGCGGGCGCCTTCGACGTGCTGCTGGTGCCCGCGCTGGACCGGCTCTCAAGGGACCAGAACCACCAGGGGCTGGTGCTCTCGGAGGCGGAGCACGCCGGGGTGCTGTGGGACAGCGCCACCGAGGAGATCGACGACTCGCCGACGGGCAAGATCCTGCGGGCGGTGATCGGCGGCATGGCCGAGCTGGAGCGGCTGAAGATCGCGGAGCGGACCCAGCGCGGCATGTGGGCCCGGGTCGCGGCCGGCAAGATCAAGCCGGGACCCAAGCCGCCATACGGCTACGCCTGGAGCGGCGAGGACAAGGCCCGGTTCGAGATCGATCCGGACACCGCGTCGATCGTGCAGCGCCTCTTCAGGGAGATCGAGAGCGGCGGCTCCGCGCGGCAGACCGCGCTCGGGCTTACCAGGGACGGCATCCCGACGCCGACCGGCCGAACGGACTACTGGCAGCGAACCAGCGTGGTCGCCATCGTCCGAAACCCGGTCTACACGGGCAGTGTCGAGGCATTCCGGTGGCAGGGCACCCGCAGTACGTGAAAACCGCCCGTCCACCGGAGGAGCGGGTGCTTCTGGAGGATGTCGCGCCCCCGCTTGTTTCGGACGAGACGTGGCAGGCGGTCCAGCAGCGCATCTCGTCCAACCAGCTGGCCGCGTACCGGAACAACCGCAAGGCGGACGATACGCTCCTACGGGGCGGCCACGTGCTCTGGGGGTACTGCGACCGACCCATGCACGTCTTCCGGCACGACGGGACGATCTACGACCGCTGTACGCAAACCAACCGGGACCGACACGGCTGCCCGGCGCACAGGATCCTGGCTCGCATCATCGACAACGCCGTATGGTCGAAGGTCGAGGACATCCTCACCAAACCCGAGATCTTCTCCAGGGAGGTGGCAAAACTCCGGCGTGAGGATCGGGTCTCTGCGGACATCAAAGCCGTGGACAGGCGGATCACCGAGGTCGAGCGACGGCGCGCCAACCTCGCCCGGCGGGTGGCAGCGATCGACGACGACGAAATCGTCGCGCCCCTCCTCGCCGAGATGAAGCAACTCGGCGACCAGACGGGGCGCCTCCGGTCAGAGCGCGGCGACCTGGAAACCGAGCAGGAAAACTGGCGCGGGATTGAGCAGCGTCTGGACGACCTCGAATACTGGTGCCGCGTGCAGGCGGAAAACCTGAGCGGGCTCGACTACGCCCAGAAGCGCTTCGCGCTCTTCGCCCTCGGTGGAGGCGCGGATCTGGCGCTCCGACCACGACCCTCGCTTCGAGATCAGGATGCGGGTCGATCTCCCGGACGACGGGCATCAGAGCCCGTCGGTTGCGGACAGCGCGGCACGACGAGGTGGCTGTAGCCCTCGATCCCCGCCAGCCCGTCGGCCCAGCGCGGCAGGATCTCCAGCATCGTCTCGGCCCAAGGGTCGTAGAAGGCGGCGGGGTCGGCCGGCGCGCCGCCCGGCCGCCGCACGGTGCCGATCGCCTGGGCCCGGAACCAGCGCCGCCCAGCGAGTGCCGTCACGTCGATCCCCCTCCGTCGCGCAGTCCTGGATCCGCCCCGGCGCCGGTTCACCCAGGGGAAGAACGCCCACCGCCGCGGCAACGACCGGTGATCGCAGGAAGTTCCCGTTCGGGTCGTACCGGACCGCGGCGCCGTCCGCGCCCGACCCCGCCTTACCCACCCGAACTTCGTGCCTTCGGTCCACCAGGCACGTCGGTGGTCGGCGGCGAGGCGCCACGCGGAGCGCACGGCGGCATGAGCATACCCCCCTTCCCGGCGGCCCAAGACCTGCCGCAGGGGGTAGTTCCCGCCCACCGCCGGGACCGGGGCGAATGGTACCGTCCGGTCGAGCCCGAGGGGCCAGTCGCCCGTGACCAACCCCAGACGCCGACCGACCCGAGGTGATCCACGATGACCGCTCCCGTTGCTCCCGCCGTCCCGCTCGCCGGCTCGGCCGCGCCCGACCTCGCCCTGCGCGATGCCGCCGACGCCGAGCTCCGCCTCTCCGCCCTCTGGGGCGGGGCACCGCGGGCGTTGGCGCTCGTCTTCGTCCGACACATCGGCTGACCGCTCTGCCGCGAGCAGGCGGCGCAGTTGCGCCGCGCCTTCCCGGAGTTGCAGACGGCAGGCCTGGCCGTCGCCGTCGTCGGCATGGGCACGCCGGAGCAGACGGCGGCGTTCGTCCGCGAGGTCGGCGCGCCGTTCCCCGTCCTCGCCGACCCCGAGCGCGCGGCCTACCGCGCCTACGGCTTGGTCGAGCTCGGCGCCAGGGAGTTCCTCAACCTGGACGCCGCCAAGGCGATGGTCGCCGCCGTGCTGCGGGGCAACCGCGGCGGCCGCCCCGTCGGCAACACCGGCCAGCTCGGCGGCGCCTTCGTCATCGACCGCGCCGGGACCGTCCGCTGGGCGAAGCCCTCGGCGTTCGCCGGCGATCACGCAACGGCGGCGGAGCTGATCGCGGCGGCACGGTAGACGAGGAGACGAGGAAGCATCGTCCCTGTCCCGCTCGCCTGCTCGCCTCGGATCCCCCTCAACCCGTGGGTCGTTCCCGATCGGCTCCTGCGAGCGCTTCGATCACCGCGCCGGGGTTGTGGTCGATCACGCGGAGCAACGTGCGGGCGGGACCGGCCGGAGTGCGGGCGCCGCGCTCCCAGTCGCGCAACGTCCCCAGCGGGACGGCGAACCGTGCGGCGAACTGCTCCTGGGTCAGGCGAAGACGCTCGCGGATCGCCTTGGCGTCGGGGACCGGGCGCATCCGCGCCAACTCCTCCGCCGTCAGCGGCGGGTTGTCGGGATCGGCCCGCGCGTTCGCCTCGATCTCCTCTTCGGTCATCGCCGCGAGGCGCGCCCAATCGGTGCGGCTCTCCAACGGAACAACCGTACCGTCGGCCAAGACCTGGACGACGCGCCCATCGGGCTCAAGCCTTGCCCTGACCGTATCGTGCCCGCTCATCCCTGTGTGCCTTCCTGGCCGAAATGATGCGCCGGTAGCCACCGCGGTCGGTAAAGACCACGGTGACGATGCCGAACTCGCTCCAACCGATCGCTTGCCCGCGCACTTCGCCGAACTCGGGTCGGGTGCTGTCTTCTTCGAGTCGATCGGGATCGGCGAAGACTGCAACGGCATCGGCAAACCCGAACCCATGCTTCTCGAGGTTGGCGGCGTCCTTGGCCGGATCCCACTCGAACTCCAAGCCCAGCCCCCGCCAATACTACGGCAAGGCAGTAGTTTGTCAACGCGACCGCCACCGCCCGTCGTTCTGACCGCCTCCCGCCTCCCGCCTCGCCCTACGGCACCTCCGCCAGCCAGCCCGCCTCGGCGCCGATCGTCGTCGGCGCGCCGTGGCCGGGGTAGACGGTGGTCCCCGCTGGCAGATCCCGCAGGCGGCGCAGCGAGCGGTTCATCGCCGCCTGGTCGGACCCGGGGAGGTCGGTCCGGCCGTGGCCGTTCGGGAAGAGGACATCGCCGGAAAGGAGCACCTCGGCCTCCGGCTCGTGGAGGGCGATATGGTACGGCTCGTGACCGGGCAGGTGGAGCACGGCGAAGCGGTGGCCGCCAAGGACCACCCCGTCGCCCTCGCCGAGCCAGGAGTCCGGTGCTACGGGCGGGATCTCGAAGTCGAGGCCGCCAAAGAAGCTGCCGGGGTTGGCGAGGGGCTCGGCCGCCCCTTTCGGGCCGGCGAGCGGCACCCCGAGCGCCGCCTTCATCGCGACGGCATCGGCGATGTGGTCCCAATGCGAGTGGGTGATAACGATTCGGCCGACCGTCCAGCCGCGCTCGGCGGCGGCCGCCCGCACCGTCTCGGCGGTGTCCTGGGCCGCGTCGATCACCAGCGCCTCGCCGCTCTCGAGGTCGGCGACGAGGTAGACGTTGGTCTCGAACGGACCGCCGGGGATGGCTTCGATCCGGAGGGTCATGGGTTGGGCTCGCTCCCGTCGCTCGTGCCCTCCGCTCCATCGGCCGGAGCCGGGCCAGGTTCCCCTACCCTACCGCATCGGAGGCGGCCCGCAGGCGGATCATTCGGCGGGGCGGGATGGGCAGGAGCCGAGGGCCACCCCGCCCCTCTATGATCGTGCCCGACTGCCCGCCGCCGCGACCTCCGCCTCGGCCTCCGCTTCCATCAGCTGCTCGCCGATCGGCTCGAGCTGGCCGCTGGCGGCGTCGACCTCGGTCGGCAGCCCATCCGGGCCGGTCACGGTTGCCTCCGCCCCGGCCACCGACGCGGCGCCCGTCACGGGTTCGGGGTCGCTCTTGGGCGGAGCCACCACCGCCAGGGGGTCCATCCCTGCCTCCCAAACTGCCTCGCCCGTGGGGACCGACTCGACCTCCACCCCTAGCCGCGCCAGCAGGTCGGCGCACCAGGCCGCCCGCCAGGACCGGGGATCGACCGGGTGCTTCGGGGCGTGGGAATCGGAGCCGCAGGAGACGAGCAGGCCGCGCTCGGCGGCGAGCCGCCGGTAGAGCGCCGTCTGCTCGTCGGTGTAGGAGCGGTAGTGCGCCTCCAGGCCGTCGATCGGGACCTCGGCCAGCATCGCATCGAGGTCGTCCTCGGTCATGATCCCGATGCTGTCGGAGCGACCGGGGTGGGCCACGACGCAGAAACCGCCGGCCTGGTGGGCGGCCTCGACCACCCGCGCCAACGGCTCGTCGGCCGAGAAGCCGCCGCCCAGCTCGGTCACCAGTTCGGCCGCGGTCTTCAGGTTCCGGGCGTGCCCCTCCCGGATCGCGGCGCAGAGGACGTGGTAGGGCCAGAGGGGCCGGCCGGCGGCGACCTCCTCCAGGCTCGGCAGGGGGCGGCCCGAGGCCTCGATCCGGCTCCGGGCGTCCTCAGCCAGTTCCATCAGACGGGCGTCGAGGTCGGCCAGCACGGAGCGGAAGGCGCGGCCGGATTCGGCCGCGTCTCGGGGGTCGATGCCGTAGACGAGCAGGTGCCACTGGCGGTCGCGCCAGCGGGTGGTGACCTCCACGCCGGGGATGACCCGGATGCCGCGCCTGGCGGCGCGGCGGGTTACTTCCGCGACCGAGCGCTGGGAGTCATGGTCGCAGACGGCGACGACTCGGAACCCCTCGGAGGCGAGGTGGTCGACAAGGGCGGCAGGGGTCCAGGCGCCGTCGCTGGCAAGGGTGTGGAGGTGGAGGTCGACCTTGTCGGTCGGGGCGAGGGGGGTGACGAGTGACGGCTCCGGCATCGGGGTTTCGGGTTCGGCCGGGGTTTCGGCCGCGGGGGCGGTCGTGGCCGCGGTCGTCGCCGCCGGCTCGGTTTGGGGAGCGGACTGCACGGGATCCTCCTGCTGGTGGGGCGGCGAGAAGCCGATCGCCGAGAGTCTAGAGCAGGCGGCGGGGCGGCGCGGGCCGGGTTGCATCCGCCGCTGGATGGCGACAGCCGGTCGAGAACCGTCTCCCCCCGCGCCACCCATGAAAAAACGGATGCCGGCGGTCCGGCCAAACGCCGCGCGATTGCCGCCGCCCCGCGCTATTTGGGCGTCTCGGACGCGGCGAGGAGGGGGGGCCGACTTCGGCTGCCCCCGCCCTCGCCCCCGCCTTCGGACATGATCGTCGCCATCACATGCCGCTGGTACGCCCGATACTCCCCGTCCGGGGGCATGCGGCCCGGAGCCTCCCGCGCCAGCCGCAGGGTGCCGACAAAGGCGGCGTAAGCCAGGAGGGCGCGGTGCCGCGCCTCGTCCGGCGTGTAGCCGAGGGCGCGGAAGCACTCCCCCAGGTAGTCGACCCGGCGCTCGGAGACCCGCCGTAGCACCGGCCCCACGGTCGGGTCGTCGGCGGCGTCGGCGACGGCGAGGTCGAACGCGTGGTTGGTCACGATCTCCGGCCCAGCCAGGCCGTCGATGCGCGGGGGGCTGGCGAAAGCCGCGGCAATCAACGTCTCGAGCCGTTGCCGAGGTTCGGCGATCCGGCCGAGCGCGGCGATGACCGCCTCGGTGCCGGCCTCCTCCCAGCGCCCAAGCGCCGCCCGAAGCAAGGCGTCGCGGTTCGGGAAGTGCCAGTAGAAGCTGCCCTTGGTCACGCCCAGGTGCTGCGCCAGGGGCTCGACCGCGACCGCGCCAACGCCTCGTTCGGCGATCGCGATGCAGGCCGCGTCGATCCAGTCCGCCGCCGTCAGGTTGCCAACCCGGGCGGCCCGCTTGTCGTTCACCATCCGCCGAGTATGGACCATACGCCGGCGTATTGACAGGCGGCCCACCCCTGGGTAGCATACGGGTGCGTATGGAAACAACGAGTCGGCCAACAAGGAGGCACCCGCGATGAGCTCTCTGACGAAGTGGGTTCCCCGACTGATCACCGGAACGGCCATCGTCCACCTCGCCTACGGCGTGGTGGTGCCAAGCATGGCCGAATCGCTCAAGGGGATCGCCAGCGACGGCTTCGTCGCTTCCGTCGGTGGCCACCCCGATCGGGAGTCGTGGCTCTGGTTCATGTTGACCGGGGTCTCCTGGCTCGGCCTCGGCGAGTTCACCCGCTGGTCCGTGCGGGAGACGGGACAACTCCCGGTCAGCCTCGGCGTCGGGCTCCTCGCCGTCGCCGTGCCGATGACCGTGGTCGAACCCGCTTCCGGCGGCTGGCTGGTCGCCGCGGTCGGGGTGCTTGCCCTCCGCGCTGCCCGCGCCGGCGGCCCCCGCCGAGACCAGGTCGAGGAACCGCTGCGCCCCGCGCTCCGCGCCTGAGAGGGGCGCCCCCGCCCGCGGCGGTTCGGTCCCGACCTGACCTTGCCCGGTCGCCCCAAGGGCTTCGGGCCGGGAGACAAGGTTCGCGGGCATGAACCGGCCGGAACCGCCCTATCGCCGCCGGCAGGGGCACCCGTTGCCATGCCGAAGGGCCGTTCCGTGGCCGACGCACTCGCGGCCCGGTTGCAGGGCCGCGGGATCGATCGGGTTCGCCTTGTGCCTGGTGGGGTCTTGAATCCGGATGGCGGACACGGCGCTCAACGAGCGGCCGTGTCCGCCGGTCCGGCCATGGAAGCAGGTCTTCCCTCAAGTGAGCGGCCCGGCCGGCAGGAGGAGCGTCAAGAAGATCGACGCGGTCGCCCCGTCCTGCTGCTCACGACAATCCGGCGCAGGACAGGGCAGGAGCGGACGCGGCCCTGGTACCACGTCGTCGGCGACGATCTCCTCCTCGTCGCGGCGGCCGAGGCCGAACCTCGCCATCCGGCTTGGTCTCTGAACCTTCGCGCGGAGCCGTGCGTCGCCGTCCACCAGGGCGACAGGACCCGGCCGATGATCGCCCGGACCACCGAACGTGCGTCTTGTCGAGATCGCCGGCTGTTACTCCCTGACCCCCGCTGATCCACGTGCTGGACGACGAGTTCACTGTCTGGGGGAAGGCCCTCGCCCGGCAGACCCGGCGGGGCCGGCCCGATCGGATGCAAGGCGAACGTGATCGTCAGACAAGCCAAAGACGACCCGCGCCGGTGGGTGATTGAGGAGACCAGCGCGCTGCCCGGCTTCCGCGGCGCCTTCTTCCACGGCTCGATCAACGACCTCCCGGACGCCGCCGACTTCCCAATCGTGTCCGACGTGGACGTCGTCGTCGTCCTTGCCCCGATTCCGGCACCTTCGACTTCTTCACCGAGGCGATCGTCGGCGAGACCGACGCTTCCCACAACGACTACACCCCGAGCGAGAACGATGCGATGCTCGTCCAGGATGTCGAGGAGGACCACTTCGCCCTCGGCTACTTCGGCTTCGCCTACTACGCCGCCGAAGGGCCGGCACTGAAGGCGCTCGCGGTCGACGCCGGCGACGGCACCTACCGGCCGCTCTCCCGCCCGCTCTACGTCTACGTCTCGGAGGCGAGCCTGGCACGGCCGGAGGGGCAGGAGTTCATGCGCTTCTACGCCGCGATCTCGCCGCGGGCCGTCGCCGATGTCGGCTACGTGCCGCTCGCCGCGGAGGCCTACGCCGCCAGCCAGC
>CADCWF010000044.1 GCA_902806345.1 uncultured Thermomicrobiales bacterium
ACATGCTGCGCCGGCCGCAGGGCGTCGTCAGCCTGACGGTCGCCTCGTCGCCGGCCAGCATGGTCCAGTGGGTCGCCGAGGCGAACAAGCTGCGAGACCAGCTGCCGCCGGAGGTCCAGCAGACGCTGCTCCGGCACGAGGCGGCGGGGACCTACGACGACCCGGAGTACGACGCGGCGATGCACGTCTTCTACGACCGCCTCGTCTGCCGGGTGGTGCCGAACCCGGACTACGTCCAGCGCTCGTTCGCCAAGCTGGCAGCCGCGCCCGAGGTCTACCACACGATGAACGGGCCGAGCGAGTTCCACGTCGTCGGCACCCTCAAGGAGTGGGACATCGTCGACCGCCTCGGCGAGATCGACGCGCCGACCCTGGTCACCTCCGGCCGCTTCGACGAGGCGACGCCGGAGATCGCCGGCACCGTCCACCGCGGCATCCCCGGCTCGGAGTGGGTCCTCTTCGAGGAGAGCTCCCACACCCCCCATGCCGAGGAGCCGGAGCGCTACCTGGAGGTCGTCGCTGACTTCCTGGACCGGACGGAGCGGCGGGCGTTGGCGGTCGGGTAGGAGGGGTTATACGGATTCCGGTTGAAGACGTTCGGGTAGCGGCGGACGGCAAAGCCCCCTCTCCCGCGCATCGGGTCCCCGAGGAGAGAGGGGGTGGGTCCCCGAGTAGGGGTGAGGGCCGGCGTCGAATACCGGGACCGTTCAGGCGGATTCCGTATCGGAGCCGGGCCGGATTCGTCCGTGCCCGGCGGACGCGGTCGTCCAGGACCTTGGTCGGCCGGAGCGGCACCGGCGGTGCGCGGCAGCTTGTCGATCGCGATCCGGCGCCCCTGGGCCGCCCGGCATGATGCTTCGCGGCGGTCGATTGGACTCGCGCGAGGTGACCTCGGAAGGCGGTGTACCGGGCTACGGCGCTGTGCGTGGCGTCGGGATCCGACTTCGCCCCCTGGCGCTCCCGGTTCCCGGATTGGAGGCATCCTCCGTGTTCAACCACGCGCCCGACGGCTACGACTGCCCGTTCTGCCGCCTTGGGCGCGGGCTCGACACGAGCGCATCGAGCCAGGAGGACATCGTCTATCGGGACGCCGACGTGCTCGCCTTCGTCCCCTCGAGCCGGTGGCCGAACAACCCCGGTCACGTGCTCGTCATCCCCACCGCCCACTACGAGAACGTCTACGACCTGCCGCCCGCGCTGGCGACCCCGGTCCAGAAGGTGGTGCAGATGGTCGCTATCGCCTTCAAGGAGGCGTACGGGTGCCACGGCGTCTCGACCCGGCAGCACAACGAGCCGGCCGGGCAGCAAGACGTCTGGCACTACCACCAGCACGTCTTCCCCCGCTACGACGGCGACGACCTGTACCTGCTCCCCCGGCTCGAAAGCACGCCGGAGGAGCGGCGACCCTACGTGGAAAGGCTCAGGGAGGCCCTGCAGCGCGCGGGCCCGGAGGGAATGGGAGTTCCCATGAACAATGGATTGGACTGCTCGTAGCAAGAGCACCGGACCACCCCGTCTCCGTGCTGGCTCGATACCTGAGTTGTGAGTCGTTGCCGTTGGGTACGATCCCAGTACCCATGACCATTCTGAGGGGATGGCCTGCCCGTAGGTGGGCTCTGTTGAGGACCTCGCCGGTCGCGAGAAAGGGCCCATTTGGGCGGCCCGATCCGGGCCAGCGCGACGCCACCGAAGTCATCGTTGCCCCTAACCGGGCGGCGTAACCGGCGCGGGAAGCTCTCGTCAACCGCTTCCGCCTTCCGGAAATGCCTGATATCGAAAGACCAGGTACAGGTCGGTCGGTTCGGCGGTCTGGCCCTTGGAAGCAGCGTTCGCCTACCACAGCCACCACTTCGAACGCCGGAACCTCAACCCATCGAGCCGGGACTCCGCCCACGCCATCGGGTCGGATGCGAGGGTGCCGCCCCGTCCCCTGCTTCCCTCCTCGTACGTCCGGTCGATCGCCGCCTCCGCGCCCACCCGAGCCGTTAGCGGGAACTCGCGCTTCGCTTCATCCAATGAGCGCCCCTCGGCCATCTGGGACAAGGCCCACGCCGTCCCAAGCGCCTCGTCGTACCGATCGGGCTCCGGGCCCAACTCCGGAGCAATCTGGAGTGGGACCGGGCGCACATTGGCCACGTCGCGGTTGACCAACTCCTGGATCCTTCCCATTGCATCCATGAGTTCCGCGTATTTCTCCACATCGAAGACACCCGGTTTCGGGAGAAGCGAAGCCAACTCGGCTCCGACGTATCCGTTGACGAGGAGGGTTGACTCGGTTTGGGCCCGTCCAATCTGGGTTTCCGCGGCGAGCAAGGGCAGCGACAAGTGCATCTCGGCGTCGAAGTTGCTCGCCTTGACCGCCAACCTGACCGCGACGCCGTACTGGACTAGGGTCGTCCCATCACTCGCGATGCATTCCTTGCTGCGCGAAGACTCCAGGACGAAGACGCGCTGTCGCCCACTTCCAGAGCCGACGAAGCCGAAGGGAAAGTTGAGCTTGCCCGCTAGGCTTGCATCCAGCGAGAAGGAGTGCTGCAGCCACTGCTCCAGTTCTCCCGCGGTCGGGGGAGTGTCACACCGGGGCGAAGACGGGCTTGCGGGGACGGATTCCAGGGACTCGAAGGGACCCGATTGGACGGCTCTCTCGCTGACGTTGATGGGAAACTACAGGGGTCCGCCTCCTCTCCGCTCGTCCGTCACGCGGTACCAGTCGCGTCACATCGATTCGGTCCACGGATCCTCGGCTGGGGGTGCAAGAGCTCGGCGGCCAACGTGGACGACCTCCGGTCCCGGTCGCCGAGGTGGTACGGAGCCGACTACTCCACCAGCTCCTCCACCACCACCAGCGACGCCGATCCCGCGGTTGCCCCGCCAGCAGCCGGTCGCCCACTTTGTCCCCGACCGTTAGAGTTGCTGCTCGCCGAGTTCCCCCGCCAGCCCTCGCTCCTTCAGGAGGGCCAAGATCGGTCGGAGAGGGATGCCCTCGTTGTAGAGCGGCGTGCCGTAACCCGGGTCGCCGCTGTGGTGCAGGGCGACCAGATCCCAGTCGTGGTTGAAGCACGGTGAACCCGACGATCCCGGCTCGGTGTTGGTCCGGTAGGTCAGGCGCGTGCCGTTGGCATTGGTGCCGATCACCGCCTCCGTGTCAATCGCCAGCTTTAGGGGTGCGGCTTGGGGGTGCTGCATGATGTAGAGTGCGCTGCCCGGCACAAGTTCCCGCTCCCCGTCCGGCAGCGGGATCCACCCCCGCACCGCCGCCTCCGGCTCCGCCGCCCCGCCGATAGTGTCCGCGCCCGGGGTGCCGTCCACCCGAAGCAGTGCGTAGTCGAGGCGGTCGGGCGCCGGGACGCCCGCCTTCGGTTCCGGCAGCGTGTCGATCGGATCGGGCGGGCTGCTGTCGATCAGCCAGTCCTCGGCGGGGAGGCGGTAGACCGTGCCTTCGTTCAGGGTCGTTCCGTCCGCCAGCCGCTTGTAGTCGAAGCGCAGGAGGACATCGGCCGGGCCGCCGCCGTTGCCCGCGATCACGTCGGCCAGGACGTGGTGGTTCGTCATCACCACGTTCGGCCCGAGCAGGAACCCCGTGCCGTAGGACGTGCCCCCGGCCACCTCGACCCGACAGACGCGCCCTTCGACCTCGCCCAGCTTGCGACGCCAGGCGCTGACGTCGAGGTAGCTGTTGGTCGTCTTGATGATTTTCTCCAACGCCGGGCGCGAGGGTGCCCCGGCGGGAGCCAGCCCCCACAGTTGGGCGAAGGCCAGAAGGTCGGGGTTGTCCGGCTGCGATTGCCGGGCGGCCAGGAGGAGCTTCTCGGTCCAGCCGCCCGCTTGGGCCTCCTGGATCAACTCGAACACCACGTGGTCGAGCGGGTTGACCAGCGATGCGATCGTGGCCAGGTTGCGATCGAGTCGGACCTGGACCATCTGCTGCAACCGGAACGGCGTCGGGAAGGCGCGGACCAGAGCATCGCTGAGCTGTTGGTACTGCTGCCCGGTGAGCCTCACGGCGAAGACCACCTCCAAACGCTACGGAGGACGGCGCAACCACGCGGCGTGGGCGGCCTGGGGCGTGGTGCCGGCGGTCGGTGAGGCGGGCCACGACGTTGACAGGAGCGGACCGCAGCGCGGCCGATCGAGAACGGCAGGCAAGACGCAAGAAGCGTGTTGCCTTTGCGCTTAGAACCAGATTATAGGGCGATAGTCAATCCCCCGATCGGCGGGCGCAGAGAGGCTCGGTGCACGTGCTCCTCGGCCCCGGCAGCGGACCTCGGCGCGAACTCGTCGTGCTCCAGCACACCCGTGGAGGCGATCGCGGGCGTCGATGACGCCGCCGGTGGTTGCAGGGCCGGCTGTCCGCCAGTAGGGCAGGTGGGACTCAGGGGCGGGTTGGACCCTAGGTAGTTCACCCGCTCGCTCTCCGAGAGGCTGCGGTTGGCGCGGGCGCAGGCGTGCGCCCGCCATGCATCGAACTGGCCATCCCAAAGCACGACGCTCCCCTCGGCTCCGCCAACGGCGAGCACCATGCCGTCGGGGCTGAAAGCAATGCCGCGGCCAAGCCGCAGGTCGGCCGCCAACTCACCGAGGGGTCCGCCGCTGCCAACGTCCCAGAGGGCCACTTTTCCGGAGTTGAGCCCGGCGCCTGCACCGCCCTCGGTCCCGGCTGCCAAGATCTCGCCGTCGGGGCTGAAGGCGAGGCTACGGACGGCCGGGACGTGGAAGAGGGACGTCAGGCGTGGCGTGCCATCGGCGATATCCCAGAGGATGACCGTACCGTCCTGCCCGCCGGCGGCGAGGGTCCGCCCGTCGGGGCTGAAGGCGATTGCCCGGACCGTGCTGGCAGGTATGCGGAGTGGTCCGTTAATCAAGCGACCTGAGGCTGTCTCCCAGCGCTGGACGCCCCCCTCGGCGCAGGTCCCGGTCGGACCCCGACCCAGGCAGCCGCCCGCAGCCAGGAGCGTTCCGTCAGGGCTGAACGCGACCGCGTTGGCCGCGGTCAGTTCTCCCTGGAGGGGTTCGCCCACTGGTTGGGCGGTCGTGGGATCCCAGAGGCGCACCTCGCCGACGGAGCACTTGCCCTGGGCATCCCGCTCGCCGCAGCCGGCCGTGGCGGCGAGTGGGGCGGGCGCACTGCCCACGCGCTTTTCCGACGCGAAGGCGAGGCTCGTGACGCCGAATGCGTGGCCCGCCTGCGCCTCCCCGATCGGCTGGCCGTCCGCGACCCTCCAGAATTGGAGCCCGCCCGCGAGGCAGAGGTCCTGCGCCTCCTTCCGACCGCAACCGCCCGCAGCGACGAGACTGGCGTCGGGACTGCCCCCGACGGCGCTGACCTCCGCCGGCGCGCCCACCAGCGTCGACCGCGGCCGATCGGTGGCCACGTCCCAGACCACTACCGATCGGCCCGTGCCGCCCCAAACCAGGGTTGCGTTGTCAGGGAAGTCGAGGGCGAGGACGGATTCGGGAACGGCCTTGAGCGTCCGCTGAGGCGGCTCTTTGGTCTCCCATAAGATGACGGCGTTGTCGCGGCTGCCGGAGGCGAGTGCGGTGCTGCTGCCGGGGGCGAAGGCAAGCGCAATGACGTTCAAGTCATGGCCCTGGAGGGTTTCGCGCTGCTTGCGTTGCTCGGCGTTCCACAGAATGATGGTGCCGTCCCCGCCCGCAGAGGCCAGCGTGCCGTCCGAACCGAAGGCGACCTGGTGGATCAGCCCCTCATGGCCGGCAACAGGCATGCGGTCGAGCTTGCCCGTCGCCGTGGCCCAGAAGTGGATCGCCCCAACTTCGCATTCCCCGGTGACGCCTCGCTGGCCGCAGCTGCCCGCCGCCAAGGTCTTCCCGTCCGGGCTGAAGGCAACGCTCGCCACGCCGTCGATGAGGTCGCCGCCAAGCGCGGCCCTCGGTTTCGCAGTGGCGACATCCCACCACCGCACCAAGCCAAGACTACAGATCCCCGGGATATCCTGCCTGCCGCAGCCACCCGCGGCCAAGACCGCCCCATCCTGATCGAAGGAGACGTTTTGGACCGAGATCAGCTCGGACTTCGACTCCAGGCGAACGCCCTCCTTGCCGGGTTGGTGGAGATCCCAGAGCCGGACCTCGCCGAGGTTGCAGAGCCCGTCGTCGCCAACCCGTTCACACCCGCCCGTGGCCAGCATCCTCCCGTTGCCGTCGACCGCGATCGCGGTAACCCCCTCGACGTGGGCGGCGAAGGTCCGCGGCGGCCGAGCGGCGTCGATGTCCCAGAGAGTGACGCTGCCGTCCCCCCCGCCCCAAACGAGCGTGTCGTCGTCGACGAAGGCGACGGCGGGGACCGGGCTATCGCCGCGGGTCAGCGGCGCACTTTTCGGCTGGCCCGTGGCGGGATCCCAGAGAAGGATCCTGCCGCCTTTGTCCGAGGAGGCGAGGGTCGCGCCATCCTTGCTGTAGGCGACGTCGAGCACGTTGTCCGCGTGGTGTCGCATGATCCGGACGAGGTGCGGGTGCTCGAGCATGGTGTCGATGACGTTGCCCCGAGTCGCCGCCGAGTCGTCCACCCGGACGGCTTCGAGGCCGAGCAACAGGTCCAGGTCGAACTGGCCGTCGGCGACACTCTTGGACTGAGCCACGAGTTGGAGGGACTGTGCCGTCGCTGCCTGCTGTTCTGCCCGCGCTGCCTGCTGTTCCGCCCGGCCACGTTCCGACCAGGCCCAACTGGCCAGCGTGAGGGCGACCAGTGCCGCCGCGAGACTGGTGGCGACCACGGCCCAGCGAAAGCGGTGCTGCCGGGTGATCTCGCGGTCGCGCAGGGCGACAGATACGACGACGAACTCGCGCTCCGCCGCGCCCAGGTCCACCCCCCGGCGCTCCAGCCAGCCCTCGGCCTCGGCCAGCGGCGCCCCCCGCAGCAGCGCCCCGGGATCGTGCTTGCTCGCCTCCCACTGTCGCCGGGCCGCCCGCAGCCGCTCCTGCCAGAGGCGGAATGCCCGGTCCTGCCCCATCCACTCGCGCAGTTGTGCCCACTCCCCGATCAGCGCCTCGTGGACGACCTCGACCGTCTCCTCCCCTGTCGCCTCGTCCCGCCCCGTCACCACCAGCCGTTCGTCGGCCAGCCGCGCCACCAGCGCCCATGCCTCCTCCCCCAGCTCGCCCCGCGTCGCCCGCCGCCGGGTATCCGTCGTCTCCTCCTCGGGCCGCACGAGCTGGGTGAAGACCCGGCGGATGTCCCCCTCCTCCGCGCTGAGGGCACCGCAGACGTCGTCGGCGTGGCGGGCCAGCGCCTCCTCCACGCCGCCGATCGCCTCATAGCCGGCGTGGGTCAGCATCCCCTCCGCTTGCTCCTCCCACAGCTGGGCCAGCGCGAACTCGAGCAGGGGCAGTCCCCCCGGCGCCGCGGTGACGTCCTCCAGGATGCGGTCGGCCAACCCCGCCTCGAGCCCCACCCCCACCAGCGTGGCGGGACGCTCGATGGCAGCCCGCAGTTCCGCCTCGGTCATCGGCCCCAGTTTCAGGTCGGCGTCTTGGAGCGCGTCGGCCATCGGACGGTGGGCCAGTGCCTGGCCGAGGAAGTCGGCCCGCATTGTGAGGAGTGCGACGGCGGTCGACGGCCTCGTCTCTGCGGCCGCGGCAAACCCCGTCAGCAGGACATCGAGAAAGACCCCTCGCTCTCGGTCGTCCCGGCAGAGGGTGTACGCCTCCTCGAACTGGTCGGCGACGAGGAGCAAGCGGGTCGTTCCTCCCGCCTTCTCCCGCACGCGCTCAAGCACCGCAGTCAGATTGACGTTCCCCTCCCTCAGCGCCGTGGCCAACTTCGGGGTCTCGATCAGGCAGTCCGTCTCGCTCCGGCCCGACTCAAGCAAGGACACCAGCACCGCGGCCAAGGCGTCGAGCGGGCGGGCGCCGGGCCGGAACGCCGCCACCGCCCACCCGCTGGCCGTCTGGAGGCGGGGCACCAGCCCGGCGAAGACGACCGACGACTTTCCGCTGCCGGACGACCCGACCACCGCGACCAGGGGTCGGGGTCTGGCGGCATCGTGGTCTGACCGGCCGTCTGCCGACCCGATCAAATGCCCAACCCCCACGGCTCCGAGCAGCCGGTCGGTGAACGCCTCCCGCCCGAAGAAGAACCTGGCATCCTCCTCGCGGAAGGCGAACAGGCCGCGGTACGGGCAGTGCGGGGCGGACGGATCACCCGGCAATGCCCAGTCGCGAAGGCGGGGGTTGCCGGGATTGAGCTCCCGAGCCCCGAGGTAGAGCTCGGATAGGCGGTCGCGGGTCTCGGCCCAGCGTACGAGCGCGAACGCGGTGTCCGAAAGGTTGAGCTTCTCGCTGGCCACCGCCGCAAGGTCGACATCGAGCCGGAACGCGGCCAACTGGGCCAATCCCGACGGGAAGGCGTCGACGAGGGCGGCCACCAGCCGCTCGCGCTGGCGGCCGGTCAGGCGACGCGGCACGGTGCCGGCCGGGGGGGGCTCGATGGTAGGCCCTGTTGCCGTGGGGGGCTGCGGCGGGGGGTCAGGATCGGGCATCGGGGCCTCCCGCAACGGAGGCGACTGGAGCCGCCCGGCGGATTCGGCCGATACACCACCTCGTCGACGGTGACGCCGGGAAGGCGGGGACAAGTGGTAGAACTGATCGTCTGGTTCGCTAGTGTAGCACCGGATGCAAGGGGCTCGGTGCTGGTCGAGCTCGAGACGGACGTGGGGGTCAGCCAGCCGGGGATGGTCGTCGTCGGCCCGCCGGACGCGGCGGTGCGCGAGCGCGAGGAGCGCGTCGTGGGCGCGTCCTACGCGCTGGCAGCGCTACCATCGGAGCCGGAGCATCGCCGGATGCCGCGCAGGCCGGTCGTGCTCTCCGAGGTTCTTGCCGCGCCATCCGGCCCGGAGACGAGAGCGGCGACGAGTCTCCGGCGGCCGGCCACGAATGGCGGTGAAGCGGCTCGTTCTCAGGGCGGGGCGGTGGGGGTTCACGGATGACGGGGTTGGAGCAGCATCGGGCGGCAATCCGCGAGATCGCGGCGGCGCACGGCGCCGAGCGCGTTCGCGTATTCGGCTCCGTCGCTCGCGGGGAGTCGGGGGACGACAGCGGCATCGACCTCCTGGTCGACCTGGTCCCGGGCCGCGACCTGCTCGATCTTGTCGCGATCAAGCAAGACCTCGAAGATCTGCTTGGGCGAGCGGTCGATGTGGTGACCGAGGCGGCGGTCAGTCCCTACATCAGGGAGGCGGTGCTCCGCGACGCAATCCCTTTGTGAGCAAGGACGCGGTCTAACTCCGACATATCCTGGATGCTACCGCCCGGATCGAGCGCTACGTCGCCGTCGGCCGAGATCGCTTCTTCGCCGAGACCCATTGGCAGGCCGCCGTGATTCGGCAGTTGGAGATTGTCGGCGAGGCCACGAAACGGGTATCGCCGGATTTGCGGGAACGCTAGCCCCCCGTGCCGTGGCGACGGATGGCCGGGCTCCGCGACGTGCTCGTCCACAATTACATGGGCGTCGATCTCGACACCGTTTGGGAGATCACCCAGACGCGGGTGCCGGAGCTCCGACGAACGGTCGTCGCGATGCTGGCCGAGGACCAGAACGTGGCCCCGTAGCCAGCAGGGACGGCGTGACCGGCCTGTCGCATGGCGCCGGCTAACCCGATCCGGTCCACCCGCTCCGGTTCGCCGCGGATGGTAGAGTCGGCGAACGCCGAGGCAGACGCCGGGGAAGGGTGGGATGCACGCCAGGGTCTACAGCTGCGCCGTGGTCGGCCTCGACGGGGTCCTGGTCGAGGTCGAGACCGACGTCGGCGGCGGCACCCCGGGGATGGTCCTGGTCGGGCTGCCGGACGCGGCGGTGCGGGAGAGCCAGGAGCGGGTCCGGGCCGCGATCCGCAACTCCGGCGGCAAGTTCCCCCACGGCAAGGTCACGGTCAACCTCGCCCCGGCCGACCTGAAAAAGGCCGGCCCCGCCTACGACCTGCCGATCGCGCTCGGCATCCTGATCGCCGGCAAGCAGCTCGCGCCGCCGCCGCTGGACGACGCGATCGTCGTCGGCGAGCTGTCGCTCGACGGCGTCGTCCGCCACACCCCCGGCATCATCGCGATGGTCTCGCTGGCCGCCCAGAAGGGGATGTCGCGGGCCTTCGTCCCGGCCGCCGACGCGCCCGAGGCGGCGCTCGTCGGGGCGCTCGAGGTTGTCCCGATCCGGACCCTGGCTGACCTCGTCAACCACCTCTCCGGCGAGGCGCCAATCTCCCCGTTCGTCCCCGGCGCGGCGCCGGCGGGGGAGGAGTGGACGGGGGTCGACTTCGCCGACGTGCGGGGCCAGGAACACGTCAAGCGGGGGCTGGAGGTGGCGGCGGCCGGCGCCCACAACGCCTTCACGTTCGGTTCAAAACGCCAACGTGTTCCGGTTTTCGCTCCC
>CADCWF010000045.1 GCA_902806345.1 uncultured Thermomicrobiales bacterium
GGTTTCCCGTGTCCGAGTTGCCGGGCTCGTCTACCCGGCTTAGAGCGCCCGGCAATAGGGATCGCCGAGCGTTCGTCCGGTGGATGCCGGGCCGGCAAACAGGGCCGACGTCTGCCGCATTTGGCTCCCGCTCATGCTGCGGCACGCCGGGAGCAGTTCCCTATTGCCGGGCGGTCTAAGGCACGCTCGCTCCCTATTGACGCGATTCCTGGCCGAGGCTAGCATCCGCGCCATCGACGCAGTTCTCCAATATGAAGCGTCCCCGATCCGGTCTCGGCCGTGCCGTCGACCCCACGATCCGTTTCGGGAGGTGAGATAGGCGAACACGCCACGCCATCGATCTCCTTCGCCGACGCCGTCTCGACCACGTAGGAGGGCTCCGATGACCGCCACGCCGCCGTTCCCGCGCCTGACTCGCCGCCGGCTCGTCCAGTCTGTCGCCGGCGCGTCTCTACTGACGACCACCCCGGTCTTCTCCACCACCCGCCGCGCTGGCGCCCAGGACGCAGGCGAGCCGCGCCGCGGCGGCACCTATCGGCTGATGGGCTCCGGTGATATCCGCAGCCTGGACCCCGGTGGCGCCGAAGGCAGCGAGGACTGGTGGAGCGCCGGCGGTCTCCTCTACAGCCGGCTCTACGCCTACGACAAGGACGCCCGGTTCTACCCCGATCTGGCCGCCGATCTGCCCTCGCTCAGCGAGGACGGGCTCGTCTACACGATCCCGCTCCGGCAAGGCGTCAAGTTCCACAACGGCCGCGAGTTGGTCGCCGACGACGTCGCCTTCTCCCTCGCCTGGCAGCTCTGGCCGGAGGTCTACAGCTGGGGCAAGACCTACATGGAGAACGTCGTCGGCTACGACGAGGTGATCGCCGGCGACACCAAGGAGCTCTCCGGCGTCAAGGTCCTCGACCCGGCCACGGTCGAGATCACCCTGAAGCGGCCGCAGGCGGTCTTCCCGTCGATCCTCTCGATGACGATGAACTGCATCAGCCCGCAGCAGGAGGCGATCGACGCCGGCGCCGAGTGGGGCAAATCGGTCGTCATCGGGACCGGGCCGTTCAAGTTCGTCGAGTGGAACCAGGGGCAGAACGTCATCTTCGAGCGCCACCCCGAGTACTACCGGGAGGGGCTGCCCTACCTGGACCGGGTCGAGCTCTCCCTCAACGTCGAAGAGTCGGTCCAGATGCTGCGGTGGGAGAGCGGCGAGGCCGAGTTCGCCAACAACATCCCCTCGGCGGAGGTGCCGAACGTCCTCTCCGACGAGCGCTTCGCGAACGCCCGCCGCCTGGCGGCGACCCCGGTCACGATGCGCCTCACCATGGACACCAGGGCGGCCCCGTTTGACGACCTGCGCGTCCGGCAGGCGGTCGCCATGGCCGTCGATAAGGCGTTCTTCGCCCAGAGCACCGGTGGCATCGTCGACCCCCTGGAGGGGGTCTACGTGCCGATCATGCCGCAATTCGAGGAGGGGTTCCGGAGCAACTACGCCTACGACCCCGAGGCGGCCCGGGCGTTGCTGGCCGAGGCCGGGCACGGCGAGGGCATCCGCGGCATCGGGCTCTACGGGCCGATCGTCTACGAGGCGCCGCTGCAAGGGCTCCAGGCCGACCTCGCCGCGGTCGGGGTCGAGGTCGAGGTGTTTCCCGGGGCGCTGCCGGACTACCGGGAACGGGTCCAGAGCGGCGAGATACAGATGGCGCTCTACGGCTGGGCGGCCAGCTTCCCCGACGCGTTCGACTACGCCTCGGCCTGGATGAGCTGCGCCGCGATCGAGACGGGGTACAACGACGGCGGCTACTGCAACGAGCGGATCGACGAGCTGATCGAGGCGGCCGAGGCGTTGCCGCAGGACGACCCCGAGCGGATCGCCGCCTACCGCGAGATCGAGGAGCTGGCGATCAACACCGATGTCGGCTTGATCGGGATGGGCAACGAGAAAGCGGTCGCCCTCGGCCGGGAGAACGTCCACAACGACCCGCTGAACGTCCTGATCGGCGGCTGGCCGTTCCTCGACGAGGCGTGGATCGAGCAGGGGTAAGCCGGGCAGGGCTGGGGGGCGGGGCTCACCCGCCCCGCCCCGCCGATCACGAAATCCGTACCCGCGGGTCCAGCCACCCGTAGACGAGGTCGACGACCAGGTTCGCCAGGCCGATCAGGAGCGCCCCGAAGAGGACGCTCCCCATGATCATCGGGACATCGAAGCGCTGCGCCGCCTGCAGCGCCTGCCAGCCGATCCCAGGCCAGCCGAAGACGTACTCGACCAGCGCCAGGCCGGTCAGCAACCCGGCGAGGTCCATCCCCAGCATCGTTACCACGGTGAGCAGCGCGTTCGGCAGCAGGTGCCGCCAGGCGACGGCCCACGGCCCCACCCCCTTGGCCGCCGCGGTCCGGGCGAAATCGAGCGAGGCGGCGTCGAGCATGTTCGAGCGCAGGACGATGCCGTACCACGCCGACCAGGGCAGGGCCACGGTCAGCGCCGGCAAGACCAGGTGGGCGGGGTCGCCGTAGCCGCCGACGGGGAAGAGCCGAAGGCGGAAAGCGAACGCATAGAGCAGCAGTAGGCCGAAGAGGAAGCTCGGGATCGAGATTGCCACCAGCCCGGCGATCATCAACCCGCGGTCGAGCACGCCGCCGCGGCGCATCGCCGAGACGACGCCGAGGGGGACGCCGAGGGCGACCGCCAGGACGAAGATCGTCAGGGCCAACTGGGCGGTCGCCGGGAAACGCTCCCGCAGCGCCTCGGCCACCGGGCTGCCGAAGTAGAACGATTCGCCGAGGTCGCCCCGAACCAGCCCACCGAGGTAGGTCAGGTACTGCTCGTGGACCGGGCGGTCGAGCCCGAGCCGCTCGCGCAGCAGCTCGACCGAGGCGGCCTGGGCGCGGGCGCCGCTGAGCGCCTGGGCGGCATCGGTTGGGCCGGCGAACAGCATGCCGAAGGTGAGCAGCGAGACCCCGAAGAGGGTGATCGCGATCCAGAGCAGGCGGCGGCAGATGTAGCCGATCATGCTTCACCGTCCCCGCTGGGCGGGGTCCATCGCCTCGCGCAGACCGCTCGCCACGAGGTTGAACGAGACCACCGCCAAGGTGATGGCGAGGCCCGGGAAGAGCACCAGCCAGGGCGCCGCCCGGTAGTACTGGAGCCCGTCCTGGATCATCGAGCCCCAGGATGGGGTGGGCGGCGGCACGCCGAGACCGAGGAAACTCAAGCTTGCCTCGGCGAAGATCACCCCCGGCATGCTGAGCGCGAAATAGACCGTCACCAGCGGCAGCAGGTGGGGCAGCACGTGGCGCAGAAAAATCCGGCGCTCGCCGACGCCGACGCTGCGCGCGGCCAGCACGAAGTCGGCCTCCTTCAGGGAGAGGATCTGGGAGCGGAAGACCCGGGCCGGGTAGGGCCAGCCGAAGAGGGCAACGACGAGGACGACCACCCAGATGCCCGGTTGCAAGACCACGACGAGCAGGAGCATGACGAAGAGCTGGGGGACGCTGATCATCAGATCGACCAGGCGCATCAGGAGGAACCCGGTCGTATCGCCGGCGAATCCGGCGACGCCGCCGACGGCGAGGGCGGTCGCCAGCACGATCGCCGTCGCCGACACCCCGATCGTCAGCGAAATTCGGCCGCCCCAGAGGAGACGGCTGAAGAGGTCACGCCCCAGCCCGTCGGTGCCGAGCCAGAAGCGGGCGTTGGGCGGGAGCGGCTCGCCGACCGCGCTCAGGCCCTCGCGCCGGAACTGTTCGGCGGGGTCGCGAGGCGCCACGATCGGGGCCGTCAGCGCCAGCAGCCCGATCGCGACGAGGACGACCGCCGCCGCCAGCGACACTCGTTGCCGCCGAAAGCGTCGCCAGACGTCACCCCACCAGGAAACGGCGGCGCGCTGCCGAGCCGCCGGTTTCGGGAGCCCGATGGTCGACGCGACCACTCCCTCGCCAACTCGAACCGGCTTGGCGGCGCTCATTCGAGAGCCCTCCGTTCGAGGCCCGGCTGCCCCCGGCGGTGCGCCCCTTGGTCGCGTGCCGCCGGCTGCCCGGCGTCCTAGAGCAGGCGCCGGGGGTAGCTCGCGACCCACCGGCGGTGGAAATGGGGCATCCCGTCGACCGACAGTTCGACGTGCAGGGTGACATTGAAGGCGTCCGCCGAGCTTGTGATCTGGCCGCGGCTCTGAAGTTCGACGGTCTGCCCCGGCCATCGGTAGCGGTCGACCTGGTGGCCGCGGACCCAGGCTCGCGCCGGGTCATGCTCGTCGACGCTGGCCGTTGCCGTCGAGTTCGCCACCCGCTCGCCGCCGTCCTCGAACCGGGTCGCGCTGGCACCCTCGATCGTCACCTCGACCCGCCCAGACGCCAGGTCCCGCGAGACCCGCCACGATGGACGTTCGAGCGGGTGGTCGGCGTCGACCGGAAAGGGCGACCGCTCGAAGGTCGGATCGGGGAGTGACTCGGCGACCGGCGGCACGACCGGGAGCACCAGGCGCGACGGGTAGTCGCCGCCGAGCAGGATCCGACTCGTCGCCAGCTCCGGCGACGGCCAGGTGTTGGGGAAGTCGGCGTTGGCCACCGAGAGGCACAGCCGGTGGCCCGGCATGAAGACCCAACCGGTGGCGTCGAGCTCGATCTCCAGCTCGACGGGCTCGCCGGTCGGCAGCGGCGTCGGATCGGTGTGGGACGCGCGGTGGGTGCCGTTGAGCACCCCCTTGGTAACCAGGGCGGAGGCGCCGTCGGGCGCCACCTCGCAGAGGCGGGCGACGAAGTTCAGCACCGGCGCCTCGGTCTCGACCCACAGGGTCAGCCGTGGCCGACCCACGATCTCCAGGTCTTCCTCCAGCACCGGCCCGTTGTAGACGGCCGAAAAGGCCTCCTCGGCGCGCTGGTCGGCCGGCAGCACGTGGGGCGAGCCGGCGGAAAAGAGTCCGAATGAGGTGCCGACCGCGGGGTGGTAGTCCAACCGGTCGACGCCCGGTTCCGCCAGCGGCTCGGCGCCGAGGCGGCCGTGACCGAGGAGGAGGGTTTGCTCGACGCCGCGGGCCAGCGGCCAGTCCGCCTCGCACCGCCAAAAACCGGATGTTTCTGGCCGAGCCGCGTCCGGCCGGTCGTAGCGCTGGAGGTAGAGGGCGATCGGCGGCTCGGCCATGACGCCGTCGTCGATCCCCTTCAGCCAGAAGTCGTAGAAGCGCTCCATCTCGCGGTAGTGGTTGATCCGCGGCCCTGGCCGCCCGACGTGGGGCTGGACGTGGAGCCACGGCCCGAGCAGCAGCTTCTTCGGGCAGCGGAGGCCCTCGAACGTTCGCAAGTTGCAGTTGACGTAGCCGTCGCGCCAGCCGCCGATCAGGAACGTGGCGCACTCGATGGCGGCATAGTCCTCACAGAGCGATCCCTGCCGCCACTGCTCGTCGAGCGTCGGGTGGGCGAGCCAGCGCAACAGCCACGGCTCGTTCCGGAGGTGGTCCTCCCAGATCTCCGCCCACCGTTCCCCGACGAGATCGGGGCGCGGCGGCAGCAGGTTGCGGCCGACCATCGAGAGCCCGTAGGTGCCGACGTCGTAGAGCATCTGGAGGGCGCCACCCTTGTAGTGGCAGTCGTCGGTGTAGCGGTTGTCGGTGAAGTACATCGGGCAGATCGCCTTCAGCGCCGGCGGCCGGTGCATCGCGACCTGGAGCGAGTTGAAGCCACCGTAGGAGGTGCCGAACATCCCGACGTTGCCGTTCGCCCAGGGTTGCGCCGCCAGCCAGGCGATCGCCTCGACCCCGTCGAGCTGTTCCTGGCGGCTGTACTCATCCTCGGCCACCCCGTCCGAATCGCCGGTGCCGCGGACGTCGATCCGGGCCGCGACGTAGCCCCGTTCGGCGAAGTAGCGGTGCCCGTAGTAGCCCTGCCACGGCGTGTCGTTCTTGCGGTAGGGCAGGTACTCGACGACGACGGGGTAGCGGCCCGGCGCGTCCGGCACGAAGAGGTCGGCGGCGAGGGTCGCCCCGTCCGCCATCGGGATCCGGACGTTGCGCTCCCAGCGGACGCCGTAGCGGGAGTCGTTCCCGGTCCCGACCGCCCCATCCCCGTCCACCGTTCCCCCTCCCCCGTTGCGATGCCGAGCGCCCTTCTGCGCGCTACCCCGGGCGGTCTCGTACTCATTGCCCGCGAGACCGTGGCCGCGGGAACGGCCGAAGACGACCGTCGGGTTCTCTCGGCTGTGCTTCCTGCCAGCCATCCTACCGCGATGGCCGGCTCTCCGCCGGACGGGCTCGGTACTGGCAGCACCCTCTCGGCGCGGCGGCGTGAGGTATCCGAGCCCGTAGGAGAAGGGGAGTCATTCCGGCTATCCGTCCGATCTCAACGGCCGTCGAGCAGCCGGGCGAAGGCGTCATCCGGCAGATCGGCGAGGGAAGCGACGGCGATGTCCGCCTCCAGCTCGCCGTGCTCGGTGCCGACGCCGATCGTCCGCATCCCCGCCCGGCGGCCGCCCTCGACCCCGGCCGGGGCGTCCTCGACTACGACGCAGCGGCCCGGCATCGCCCCGATTTTGGCGGCCGCGACCAGGAAGACCTGGGGGTCGGGCTTGCCGACCGTGACATCCTCGTCGCCCGCGACGGCGTCGAAGAGGCCGGAGAGTCCGGCAACCTCCAGGATCGTTTCGATGTTGGCGTGGGGGGCGGAGGAGGCGACGGCGTGCTTCCAGCCGGCGGCGCACAGCCGTTCCAGCCAGGGCAGCACACCCGGTAGGGGAACGAGCCCGCCCTCGCGGACGAACGTCCGGTAGCGCTCCTCCTTCTCCCCGGCGATCCGGGCGATCGAGGCCGCATCTGCGGCCGGGTCGACCAGGTCCCTGATGACCGCGTCGTTGCGGCGGCCGAAGGTTTGCATGAACCGCTCGTGGGTCACCGCGAGGCCCAACCCCGCCAGGGTCTCCCGCCAGGCCCGGAGGTGGTAGGCCGCCGAATCGACCAGCGTGCCGTCCATGTCCCACAGCACCGCCCGTGGCCCGCCCGATCCCTCCACCGCCGCCCTCCTCCGATCCGATGAACTCCGCCCCGCCCGCTCTGCATGCGATCGAGCCCCGGCGAACGTCGGGTCGGCCACACCGACCTTGCCACGCCATCGGTAGCGGTGGCACCGGTATCATCCGCCGAAGTCGGTTCGACCGGGACGCCATGGACGAGGTGTTCCGGGTCACCGACCGCTGGGGACGCCTCGTCACCCTCACCCGCAACCGATGGATCTCGCACATCGTGGCCAACTACCCGGAACTGGCATCCTCCGCGGACGCGATCGCTGGCACCGTCCACGATCCGACGCAGGTCCGTTACGACCGGGCCTATCCCGATCGTGGGGTGTACTACCGACCGTCTTCGCGACCTGAACCGTGGCGCGGCCTGCTGCTGAGGGTGGTCGTTGCTGGGGGGACTGATTCTCGTGTCGTCACCGCCCATCTGATCGAGGATCCCCATCGCGGGGAGCGTCACCGATGGCCATGACCCGGGATCGCCAGCGCCCGCTCAAGGTTCCGTCGCCGGCCGCAATCGACGCGGCCGATGTTCGCGTCGAGTACGAGCACCCGACGGACACGCTGTGGGTCAGCGTGGTTGGGGAACCTCGCGCGGCGTACAACGTGTACGTCCACGACGACGCCATGTGCCGAGTCGACCCCCATACGGGCGAGGTGGTCGGCCTGGAGATCGAGCGGTTCCTCGAACGAGCGCTCAAGTTCCGGCCGGCGCCACGGTAAGTCGGCGCCTCGGCGCACAGTCGCTGCACTGCTCTCTTTGGAGGCAAGGCTGAGCGGCGAGGAGTATCCCGACCACTACTGGATCGGCGGTTCACCGTGCTCGGGGAAGAGCACGATTGCCGGTCGCCTCGCCGCGACCTACGGGATGCGGGTCTATCGGTGCGACGATGCGTTCTTCCGGCATCAGATGTCGATCGATCCCAAGCTCCAGCCGATTTTCTCCCGGTTGGCACGCGCTTCGTGCGACGAGTTGTGGATGCGCCCGGTGCCGCATCAACTGCGGGAAGCGATCGAGCCGTACCGCGAGCAGTTCCCGTTCATCCTCGCCGACCTTGCTCACCTACCCTGCTCCTTGCCCACGATCGTTGAGGGGGCCGCGCTTCTGCCCGAACTCGTCGGAAGTCTTGGGCCGGACCCCAACCGCGCCATGTGGATCGTGCCGACCGAACAGTTTCAGCGTGAGGAGTACGAGCGGCGGGCGTGGCGACACGAGGTCCTTTCCCGATGCTCGGACAAAGACCAGGCATGGCAGAACTGGATGGCCCGCGACACCGGATTTGCGCAGGTGGCGACCGACCAACCAAGGGCGCCGGGCTTCAAGGTGTTGACGGTCGACGGTATCCGGTCAGTCCACGAAGACCTCGCCGCCGTTTTGGCATGGTTCCGGCTGCCAATGATCCCCTCCCAGTAGGACGGCAGACGCAGAGACGCACCGATTCTCCCCGGGAGGACGCTCACCGGACTGCCCCCGGGGGGCCAAACCAGGGGTGGTGCCCAAGTCCCACCCAACTCCGAGTCTCGAACCCCGGTGGGCAGAGACTTGACAGCCGCTGGTTTTCCCGTACACTCCTCATTGTCCACCTGAGAAGTGGACTTTATCGGGGAGGGGGACAACACCGGTGCGCAAGCTCTTGATCCTGGCGCTCTTCGGGATGGCCGCGCAGCTCGTCGACGGCGGGCTGGGGATGGCCTACGGGTTGACGAGTTCGACCCTGCTCCTGGCCATCGGCCTGGCCCCGGCGGTTGCCTCCGCCAGCGTCCATCTGGCTGAGGTCGGCACCACTCTGGCCTCCGGCGTCGCCCACTCCCGGCTTGGCAACACCGATTGGCGGACGGTCCGCTGGCTCGCCGTCCCCGGTGCCGTCGGCGCGTTCTGCGGCGCCGTCCTCCTGAGCAACCTCCAGGCCGAGGCGGCCCGACCATTCATCGCCGTCTTCCTCTCCGTCCTCGGCGTCTACCTGCTCGTCCGCTTCGCCTTCCTCGGCGGCGCGATCAAGCTCCGGGAGGGCAGCGTCAGCGCCAGGATGCTGGCGCCGCTCGGGCTGGTCGCCGGCTTCCTCGACGCCATCGGCGGCGGCGGCTGGGGGCCGATCTCGACGCCGACCCTGCTCGCCTCCGGCAAGATGGAGCCGCGCAAGGTCGTCGGCACCGTCAGCACCAGCGAGTTCCTGGTCGCCTCCGCCGCCTCGATCGGCTTCCTCGTCTCGCTCGACCGCTCTCTCGTCGCGCTGCCGGTCGTTGCCGCCCTGCTCGCGGGCGGCATGGTCGCGGCGCCGGTGGCCGCCTGGTTGGTCCGATTCCTCCACCCGCGGCTCCTCGGCGCCGCGATCGGCGGTTTGATCGTGCTGACCAACGCCCGAACGATTATGGGCGCCGTCGGCGTCGAGGGTGATGCCCGGATTGCCGCCTATGTCGCCCTGGCCACCTTCTGGGTGATCGCCCTCGGGACCGCCGGCCGGGCCGTCCGGGCCGAGCGGCGGACCGATGTCGCCGCTACCCCGGTTGTCGCGAGTCCTGCCCGACCAGGGATGGGCGTCGCCGACTAGCCCGCCACCCGGGTTTCCCGTCGCTCCTTTTCGGAGGCACAAGTTCGCTCGCCGGCAAACACGAACGAAGGCGGCCCCGGTCCGATCGGACCGGGGCCGCCTTCGCAGTCGCGCCGTGGAGATCAGGCGCCCGCCGTCGGCTCGGGGATGCCGCCGACGACGAACGGCGAGGCCAGGGCCACCACCTCCGGCGGCGTCAGCGGCGCCTCGACCGCGTCCGGGAACGGCACCACCCCGTTGAGCAAACGCCAGTAGGAGAGCTGACGGGCCTCGACGGCGTGGATCGTCAGAGCGGCAGTCAACAGATCGTCGTTCCCGATCAGGTACCGGGCGGCGCCGGTGTAGGCGTCGAGCCCGACGTCCTCCACCTGCTGCGAGAGGACCAGCCACTCGCCGAGCGTGGCGTAGGGGAACTGATACTCGGCCGGCCCCACCGGCTCGCCACCGAGCGACGAGATCGTCTCGGTCAGGAACGCGACCTGCGTCTCCTCGTTCGCGACGATCTGTTCCAGGTAGTCGCGCACCGAGGCGTCGTAGCCGACATCGACGAAGTCCTGGGCGGCGAACTGCTCCAACCCCTCCCGATAGAGGGTGGAATCGAGGTGCTCCAGCGTCAACGCGAAGTTGAGCACATCGATCTCGTCGCCGAAGTACGGATTCGCGGCGTCGCCTTGGGCGCCCCCCACGGCGACTGGGGTCGCCTCCTGGGCGAGCGCGGCCCGCTTGCCGCTCCGGGTCGGGGCGAGGATGGCAAGGCCCGCCAGCGTGCCAGTCAGCGCGCCGCGGAGCGCACCCCGCCGATTGCCGATGCGGTCGGGAAACGTCAGGG
>CADCWF010000046.1 GCA_902806345.1 uncultured Thermomicrobiales bacterium
GCCGCCGCCATCGCCCGGGCCGCCGCCTGGCACGTCAGGAACACGCCCTTCAGGTTGGTGTCGAGGACGAGGTCCCACTCCTCCGGCGACAGGTCGAGGAATGGCGTGGTGGGGTAGACGCCGGTGTTCGCCACCGCCACCGCGGGCACCCCCACCGCGGCCACGACCCCGTCGACCATCGCCTGGACGGCCGCGGCATCCCGCACGTCAGCGGGATGGCCCGAGCAACTGATCCCCTCGGAAACCAGCCGGGCGCACGCCGCGTTGACCCGCCCAGGGTCGCGGTCGTTGAGGGCGACGTAGGCGCCGGCCCGTCACCAGGAGCGTTTGTTCGTCGAACCTGGGTCCCGCCGCGGTTGCCCATCCCCTTGCCGAGGTGAACGCCCACGTCGCTGTCCATGGATCGGCCGATGGAGCTGGCCACGGTTGCCGGGGTCGGTGAATGGGCGGTTGCCGCCGTGCCTTCCCCGACGTGGTGCCGGCCGAGCGGGATGCCCACCCGCACCAAGCCAACCAAGTGTCCGGCGGTTGGCGGGCCGGATGTGCTCGGTGCGCCGGATATCGCCCGACCTCCGGCCTTCCGGTAACTCGACCGCTTTGACCTCCTCGGCGACGCAGCCGAGCGCCCTACGGACGGACATCCAGACGCAACTCAGCCGAGCGTCGTTGGGCGGACGAGCAGGACGGCGATTCGGGGTGGTCCGCCGCCGCGGCGGCGGACCCGTCGTCCAGGAGCTCCTCGGTGCACGCCGATGCAAAGGGGCGTCTACGCCTGATTCTCTCGGACGCACCTGCGGTTCAACCCCGCGGCCCTGCGCCCGCTGTGGCTTGGTCCCGCGCCGCGTGCCGGAACAGCAACGCCGATCCGGCGAACAGCGCGACGAAGAACGCATTCGCGCCCAACACCTCCAACACGCCGGAGGTCACCGGGGGCTTCCAGATCATCAGCGCGATCACGGGGACCAACGCCTGGGCAAGCGCCGTGGCGAACAACGCGCGTGCCATCCCATGCGGCCGGAAGCGCGCGACGAGGGCGCCGACGATGCCGACGGCGGGCACCCCGACATACAGCAGGTTGGCGGGGTTGCCCTCGGACCCGATCGTCCCGACGGCGACGTTGACAAAGGCGAGGAGGAACGTCACCGCGAGCGCGACGCCGACGGCGGCCCGGTACGCGATACCGCGGGTCTTCGTCGCGTTGTACGCGATCACGGCGCCGATGACCGGGACGGCGAAGAACCCGATCGGTGCCACCATGGCGAGGCCCTCCGGTTCTTCGATGGTGCCGACGGCAAGGTCGATCCAGGCGAGGAGGAACGCCGCCGCGAGCGCGACGCCGAGGGCGATCCGGTACGTGTCCCTGGTCAACATGGTGCTCCGCTCCTTGACCGCGGTGCGGACCAACTCCGGCAGGGTTCTCGCCCACAGCGCCGCCAGAGCCAGACCGCCGCCGCCGTCCAGCGCCTCGCGGCACAGGTCCCGGAAGCAGCGGGCCATCTCGTCGCCGTACTCGCGTCGAAGCTCGCCCGGGTAGGCCCCCAGGAGCGACCGGTAGGCCCGCTCCGAGGCCCTCTCGGCGCGCTCGTGCCCCCTCGGGCGCGGTCCCCGCCGAGCGGCCATCACGCCCCCTCCGGGCTCGGCTGTGGAGCGGGGAAGGCGCCCTTCCGGCGCGCCGCGCGGACCAGGCCGTCGAGCCGTTCGACCTCCGCCGCCAGGACCTCGCGGCCGAAGCCGGTGAGCCGGTAGTAGCAGCGCCGCTCGTCGTCCGCCTCGGGGTCGGGCCGCTCCCCGGACTCCTCGATCACGCCGCCCTCCTTCAGGCGCTTGATCGCCCCGTAGAGCGTGCCCGGCCCGAGCCGGACGCTCCCGCCGGTCCGCTCCCTCACCTCGAGCATGATCCCGTAGCCGTGGCGTTCCCCGTCGGCCAGCGCCAGCAGGACGTTCAGCGCGGCGGGCGTCAGCGGCAGCAGGTCTCCCGGACCGCGCGAGCGTCTCCCTGGCACGTCCTCACCGCCCATGGCCCCCTACCTCGTTAGTCATCTTCGCGATGCATCGTAACGCGATGCAACGAGAGGCAGAGTATACGCCTTCGGGACACTCGTCAAGACCTACTGACCCGTGACTCCGTGGTAGGTAAGCTGCAAGCTCCCGCGACCACGCGGTCGCCGGTCGCGGCAACGGCCGGTGGGAGGTCGGCGGCCGCGAACCGGCGCCGCTAGCCGTCCACCGCGAGGACTCGCCCAGGAGGCCAGGATGCGGATCGTCACCGGCGGCATCGCCCAGGAGACCAACACCTTCCAGCGGGAACCGACGACGCTCGCCGATTTCCTGCGTCCGGGCTTCGGCACCGTCGTCCGCGGTCAGCACCTGCTCGACCTCGAAGGCACCGGCACCGTCTACGGCGGAGCCGTCGCCGAGGCCCGGCGGCTCGGGGTGGAGCTGGTCCCGACCACCTACGGCGCGGTGATGCCGGGCGGCCGGGTCGCCCGCGAGGCGTTCGACGCGCTGCGCGACGAGATCCTGGCCGGGGTCCGGGCCGCGCTGCCGGTCGACGGCGTCCTGCTCGTCCTCCACGGCGCGATGGCGCTGGCGGACCACGACGACGGCGAAAGCCTCCTGATCGAGGCGGTCCGCGAGGTGGTCGGACCGGCGGTGCCGATCGTGGCGCCGCTCGACCTCCACACCAACCTGTCGGACGCGATGGTGGCGGGGGTGGAGGCCTTCGTCGGCTACAAGGAGTACCCGCACACCGACATGCCCGAGACCGGCGCCCGGGCGCTCCAGATCCTCGCCGCGACCGTCCGCGGCGAGGCCCGGCCGGCGATGGCCCACGCCAGGCTCCCGCTCGTCGTCCCCAACCAGGCGATGGTCACCACCTGGCAGTCCCCGCTGAAGATCGCGATCGACCGGGCCCGCGAGATCGAGCGCGAACCCGGCGTGCTGGCCGCGACGGTCCTCGGCGGCTTCCCGTTCGCCGACGTCCCGTTCGCGGGGGTATCGACGGTCGTCGTCACGGACGGCGACCCGGCCCTCGCCCGCCGGTACGCCGACGAGTTGGCCGCCGTCTGCTGGGAGCGACGCGCCGACTTCGCCGTCCGGCCGACCCCGGTCGCCACCGCCATCGCCGAAGCGATGGCCACCCCGGCCGGCAGCGTCTACGTCCTGGCCGACGTCGCCGACTCCGGGGCGAGCGGGACGGCCGGCGACGGCACCACCGTCCTCCGGGGCCTGCTGGACGCGGGGGCCCGCTCGGCCGCCGTCGCCCAGATCATGGACCGCGAGGCGGTCGCAGCCTGCATCGCCGCCGGCGTCGGCGCCGACCTGACCCTGGCGGTCGGCGGCCGCCACGACGGGCTGCACGGGCCGCCGGTCGAGGTGACCGGAACCGTCCGCCTGATCCACGAGGGCAGCTTTCCCCTGGCCGGCCCAATGGGCGCCGGGACGACCGCCAGCCGCGGCCGCACGGTGGTGCTGGAGATCGGCGGCCCCGGCGGCATCGAGCTCCAGCTCACCGAGCTGCGGGGCCACCCCCACGACCTCAACTTCTTCCGGGCCTTCGGCATCGAGCCGACCGAGCGGCGGATCCTCGTGCTGAAGAGCGCCGCCCACTTCCGGGCCGCCTTCGAGCCGATCGCGACGAGGGTGATCGAGGTCGACGCGCCGGGGATCAGCAGCCCCGACCTGGCGAGCTTCGCCTACCGCCGCCTGCGTCGCCCGATCCACCCGCTCGATCCGGGCGTCACGTGGTCTCCCGAGCGCTGAGCGAGAGCGGCGCCCGGCCCGTGGCGCAAGCAAGCCCGCCGTCAACCGGAGGAAGGTTCGTCTTCGGGTGGGCGTGGCGCGACGTTGCACCGGAAGGAGTGGTGCGCGCCCTGCCACCCCTCCAGCCATCGGCGTTGAGCAAGCGGGTCCGTCCGGGGCCGGTCGTGCCCAACGCTGCCACCTCCGCGGGTTGCGGAACAGTCGGCTCTTCTGCGATCCGCTGCTGAGCGGCGCCCGCTCGCCCGGTCGGCGCCCCGACTGGAACGCACCCCCCTTCCGTCGTCTCCAGCGCCGGTTCCGAGGGGGTCTTGTGCCGCGGTCGGGCCGGTGCCATCATCGGGCCGGTGCCATCATCGGGCCAGGGGTCCTCGCCCGGGTTCTCCCCGGCGGCGCCGGGCGGCGCGCGGCGGCCCTCCGCCGGCGGCGAGGCGGCTGGCCCCGCCAACCGCGACCGCGTCCGTCGACAACGCCTCGGGCACGATGGGCTTGCGCCGATCGCCGTCGACGACCCGGGGCGGCAACCCCGCCATCTTGCCGGGAGAGGAGCGCTGCCGAATTGAATGCCTCGCCTCCCCTGCGGTTCGGGATCGTGCTCGGGCAGCGGGCGCCGTGGCCGGAGCTGGCGGAGCGGGCGCGCGAGGTCGAGGCGCTCGGCTTCGACTCCCTCTACGTGGTCGACCACTTCTACGGCCTGCGCGACGTGGAGGACCCCACCCACGAGGCGTACACGATCCTGGCCGGCTTCGCCCTCGTCACCGAACGCGTCCGCCTCGGGGTGATGGTCTGCGGCAACACCTACCGCAACCCCGCCTTCCTCCTCAAGCAGGCGGTGACGGTCGACCACATGTCCGGAGGTCGGGTCGATTTCGGCGTCGGCGCCGGCTGGCTGGAGCGGGAGCACGAGGCTTACGGCTTCCCGTTCCCCGCCGCCGGCGAGCGAGTGGACATGTTCGCCGAGGCGCTCGAGGTCTGGGACCTCCTCCACCGCGAGGAGCGGACGACCTACGACGGCCGCTACTACCAGCTCCTCGACGCCCCCTTCGCGCCGAAGCCGGTGCAAACCCGCCTGCCGGTTCTGATCGGCGCCTCGCTGCCGCGGATGCTGCGCCTGACCGCCCGCCACGCCGACATCTGGAACGCCCGCGGCGACCCGGCCGAGGCCGCCGCCGGCAACGAGCGCCTGACCACCCTCTGCCGGGAGATCGGCCGCGACCCGGCCACGATCCTCCGCGGCATCAGCCCGAGCCTCAACCTGCTCGCCTCGGCCGGGGCTTTCGCCGAGGGCGTCGCGGCCTACCGGGCGGCGGGCTTCGCCGACTTCCAGATCCCGTGGCCCCGCTCGGACGAGGAGCACGCTGTCCTGCGGACCGTCGCCCGCGAGGTGGTGCCGGGGTTGCGAGCGGAGGCCGGGTGAAGAAATGCGACGACGGCCCGCACCCCGTCATCCTGAGCAGAGCGAAGGATCTCTCCTTGGGTCTTACTCGGGGACCCGAGTCGGCCCCACAGCAGCGGCGGCGTTCCCGCGGGCGCTCTCCAACTCGGAGAGGGATTCTGCGCCTTCGTTCGGCACGACGGCACACCACGGCCGCTATCCACTGGACGCGGCGTCCCGGGCGCGCCGGAAGAGTGCTGCCTGGTCGTCCGCCATGCAGTAGCCCAACTGCGCCTCGTGCCAGGGCCGCCTCCGGCCGTGGGCCGCGGCGATCTGCCCGATCCGGAAGGTCGCCCGGGCCACGTCGCGGTGACGTTCGAGCCCGAGTTGGGCGGCGATGGCGGCGCCGTCGAGCCGCTGCTCCGGGTGGTCGATCAGGAGGTCGAAGACGGCCCTGGCGGTCGGGTCGTCGATGCTCCGGTAGAAGGTGATCGCCGCGTCGGTGTCGGCGGCGGCGAACTCCTGCATCGGGTCCTCCCGCTTCTGGTTGCCTCGTGCCCAACGCGCTCTCCATGGCGGCGGTTCGGCCCGGCGGCAGAACCCCGGCCGTCGATCATACCGCGCCGGCCAGCGGGAAGCGGCCGGCATCCCTCGACCAGCGCAGCGCCATGCCGTTGGCCGTATCCTGTCGGCGATCCGGCGGCCGCTCGCGGCCGCCGGGCGGTGGACGACGGGAGGGGCACGGTGAGCACGGAGGTCGACGCGGTCGTCATCGGCTCGGGCGCGTTCGGCGCGAGCACGGCCTACCACCTGGCCCGGCTCGGCCAGAGCGTGGCGCTGCTGGACCGCTTCGCGCTCGGCTCCCAGACATCGCCCCGGGCGGCGGGGCTGACCCAGCAGATCCGGGCCAAACCGGACATGACCCGGATCGCGATGCTGAGCGTCGAGAAGATCCGCCGCTTCGCCGAGGAGACGGGGCAGCCGCTGGTCTACCACGAGGGCGGCAGCACCAAGATGGCCCGGACCGCGGAAGACGCCGCCCAGATCCGGGCCGAGGTCGCCGCCGGCCAGGAACTCGGACTGGCCATCGACCACATCGACGAGGCGGACCTGGCCCGGTTGGCGCCCTACGCCCGGCCGGTCGGGGTCGAGGCGATGTGGTTCACCGCGAGCGACCTCTACCTCCAGCCGGCGCAACTGCCGATCGGCTATGCCCGCGCCGCCCAAGCCCTCGGCGCTGCCACCCGGCCGTTCGCGCCCGTCACCGCGATCGAGCGCCGGAACGGCTCCGTCATCGGCGTGGTCGCCGGCGGCGAGCGCATCCACGCCCCGGTCGTCGTCGACGCCGCCGGCGCTTGGGCGCGGCTGGTCGCCGCCGAGGCGGGCCTTCGGATCGCGATCCAGCCGGTGCGCCACCAGTTGATGGTCACCGCGCCAATCCCCGGCGTCGCCGACGGCCAGGCGATCTGCCGGGTGATCGACGTCAACGTCTACGTCCGCCCGGACGGCGGCGGCCTGCTGCTCGGCGGCTACGAGCCGGACCCGCTGGCGGTCTCTCCGGGCGACCTGCCGGTGGGGTTCCAGGTCGCCGACCTGCCGCTCGACCCCGGCGTCGTCGGCCGCCTCGCCGAGTCGGTGGCGGAGATCTTCCCGGCCATCCCGGCGGCGCCGGTCCGCGAGCTGCGCGGCGGCCTGCCGACGATGACCGCCGACGACCGCCCCCTCGTCGGGCCGGTTCCGGGGCTCGACGGCTTCTACGCGATCACCGGGTGCTGCGTCGGCGGCCTGTCGGCGTCGCCGGGTCTGGGCCAACTGCTGGCCGAGCAGATCGTCCACGGGACGCCGTCGCTGCCGCTGGACGGGCTGGCGGTCGACCGCTTCGGGCCGGAGCTGGACGACGACGGCGCGGTCCGCGCCGCCGGGCTCTGGGCCTACTCCCACCACTACGCGGTGGCGGGCTGAACCGTTCGGCCCGCGGTGGACTGTCACCGTCGTCTGCCTCGGGAATCCCTCGTTCGTGCTCGGCCGGTACCGAATCCGATCATTCGCGCCGCTCGGAACACCCGTCAACCTGGGCGCGCAGGCGAAGGACCTCTCCTCGGTACCCGCCACGGCCGCGGCATTCCGTCCTCGAATGGCCGAGGCGAAGAGCGTTTCTTCGCCAGCAGGCTCACCGCTGCGTCCAAGCCGATTCGTCCGCTTGGCGGTAGTCGTGTTCAGGACCCTTCAGGGTCCTTCGTGGTTTCAGCCCGGTGCTTCAGCGCCGGGCTCGGCGGCACAGCCGCCGGTCGGGATGCGACATTTCAAGTTGGACGCACCAGTTGGAATGTCGAAGCGTGAGCGGGGTCCGCGGGGCGATTGACCGCGCCGATACCGTATCGGCGGGGCAGCTATTCTCGGAAACGCGACCGGCCGCGGTCGGCGGCCGAGCAAGGCGGAGGGCACCGGGGTGGTGCAGCGATTCTCGGAGAAAGCGGCCGTCGTCACCGGCGCCGCCCACGGCATCGGCCGGGCGATCGCGGAGCGGCTCGCGGCCGAGGGCGCGGCCGTGCTCCTGGTCGATATCGACGCCGCGGCGGCGGCGGCCGCCGCGGCCGAGATCGCCACGGCGGGCGGGGAGGCCGAAGGGATCAGCGCCGACATCGCCAATCGGGACGACGTCCGGCGCGCCGTCGCCCGCTGCGTCGAACGGTTCGGCGGGGTGGACGTGCTGGCCGCCAACGCCGGCATCGCCGACGCCCAGCCCTTCGCCGAGATCGACGAGGCGCGATGGCGGCGGGTGATCGACGTCAACCTGACCGGCACCTTCTTCTGCATGCAGGAAGCCGCCCGGGTGATGATCCCCGCCCGCCGCGGCGCGATCGTCGCCACCGCCTCGACCAACGCCTTCTGGGTCGAGAGCAACATGGCCCCCTACAACGCCTCGAAGGGGGCCATCGTCGCCCTCGTCAAGTCGGCCGCCTTCGACCTCGGGCGCTACGGGATCCGGGTCAACGCGGTCGCCCCCGGCATGGTCCGGACCCGGGCCAACCCCGTCACCGAGGACCCGGTTGGCGGCCCCGATTACCTGAAGCGGGTGCCCCTGGGCCGCTTCGCCGAGCCGGCCGAGATGGCGGCGGTGGTCGCCTTCCTCGCCTCCGACGACGCCTCCTACGTCAGCGGCGAGCTGCTCGTCGCCGACGCCGGGACGACGATCGGCATCCACCTGCCGCTCCCGGGCGAGCCCTTCCCGGGGATGGACGTTCCCGCCGCACCGGAGCGAACCGACACGGCATCCGGGTAATCACCGGGCTCATCCGTCTGGGCGGCGCACCGCCAAGTCCGACGCCAGGGAAACCAACGCTCCATGCAAGACTCCCCTCTCCCGCGCATCGGGAGAGGGGCTGGGGGTGAGGGCTTCCCGGGGAGAGCGACCGGGGGTAAGGGTCAGCGCCCGAGACCAGACCCGTTCACCCCGAATCCGGATCGGCCCCCGCCCCGAAACCCGGCTACGGCCAGGAGAAACTCGTCTCCAGGTCGAGCGTCTTGCCGAGCCGGGCCGACTCGTACGTCCGCTCGATGATCTCGATCACATGGCGCGCCTGCGCCGCGCCCAGCTCCGGCTGCCGGTCCTCCAGGATGCAGTCCGCCAGGTGGACGAGGTCGCCGATGATGTAGTGGTTGAGCCCCTCAAGCGCCGCGCCCGACGGCTCCGCCGCCCCGACCTCGACCCGCGCTTCGACGAACCCGCCCCGGTCCCGATCCGCCGACGCCGAGAACAGCTCGTAGCCGCCCTCGGAGCGGCCGCCCATGACGACCGAACCGGTCTCGCCGTAGAGTTCCAGGCTCGGCACCTGCCGGCTGCCGCGGACGAAGTGGGAGCTGAAGACGACGTAGCGGGCCTCGCCGAAGTCGAGGATGAAGTGGGTGTTGTCGTCCATCTCGACGTCGATCGAGCGGTCCTGCCAGCGCCGCTCGGGGATGGCGATGCCCGACATCGCGGTGACCCGCCGGGCCGGACCGAGGAGCCAGGTCACCGCGTGCAGGTCGTAGACCGCGGCGTCCCGCAGGGGACCGCCCCCCGGCTTGTAGTACCAGGTGGGGTCGACCGCGGCGAGCTGCCCCCCCGGCTGCCGACGGGCGTCCTCCTCGTGGCGGGTGCCCTTCTGGGCGCGACCCCAGCAGACCTTGCCGATCGCGCCCTCGGCGATCCGCTCGCGGACGGCGCGGAAGGAGGCCGAGCGCAGGTGGTTGCCCGGCGCGGCGGCGACCTTGACCCCGGCCGCGCCGGCGGCGGCGATCAGGTCGTCGGCCTCCGCCACCGTCAGGGTCATCGTCTTCTGGAGGTAGACGTGCTTGCCCTCGCCGGTGGCCGCCAGCGCCGGCGCCAGGTGGTGCGGCACGGGGGTGGCGATGGCGACGATCTCGACTTCCGGGTCGCGGGCGAGCTCGGCGGCGTCGGCGTACCACCGAGGCACGCCGAAGTGCGCCGCCGTCTCCTTCGCCCGCTCGCCGACGACGTCGCACACCGCGACCAGGTTGAGCCGCTGCCGCACCTCCGGCCGGACCAGGTTCGGCAGGATGTCGTAGGTGCTCACCACGCCGGTGCCGACCAAACCGATGCCGATGGGCCGTTCCATCCGTTCCTCCTCTGGCCGATAGGCGTTCGCCGATAGGGACGACCGGTCGGGGACAGCGGCGACCACGCCCGCGGCGCCGGACGGTCGGGTTGCCGGGCGCCGAGCGGGGCCCGGCCCGCGTGGTCCGTCATCCCGAGCGAAGTCGAAGGATCTCTCTCCGACTCCCGCATCCACCTTCCGAGTGACGCCGCTGCGGCGGAAGACCCTTCGCCGTTCCTTGGGATGGCGGGGACTTGGACAGGCGAAGCGTCGGCACGAGCAACGTCGTTGACGACTGTTGCGACGCCGTCGGCCGCGGTCCGCCGGTCCGACGTTTGGCCTAGGCCACCGGCGCTTCCGGCGCCAACTCCTTTGCCAACCGGTCGAGCGACGCGATGATCCGGTCCTCGGCCGGGTCCGAGCGGGCGTCGGGGATCAAGCCGCGGGCGTCGAGGCGGCGGATCATCTCGGGCGCCGCCTCGGCCAGCGCGATCTTCGGTTGGAACTCCGGGAGGTCACGGCGGATCGGGGAGAGGTCGTAGATCCGGTTCCAGCGCGACTCGCGGGCCAGCAGCCCGGTCCCCTCCGGCCACGCTCCGA
>CADCWF010000047.1 GCA_902806345.1 uncultured Thermomicrobiales bacterium
CCGACGCCGACTGCTTCGAACTGTTCACCGGTCACCTGAGCGATGACAACCTTCGACTCTATCGGCGTCTGGGGTACGCCGAGGATCACCGGCAGGCGGTCTCGCCACGACTCACCCTCATCTATTTGCGAAAGTCGAACCATTCGCCCTCGGGGTCCCTGGCGAGCTGATGCCTCTTGCGTGATGAGGAACGATGGTCCATCGACGAGCGCGTCAAGATCTCCGTGCAGGTGGACGCACCCGCTGAAGTCAAGCCGGACTCGGCCTTACTGGTCGCCGCTTCAAGACCCGCCGATCGGGTCGCCGACGAATCGGGCTATCCTGTCTTCATCGAGTCCACAGGACCGACGCTCCTCCAGCAGTGTCCTTCGCCCAAGGATCGACGCCGACCGTGACCTCCGCATCCCCGTCCGACTCGAAGCGACCGCCGGCCGTCGTCGGCACGGCCGGCCACGTCGACCACGGCAAGTCGACGCTCGTCAAGGCGCTGACCGGGATCGACCCCGACCGCCTCGCCGAGGAAAAGGCGCGGTCGATGACGATCGACCTCGGCTTCGCCTGGCTCGAGCTGCCGAGCGGGCGGCAGCTCAGTGTGGTCGATGTCCCGGGGCACGAGCGCTTCATCAAGAACATGCTCGCCGGCGTCGGCGGCATCGACGCCGCCCTGCTCGTCGTCGCCGCCGACGAAGGGCCGATGCCGCAGACGGCAGAGCACCTCGCGATCCTCGATCTCCTCGGCGTCGGGCTCGGCGTAGTGGCACTGACCAAGGCGGACACGGTCGACCGTGAGTGGCTCGACCTGGTGGCCGAAGAGGTGCGCGACCGCCTCGCCCCGACGAGCTTGGCCGATGCCCAACTGGTGCCCGTTTCCGCCCTGACCGGCGCCGGGCTCGAAGACCTCCGATCGGCGCTCGATGCGGTGCTCGAAGCAGCTCCGGCGCGTCCAGGCGGGATCAAACCGCGGCTGCCCGTGGACCGCGTTTTCTCCGTCTCGGGGTTCGGCACCGTCGTCACTGGCACCCTCGTCGGCGGTGAACTGGCGGTCGGCCAGGAGCTCCGGCTCTCCCCCGCCGGACGGACGACCCGGATCCGCGGCCTGCAAACCCACCAGCGAAAGGCCGAACGGGCGCTACCGGGCAGCCGGGTCGCCATCAACCTGACCGGCCTGGCGACCGAAGACATCCACCGGGGCGATGTCTTGGCTCCGCCGGGCTTGCTTTCCAACTCCCAAAGGCTGGACGCCAGGCTCCGGCTCCTGGCGGATTCGCCGGTGCGCCTGGAGCAAAACGACGCCGTCGACCTCTTCACCGGGTCCGCCGAGATCCCGGCACGGGTGACCCTGCTCGACCGGGAGTCGATCGCGCCAGGCGAGGAAGGCTGGGTCCAGTTCCGGTTCCGCACCCCGCTCGCGGTCCTCAAGGGAGACCGCTTCATCGTCCGTCGCCCGTCCCCGAGCGAGACGATCGGCGGCGGCGAGATCGTCGATCCCCTGCCCGTCCGCCACAAGCGCTTCCGGCGAGAGGTGGTGGGCGCCCTGGAGACACTGGCCCAGGGAAGCCCTGACGAGCTCGTCCTGCAGGCCCTGGAGGCCGGTCCGCGCGAGGTCCGGGAGCTACGATCCGGGGTGGCTGGCCTGGCGCCCGAGCAGGTCGACTCGGTGCTCGCCGAGATCATTGCCGAGGGCGATGCGATCCGGCTCGGCGGCGACCAGACGGGGACCTTCAAGCCTGGGACGTGGGTTGTCGCTGCTCAGGTCTGGGAGGGCATCACGGCACGGCTTGCGGAGACCCTGGCTGGATTCCACACCGCGCAGCCGCTCCGCAAGGGGATGCCGCGGGAGGAGGTCAGGAGTCGTCTCCGCCTCTCGCCAGCTCGGCTGTTCGATGACCTGGTCACAACTGTGGCCTCCCGTGGACTCGCGGTCGACGACGGATCGACGCTTCGCCTGCCGGATTTCTCGATCTCACTCGATCCGGCCAGCCGCGCCCAGGCGAATCAGTGGCTGCGGGCCCTCGCCGGATCGCCGTTCGCACCGCCAGCACCGGCCGACTTCGGGCTCGACGCGGGCACCACCGGTGCCCTCCGCAACCTGGGTGAAGTCATCGAGGTCGGCGAGGGGCTGTACTACGCCCCCGACGCGTACGAGCGGATCGTGGCCGAAACCGTCGCGATGATCGACCGCGATGGGACCTTGACGCTGGCCGGGTTCCGCGACCATTTCGGGACGAGCCGCAAGTACGCCCAGGCCACCCTCGAACACCTCGACCAGCGGAAGATCACGCGGCGGGTCGGCGACGAGCGGGTGCGCGGCGTCGCCGCGCCCAGAGCGACGGGCGCGACAGCCCCCAACCGGGAGACTGGATGATCGACGATTCGGCGCTGAAGGCGGTATCCAGCCATCGCTTCGTCTCTCCCCACTACGACGACATCGCCCTCTCCTGTGGGGGAGTGGCGGCACGCGTCGCCGCGTACGGAGCGAGGTCCCGCGTCGCGGTGGTGTTCGGCCAGGAGCCGGCCGCTGGGCAACCCCTTTCGGGGTTTGCCCAGGCGATGCATGCCGGCTGGGGTCTCGCCGCCGCGGAGGTGATCGCGAGCCGCCGCGCCGAGGAGGCCGCGGCGGCCCGCGTCCTCGGGGTCGAAACCGAACTCCTACCCTTCCGGGACTCGATCTACCGCGGAGACCGCTTCACGAACGACGACGACCTCTTCGGCCGGCCAGCTGCCGACGAGGCCGGTCTCCCGGGCGAGATCGTGGCCAGTCTCGGCCTCCCCGATCGGCCGGATCGGTCGGTACGCTTCTACGTTCCGCTCGGGGTGGGCGGCCACGTCGATCACCGGCACGCGACGGCGGCCGGCGTGCTCCTGGCCCGCCGGGGATGGGATGTCTGGTTCTACGAGGATCTCCCCTACGCCTTGAGGCCCCAGGCCCTGGACCAGCGCCTCGAGTCGCTGGCTGCGGAGACACCGATGGAACCGGGGCCGACCGTGCCCATTGGGCCACACTGGGACGCCAAGATCGACGCCGTTCTCGCCTATCCGTCGCAGCTCGAGACGATCTTCCGCCACTACGTCGGGGTCGGCACGAGCCGGGAAGAGATCGCCACCTCACTCCGGACCTACGCCGAGCGGATCGGCGGCGGCGCCGCGGCCGAGCGCTTTTGGCGGCTCGCGGAGTAGTCCCGGAGGGTGCTGACCCGGTTGTTCAGGGGCAGCACGATTACGCGATGGGCGAAGGTCCGGCGCCGGCCGGGACGGTCAAGACACCGCTGCAGAACGGCACCTGTGGGTAGTCGGCCGGGATTCCGAGCGCTGCGAGTCGGCCGAGGAACCGGTCAGCCACCAGGTTGTGTTCGGTCTCGTCCCTTTCCCCGGTTCGCGCCTTGACGCCGTCTCGGTCGACATCCGTGGCGAAGGCTATGTCGGCGACGGCGAGAACGTTGGCTGGTTCCCGCTACCGCTCCCGGAGGATCTAGAGGACGTCGAATTCCCGCTCGTCCGGCATTTCGTGGAACGTGTACGTGGAGACGATCGCGCCGAACCGGCGGAGTCCGGCTTCGGCTAGGTCGCCCGCAATGACGTCGGTCAAGAGCCGTGCCGTCGGGATTTTCTCGCGTGCCCGACGAAGCATCCGGGGCGAGCAATCGCCCCCCAGGCTTCGACTTCAGTGCCGTCGCGTTGCAGTCTGGCGAACAACGCTCCCGTCCCGCATCCGAAGTCGACAACGGGGCGAGGGGCAAGCCGGCGGGCCTCGGCGGCGATCTCGCTCAGGCTCTGGTTGTAGCCTCCGAACGGGAAATTCGTGCTCTCCAGACCGACATCGTCGTCAAATGTCTCGGCCAACTCATCGAAGAGCGCCGTTCGATTCCCGTCCATCACGAGTCACCCGAGTTGACGTTCGGGATGCCTCTACCAGCACCTGAGCGCCCTGGATGGTGGAGAGGCCAGCAGGGCCGAAGCGGCCCGTCCAAGCGGCGCGAGCGGGACTCGTCGTCTGCTGCCAACTCGCGGACGCAGAAACGCCGACAGCGCTTGCGCGGCCGTCGGCGTCTCGTGCCTGAAGCACCGTGGCTTCCGGTTGGCCCTGCAGCCGTCCGGAACCTCGGTTCGCCAGTCGCCCGAACGATTGCTCGTCGGGTTCACCGGCGATTCGGCCATCGCCCCGGAGGGTATCCGGTCGATGCCCGGGGCATCCGCTCGTCGGGTGTGGCCGTTCGATTGGGTCCGTCCGAAGACGATCCCCCGTCGACCGGCGTGGTCCGATCTGCCTCCGCCCAGCGGTCACCTCGGCGTTGCCGCCTCGATCGACCTCCCGAAGGGAACCTCGTCATCGGGCGAACCCGATCCGTCGATTCCTCCGAACTTCCGCGAATCGCTTCGCGTCCGTTCCCCCGCTCTCACGGGGCCTTGCGCTTCAGTGAGGGCATCTTAGCAGGTTGTGCCGCGGTGTCAAGAGGTCGGCTCAACGGTTCTTCAACGATCCCCGAGCCAGCGCGGCGGGGCTGGCAGCCACCACGACGAACGCCGACGATGCGCCCTCGACTCCTGGCACGCAGAGTGCGTCCGACTGTCTTTGCCGCCCGAGGCATCGGGTCTCGCGGCAATCGAGGAGGATGCGGCCATGTACATCGGCGGCGGATTGCTGACGCTTATCCTGATCATCATCCTGCTGATCTGGATCTTCTAGTGCCGCTTGCTTAGCGGGCCCGACGCCGCGAGCGGCGTCGGGCCCGCACCACGGCGGCAGACCTTGGATCAGGCGTAGACCCGAACCCGGATGTTCGTTGGTTTCATGGCGTTGGTCGGCACCAGATCCTGCGGACAGGCCGAGACGGCGATTACCACGTCGGCCAAAGCCTTGAGCACCACGTAGTCGTCTTTCTCCGACAGCGGCTCCCGGATCTCCAGTTCGCCCCGCTGCTTGATCCCCACGTTCATGAACCAGTTGACGGGGTCGGGGACCCGGTCGTACGCGACCTCGTACCCGGCCAAGGACTCCGCCAAGCCGGTGCGGCAATTGGCGTGGCCGGGCGATCCTAACGCCTCATAGCGGACCGGGTCGCAGCAGGCGTAGAGCATGTCGTGGCGGCCGACGGTGTCTTCGACCAGTTCCAGCAGTGGGCGCCGCCGGTTCGACCAGAACTGTCGGCCGAGCGACATCATGATGTTGTCGTTGGCTGCCCGCGAGACGCTCGTCGAGCCCCACTCGTCGCGATCGGTCTGCGAGAAGACGACGAAGTCGGCAACCTGCTTGCCCTCGACGTCGATGATCTGCAGCAGTTCGCCGGCCTTCAGTTCGAGCGCCTCGCCCTCGCCCGGCCGCACCTCCCGCTGGGCGATCATCATCCGGTCCTTCAACGCCTCGCTCACGCGGTCGCTCTCCTCGGTTCTGCCGTCTTTCAGGGTGCCCATTGTCGCACCGCCCCGGCCCAGCCGTGCCGTGTCCCCGTCCCGACCAGCGGTTCGGAGACGTGTACCATTCAGCGCTGCGGAGGCGGCGTCCAGGGCAAGGGGGCGGCATGATCCAGTGTCCCACGTGCAAGACGGAAGCACGGCCGAGCGCCAAGTTCTGCACGTTCTGCGGCACCACCCTGACGCCCATCACCGACGAGGCTCCCGCGGTCCAGAATCCGTTGTCAGCGGACCCGATGAGCCCCGAGCGCCCGACCGCCGATCCAACTGCCAGCTGGGTGGTTCCCCATACCCCCCGAGACGATCGGAGGTTCCCGGAATCGGGCGGCGAACAGGACCAACTGATTTCGACGACGTGGCCCAGCGAGGACACGTCGGAGGGACCGCCTGGCAGCAGTAGGGACGCTGACCGCGTCGGGAACCCGTCCCCTCCGGACGACGCGGCGGCCGCCGACCAACCCTCCTCCGATTCAGCCGCCTGGCCCTCCTCCCCGCAGTCGACCCAAACCGCGGTCGGCTCCGGTGATGACGTGGAGTCTGATCGAACCACCAACGCAACACGTCCCGATGAACTTCCGTCCGGTTGGCGGATCGTCCCGACCGCGGGCGAGCCGGATGAACTGCAGAGGGAAACGGCAACGTTTGCCTTCGAGAGCGATCCGGTGGAGCAGCCGGAGCCGCCTCCGACGTCCCCCTCTGTGGCCATCGCGTCCGCTGGCACACCCTTAGAGGCGGTAGACCCTGCCGCAGACAGGGCTGCATCCCCGGAGGCATCGTCCCCGCTGCCGGCGACGTTCCCAGCCATCGGAGAGTCCACCGGGGCGCGAACGGCCGCACGGTCGTTCCGATCCCCACCCATCGCAGAGGCGGAGGAAACTGGACTTCGCGCCGCGGAACTGCTCGACGAGCTACGCGCCCTGCTTCCCGCGCTCGGGGCGACGCGTCTCCAACCGGCCGCCCTTGCCGACCGACTGGAACACGCCCTCCACACAGAAGGTGGGCTCCCCGAAGGGCTCCGTGCCTCCCTGGACGCGGTCCGTGCCAACCCGCGCGACATCGATACCGTGCTCGCCTTGACCCGACGGATCGACGACATCATCGAGGTGATCGACCGCCACGACCGGATCAGCGCCGCGTTAGCGAGCGCGGTCCGCTCCCTGCGCTACGGGGACGTGGAGTAACGGCGCGGAATCCGGACGGGTTCGCGCCTAGGCGACCTCGATCATCACCTTCTCCACCGCTGCCGGGTTGTCGGCAGCGAACCGGAGGGCTTCGGACGTTTCGGGCAGCGGAAAACGGTGGGTGATCATCGCCCCGACCCGGTCGCGGTTGCGACGGACGAGCGAGACGGCCTCGCCGAACCGCCCGGCGTTGTTCCGCGATCCGAGGAGCGTCATCTCCTTGCGGGTGAAGTCGATGATCGGCAGGCTCACTTCCTGCGCGGAGAGACCGACGATCACCACCCTTCCGGCGTTGGCGACCAACCCGCAGCACTGGCGGATCACCGGCGGCGCCCCGACGGCGTCGATCGCCACCGACGGTCCGTCGCCCTCGGTCCAGGCCGCGACCACCGCCTCCACGTCTTCGATACCCGCCACGACCGTCCGTTCCGCCCCGTAGACCGAGGCGAGTTCGAGTCGCGACGGCAGGAGATCGACGCACAGGACGCGGGCGCCGCGGTCCGTCGCAACGAGGCAGATACCGGCCCCGATGGGGCCCGCTCCCATCACGACCACCCGGTCCTCCGGGCCGATCGCGGCGCGGGCCACCGCCTGGACGGCGATCGAGATCGGCTCGCAGAGGGCGACGAGGTCCGGTTCGAGATCGTTGGCTGGGTAGAGCATCGTCGACGGAATGGCAGCGTACTCGCGGAAAGCCCCATCGACGTGGGCGCCCAGCACCTTGAGGTCGGTGCAGCAGTTGCCGCGCCCGATCCGGCAGGGGTAACAGGAGCCGCAGGCGATCAGCGGCTCCACCGCCACCAGGTCGCCGACCGCGAGACCGCGGCGGTCGCCTTCCCCGAACCCGACCACCCGACCGGCGACCTCGTGCCCTTGGATGCGGGGGTAACGCTGGTAGGGGTGCATTCCCTTGAAGAGGGAGAGATCGCTGCCGCAGATCCCGACCCGTTCGATCCGAACAAGCGCCTCGCCCGGACCCGGCTGGGGTTCCCCCACATCCTCGACCACGACCTCGAACGGACCGCGGGTCACGACGGCTTTCACGCGCTGCCTCCCGATGCAGTCCCGTTCATCGGCTGTCGGCCACTCGGGGCTGCTCCCGCCGTACCTCGATGGTCCCTTCTATGCACTCGAGGGACAGTGTCTCCCCGAGAACCGGCGCCAGAACTTGGCGGGCACCAGCAGAATCGTGGCGGGGCACCGCGTCGAGGAACGCCTTCACGTCGGATTGTTCGGCGTCGTAGTAGTGGCTGGCAATCGCCACCGGTGCCGCGAGCCATTCGGCAGCCAACGCCGCCTCATCCGGAGACATCTCGCCCGTGAGCAACCGACCGGGACCGACCGCCTGGGCGAGAAGCTCGTCCGGGTTGGCGCAGCCGAGGATGGCAACCGTCGGCCGATAAAGTTCTCCGATCAGCCTGAGGTCGGAGAAGATCGCGGTATCGCCGTAGTGGTAGACCCGGATCTCGGGCTCCGGTTCGACGATGAAGCCCATCGGCACCCCGGTCACGAACTGTCCGCTCCGCAACCGTCCTTGCGACCAGTGGTGGCACTCGACCGGCCGCACCGTCACGCCACCAACCTCGACGAGGATGCCCCACGTCGTCGCCTGGATCTGTTCGGCCGGGATCCCCTCCTCCATCAGCATCGCCCGCACCTCGCCCCCGCAGACGACCGGGGAGCCGGTGCGCCGGGCAATCGCGGCCGTGTCGCCGAGGTGGTCGTAGGCGGCATGAGATACCAGGATCGCGTCCGGCCGCTCCAGCTCGGCCGCTTTCACGGCGGAGACAGGACCGGACAGGTACGGGTCGATCAGCACCCGCCACGCGGGGCCGACGATCTCGTAGCCTGCCACGCCGAGGAACCGGATCCGGGTGGTCACGCGGCGCTCCCGTCCTCGTCCTGCCGCCAGGAACGCTCGAGCCCCTTCACCAGCGCGACCATCGCCCGGTTGACGGGAACATCGAGTCCGAGCCGGTCTGCCTCCCGGACGACAGCGCCGTTGATCACATCGATCTCGGTGGGCCGCTTCCCTTCGACATCCTGGAGCATCGACGGCTTGCCCTTGCCGCCGCGGGCCAGGTGCTCGTGGATCGTCGCCACCCGCTCGTCGGGGTCGATCTCGTGGCCAAGGGCCCGCGCAACGGTCGTTGCCTCGCGGGTCAGCTCGTCCTCCAGGTCCCGAACGGGGCCGGGCTTGCCGAGTTCCCCCGTGTAGAGCCGGGTCAGGGCCGAGGTCGGCAGCGTCGCGCAGTTGAGGATCAGCTTCCTCCAGACCTCGGTCTTGGCCCTTGCCGAAACGGTCGTCGCGATGCCTGCCCGCTCCATCGCCGCCGCGACCGCCTCGGCCCGCTCCAGCGGCGCCCCGTCGAGGTACGGCCCGACGAAGGTCGGGCCGGCGTCCGCCGTGTGGGCGATCCGCCCCGGGGCTTTCACCGTCGCCGAGTGGTACGTCACGCCCATCACCAGGCGCTCGGGCGGGTAGAAGCCGGCCAAAGCGTCGGCGTTACCCCAGCCGTTCTGGAGGCTGACCACCGTCGTCTCCGGGCCGACGAGCGGACGGGCAAGGTCGGCCGCGGACGGCGTGTGGTAGGACTTCGTGAAAAAGATGACGGCATCGGCGACGCCCAGTTCGCCCGCGTCGGCCGAAGCCGGCAGCCGGGCAACCTCGGTCGAGCCGTCCTTGCGCTCCACGATCAGCCCGTCGCGTGCGATCGCGGCCAGGGCCGCCGGCGAGACATCGAGCACGCCGACCTCGTGCCCCGCCCCGTGCAACCGGGCCGCCCAGACCCCGCCCATGGCACCCGCCCCGCCCACGACGACGATCCTCACGTGCCTGTCCTCCTTGCATCACCCCGAACGCCTGCGTCCGGGCCGCAGCGCGGGTGGCCCTACCCGGCGACCACTGGGTTGGTCAACGTTCCGATCGTCTCCTCGGCCACAGCCACCACGTCGCCTGGCTGGAGGAAGACCGGGGGCACCCGGAACGTCCCGCAGCCGGCCGGGGTTCCGGTCGTGATGCAGTCACCCGGCTCGAGGGTGATGATCGACGAGATCCATTCGATCAGGACGGGCACCGGGAAGAGCTGCTCCGCGAGGAGCGCGTCCTGCCGGAGCTCGCCGTTGACCCAAGCCCTGATCCGTGCCCGCGAGAGGTCCGGGATCTCGTCGGGGGTAACGATCACCGGCCCCATCGGCATGAAGGTGTCGAAGTTCTTGCCGAGGTCGGCCTGCCGCCCCATCCCCGGTCGCTTTGGGAACTGGACGCCGCGGGAGCCGACGTCGTTGAAGACGGTGTAGCCGAAGACGTGGTCGAGCGCATCGTCGCGGCGGACGTTCCAGCAGCGGTGGCCGATGACGACCCCGAACTCCACCTCGTAGTCGACCTTGAACCCGTCGGGCCGGACGATGACCCGGTCGTGCGGCGGGATCACGATCGGGGCGTCGGGGCCGATCACCGCGTTGGGCGTCTTGATGAAGTCGATCTGCGGCTCGTCGGGGAAGACAAATCCGGGTTCCTCATCACCGTGGCTGCGGTAGTTGACACCGCAGCCGAAGATGGTGCCGGGCCGAGGGATCGGCGCGAGCACTCGATCCGGCGTCACCGGCGCGGCGTCCGCGGCGTGGCTCCTGGCCCGCGCCAACGCGTCGTCGCCGCCCCGGATCAACTACAGCATCTCAAGGAAC
>CADCWF010000048.1 GCA_902806345.1 uncultured Thermomicrobiales bacterium
GACCGGCGGCTGCGCCGTCGAGCCCGGCGCTCGAGCACCGAGCTGAAGCCACGAAGGACCCCGAAGAGCCCCGAGAACGGCATCCGTCAACCGGACGAATCGGACGGGACGGACCACTGAGCCCACCGGCGAAGGGTCTCTCCTCGCATCCCCCAGCAGGACTCGCCGCGGCGGCGTTCTTCGCCCGGTGGTTCGGGGAGTCGGAGGGGGATCCTTCACTCCGTTCGCGATGACGGGTCGGGCGGATCGGGCGGCGGCACGGTGTGCCAACGATCCAACCGCGTTCGGATCAGACGAGCACGACGTCGACCGGCTTCTCCATGAACGCGCCATACCGCTCGACCGCGGCATCTAGGGCGCGCATCTGGCCTGGATCGAGCGTGGCGAAGAGTGCCGCCTCCATGGTGACCCGCTCCTTGCCGACCGTCCGCCGCCAGGTACCGGCACGGTGGCCGTCGATGACGACCGGCCGATAGTAGGTATCGGGCCAGGTGGCCGCGTCCCGGGTCCAGGGCAGGTCGGGGAAGGTGAGGCTCTTGTAGGTGAGGAGCACCTCGTCGTACTCCGGGATCAGGTAGGCGGCGCCGACGGTCGCCGCCGGCGGCGCCATCCCGGCGGCGAACCGGTAGGTCTGGCGGTCGACGACGGCGCGCTCGATGCCGTCGCCCGCCATCGCCAGCCCCCGCTCCGCGTCGGCCACGGTCAACCCCGACCAGGTGGCGAAATCGCGGATCGTCACCGGGCCGTGGCCGTCGAAGAAGCGCCGGGCGAGCTCGGCCAGGGCCTCCTCGCGGGGAAGGACGCGGGCTCGCGGCGCCCGCTCCTCGAGCAGCGCGTAGGTTTGGCTCTTGCCGCGGGCGGGGCCGCTGCAGATCAGACCGTCCAGTTCGGCCCGCATCACAACGTAGGCGAGGCGCTGCCCGGCGGCGGCGATCCCGCCCTCCGCCAGGATCGTCGCCAGCTCCGTCCGCGTCCGGAAGGCGCCGTCCCGCAGGGCGGCGGCGAAGAGCGCCTGGCTCCTCGCGGCGAGGTCGTCGTCGATCTCCAGCTTCCGCTCCATGCCCGCGTTGAGGGCGCGGACGCGGGGTGCGGTCAGGGCCAGCAGCCAGCGGATGTCGTCCGGGTCCACGAAGTGCCAGGTCGGCCGCAGCACGTGGGTGCGGAGGATGGAGCCGGCGTCGCAGGCCGCCGCCACCGCCGCGTCGGTCGCGCCGGCCACCCGCTGCCCGAGCGACCAGCGGGCGCCGGGGTGGTCCTGCGACTGGACGGCGACGAGGAACCGGACCGCCTCCTCAGGCGCGGCGAAGGGCTCACCGGCGAGGCGCTGGCGAGTCAGGCGGCGGGCGAGGATCTCGGCGGCGTCCATCCGGCGAAGGGTACGACCCGGGGCCGCGACCGTGCCGGGCGGCATCCGATAGCCTCGGGTGCCGCCCGGCTCCCCGATCCATCCCCGCCCCGGCTGCGGTTCGATGCGGCGGGGCCAAGGCCGATGGCCGGGTGGCGCGAACCCGGCTCTCGATGCCCCGATGCGAGCGGGGTCTTGGCAGGTGGCGACACTCGGGCGGGGCCGGAGGCCACCGGTGGCGGCGAGCCGGACCCTGAGTGCCCGCCGAGCGTTCCGGGACCAGGGCATCGGGAGCAGCAAGGAAGCGGCGGGGGTTCGCGCCGGTCGCGAACCCGCAGCGCCTCCCAGCAGTTGTCGATTCTCGGCCGTCCCGTTCGATTACTTGGCAGACGGGCAGCGGATCGGTTGCGGCCCGCGACGCGACGCCGGAGCGCCCGGCGCGGACGGCAAGGAGAAACGCCATGACGCCACCGATCGCCCCCTGCCTCTGGTTCGACGGCAAGGCCGAGGAGGCCGTCGGGTACTACGTTTCGGTCTTCGACAACTCCCGGGTGGTCCACGTCGACCGGTTCAGCGACGTCGGCCCGGACCCCGCCGCACCGGTGGTGTTCGTCGAGTTCGAGATCAACGGGCAGCCCTTCCAGGCCATCAACGGCGGGCCGGAGTTCTCGTTCAGCGAGGCCGTCTCGTTTGCCATCGAGTGCGCCGACCAAGCCGAGGTCGACCGCTACTGGGACGCGCTCACCGACGGGGGAGAGCCCAGCCAGTGCGGCTGGCTGAAGGACCGGTACGGCGTCTCGTGGCAGATCGTGCCGAGGGCGCTCAACGAGCTGTTGCGCGATGCCGACCGCGAGAAGGCCGGCCGGGTGATGCGGCGGATGCTGCAGATGACCAAGCTGAATGTCGCCGAGCTCCAGGCCGCCTACGACGGGTAGGGGCGACGGACCGGGGACGACCGGGGTTGACCGAAAGGGGGGGCCCGCGGGCAACGAGGGGCGGACTTCGACGGGCGTCACGATCGACCGAAGCAGGCAGCAGGAGAGCGATATGGCCCGGACCAGCACCTACCTCACCTTCGCGCGGAGCTGCGAGGAAGCGTTCACCTTCTACAAGTCCGTCTTCGGCACCGAGTTCGAGGGCGGCATCATGCGCTACGGCGACGGGCCGATGCTGGACGACCAGCCGGGGGTCACCGACGACGACAAGAAGCTGATCGTGAACATCCAGCTGCCGATCCTGGGCGGCCACCTGCTGATGGGCTCGGACGCCCCGGACGCGCGAGGGTATCAGCTCAACCAGGGGAACAACGTGCAGATCGTCCTCGATCCCGACACCCGGGCCTGGGCCGACGCGCTGTTCGCTGCGCTGGCCGCTGGAGGCACCGTCAACGACCCCCTGGAGGAGGCGTTCTGGGGGGACTACTACGGCTCCCTGGTCGACCGGTTCGGCATCCACTGGCTCGTCAACTGCACGAGCAAGTCGTGAGGCGCGGTGGCTGACCGCGGCCAGAGGCGCGGGCTGTTTCCCTAAAGCGTGTTATGAACCTCGAGGCAGGGTTCGCCGCGGCCTTGCCGATAAGCGGGAGGAACACCGCCGGCTTCACCGTATCCGTTATGGGGGACCTCGCGGCCTCGCCGGCCTGCTCCGCCGGACACCTCACCTGGCTGCCCCTCAGCGCCTCGCGGGCCTCGGATCGTGCCGGCTGGACCCTCGCAGGCTCTCGTGGTGCGTCCAACCTCAACTGTCGGGTCCCGACCGGCGGCTGCGCCGCCTGGCCCGGCGCTCAAGCACCGGGCTGAAGCCACGAAGGACCCTGAAGGGCCCTGAGCACGAATGCCGCGCATCAGGACAGATGAAGCTGGACGGACCACTAGGGGGGCCGTCCTCCCCGGATGACGGGCCGCGGACGGCCCGTCATCCGGGTCCGAGCCCGTGGCTGCTGGGATCAGGAACCGCGCTTGCGCTCGATGGGGACGCCACGGTTGACCGATTGCGCCCCCGCTCTCGCGGCTGCCCCGGCGGCGTGGCCCCCGACACCCCTGGCCTAGGAACCGTTCGATCTCCTTCGCCGGTTGAACCCGGACCCTCGTGGGCCGTCCCCCGGCCTTGCGGGGTCCGGGAGGAGAGCGGCGTTGGCGGCGCACCCGGCTGCGGCCGGTCCTCGGCCGTGCTCGGTCCGGTTCAAGGTGGCGCCCCGCGACGCGGGCCGAGAGCGAGACCGCCCCATCCCGCGCTCACCCCCCTCGGCGCTGGGGTTGCCCAACCCCTGGACCCCTGACCGGCATCCGGAACAGACGTCGATCCGGCGGCGGCGCTCCCGTCATATGATTGGGGTGGTGGCCGACGACGCGGTCGTGCTGCCAAGACACGAGGGCTTCGGACGGCGGCGGACGCGATCGGGCGCCGGCCGGGGCTTGGGGGAAGGGCACGGCCGATGTGGAACGGGAAGTCGGTCTCGGTGATCCTGATGACCTACGCCGAGCGCGACTCCATCCGGGCCACGATCGAGGGCTTCTTCGCCACCGGCGTCGTCGACGAGGTCCTCGTCGTCAACAACAACGCCCAGCCCGGCACCAGCGAGGAAGTCGCCCAAACGCCCGCCCGGGAGGTCGTCGAGACCCGCCAGGGTTACGGCTGGGCCTCCCGCCGGGGGCTCCGGGAAGCCAGCGGCGATCTCCTGGTGCTGGCCGAGCCGGACGGCACCTTCCTCCCCGCCGACGTCGTCAAGCTGCTGGCCTACAGCGACGACTGCGACGCGGTCTTCGGCACCCGCACCACCCGCGAGCTGATCTGGAGCGGGGCGAACATGGGCGCCTTCCTCAAGTGGGGCAACTGGGCGGTGGCCAAGCTGATCGAGGCCCTCTTCAACACCAGCCACCTGAGCGACGTCGGCTGCACCTACAAGCTGCTGTCGCGCCCCCTGGCCGAGCGGCTGAACCCGGACTTCAAGATCGGCGGCTCCTCCTTCGGGCCGGAGCTGATGCTGCGGACCATCACCTCCGGCGCCCGCTTCGTCGAGGTGCCGGTCAACTACCTGCCGCGGGTCGGCCAGTCCGCGGTCACCGGCGAGCTCCGCAAGACGGTCGTCCTCGGCTGCCAGATGATCGGGCTGATCCTCTGCTTCCGCCTGACCACCCTGGGTCAGACCCGAAAACCGTCGCCGCCGCGGCGCCCCACCCCGGCTGCCGCGCCGCGGGCCGAGACGGTCGCGCCGGGAACGGCGACGACCTGATGCCGACCCCCATCCCGACCCTGCCGCCCCCCGCCCAGCCGGTCGACCTCGACGCGGTCGCCGGCGTCTACGATTCGGTCTTCCCGGCCCACGTCGCGGAGCACTACCTGCACCGGCGCGGCCGCTACATCCGCGACCTGGTCGACGCCGGCGCGGCGGCGCTCGACGTCGGAGCCGGCACCGGCGTCCTCGCCGAGCGCCTGGCCGATCTCGGGCTCGACGTCGTCGCCCTCGACCCCTTCCCCCGGATGCTGGCCCAGCTCCGCCGCCGCCGCCCCGACTTCCGGACGGTGGAGGCCCCCGGCCACGCCATCCCCTTCCCCGACGGGAGGTTCGACCTCACCTACTGCGTCGCGGTGATGCACCATATCGCGGCCCCCGACCTCGTCCGGGCGACCCTCGCCGAGATGGTCCGCGTCACCCGGCCGGGAGGGACGATCGTGGTCTGGGACCACAACCCGCTGAACCCTTACTGGCCGCTGCTGATGCGGCGGGTGCCCCAGGACAACGGGGCGGAGCGGCTGGTCCCGATGGCCGAGCTCCTCGCCGGGCTGCGGGACGCCGGGGCCGAGATCCGCCGCGCCGAACGGCTCGGCCTCATCCCCGAGTTCGTGCCCGAGCGGCTGCTGCCGGCCGCCGCCGTGCTCGAACGTCTGGCCGAGGCGACGCCGGGGCTGCGCAACCTCTGCGCCCACAACGTGGTCGTGGCTGTGGCCGGCAAGCGGTGACGCGGAGGCTGCGGAAAAACCGAGGGTCCGCGGCGAGGAAGCCCCGTCCCGCGGCCCCTCCTCCCAGGGGGACCCCGCCCGCGGGGAAGGGGGACCCGCCGGGCGCCGCCGCCGTGGTCCCCGCCCCCGCTCACCCTCGAATCGGCGTCGGCCAGAGCCGGTCCTCCCGGCGGGACGCAGGGGTCGGCGAGGCCGCAACCGACCACGACGGCCGCCACGATCCTGGACCGCCGGCCTCCCGGGCGAGCAGGGGAGGAGGCCAGCTGCCCGGAACCGGGCGCAGGGCCGACGTGGAAGCTGTCGCCGTCCTTACCGCCCTGGTCGCCCTCGTCGCCTGGAACCGGCTCGACTTCGACGCCTGGCTGACCCGGCTCGACCTGATGACCTTCTTCCTGCCCTGGTACGCCTTCCTCGGCGACCGCCTGCGGGACCTGGTGGTGCCCGGCTGGAACCCCCACCTCTTCGCCGGCGCCCCCTTCGCCGGTGACCCCGAATCGGGCTGGATGTATCTGCCGGCGATGCTGTTCTTCTCCATGGTCGCGCCGGCCACGGCGGCGTTCAAGGGGATGGTCGTCCTCCAGCTCGCGGTCGCCGCCCTCTCGACCTACCTGCTCGCCCGCGTCCTTGGCATGGGCGCGACGGCGGGCCTCGTCGCGGCGATGCTCTACCTGGTCGGGCCGTTCCTCCACTGGAACACCAACTGCTGCCTGATCTTCTCCCAGTTCGCGACCTGGATCCCGCTCGCGTTGCTCGGCATCGAGCTGGCGCTGACGGCCCCGACCTGGCGAGATCGGGTTGTCCCCTGGTTCCTGGCCGGCTTCGCCGTCAGCCAGATGTTCGCGGGCTGGATCGGCGAGGGGTGGCTCTACGCCGTCCTCCTCCCGGCCGGGTACGCGGCCTACCGGCTCCTCTTCCCGCCGTTGCGTTCCCCCGCTCCCCTCCCCGCCCGCCTCCGGGTCGGCGCCGCGACCGCCGCCGCCACGGTCGGCCTCGGCCTGGCGCTGGCGGCGGCCGGGATGCTGCCGCGGTTCGCGATCAACGCCGAGACGAACCTGGCCGGCGGCGACTACAGCCGGCTCCCCGGGGGCGGCGTCCTCAACCCGCCGTGGACGCTCGATTACCTCCTGCTCCAGACGTTCGGTGCCGGCTCCGGCTACCACTTCCGGGCGGCCTCGTTCGGCGGCGCCGCGGTGGTGCTGGCCCTCCTGGCGCTGCCGCTGGCCGGGAGGCGCTTCGCCGCCCCCTTCTTCGCCGCGCTGACGCTCACCGCCATGCTCCTGACGCTGGACCAGACGCCGCTCCACCTGCCCTTCTCCCTGATCCCCCGCTGGCAGGAGTTCCACGAGCACGACGCCTGGCGCACCATTGCCCTGGCCGCCATCGGCCCGGCCATGCTGGGCGGCGCCGCGATCGAGGCGCTCCCGCGCTGGCGCGGCCGACCCCGGATGCTGCCGCTGGTCGTCGCGCCCCTCGCCTTGACGGCGGTCATGACCCTCGCCATCGGGCGCCCTGAAACGCCGGTCGGCTGGCAGCCGCTGCTCGCCGCGGCGCTGACGACCGGGCTGGTCGCCCTGGTCGTCGCCGTCCCGACCGTCCGACGTGGCCCGGTCTTGGACCGGGTCCGACGACTCGTGCCGGCGCTGATACTGGCGGTCGCGGTCCTCATCCCGACCGGGCTGGAGCTGACCGGGTCGTGGCTGGGCTGGCCGCCGAACGCCATCCGGGAACCGGAATGGCTCCCTGACCCGGCGCTGGAGGCGGCGCTGGCGACGGAGGTCGGCCGCACGGACTCGGGAGGCGCCGGCGCGTTCCTCCAGGAGCGGCTCGCGGCCGACGGTCCCTTCCGCTATGCGGGCTACGCCGGCTACGGCTACGCGGCGGACCTCGGGCTCGGCGGCAGCTACATGGGCCGCTGGCTCGACCCGGGGGTCCAGGCGATCCTGACCAACGGCCGGCCGATCTTCCTCGGGCTGTACGACATCCAGGGCTACAACCCGCTCCACCTCGAGCGCTACGACGAGTTCGTGGACGCGCTCAACGGGGTGGTCCAGGACTACCACACGGCGTTCCTGATGCCGTCCGCCGCCGGTTCTCCCCTGCTCGACCTGCTCGACGTCCGCTACCTGGTGGTCGACGCCGCGCTGCCGCCCGAGCGAGAAGACGTCGTCGCCCTGACCGCCGGCCACCACGAGGTCTTCCGCACGCCGCGGGTCGTCGTCTACGAGCGGGCGCCGCCGCCGCCGCACGCCTGGATCGTCCACGACGTGCGGCGGGTGGCGCGCGGCGAGGCGCTGCCGTTGCTGACCGGCGGCACCGTCGACCCGTACCGGACCGCGCTCGTCGAGGGGACGCCGCCGGAGACCGCGATGCCGGCGGCCTCCGCGATTGAATCGGCCCGGATCGTGGCGTACGAGCCCGACCGGGTCACGATCGCCACGGTGGCCGCTGCGCCGGGGCTCCTCGTCGTCAGCGAGATCTACGAGTCGGGGTGGCGGGCGTTCGTCGACGGCGCGGAGGTGGAGGTGTTGCCGACCGACCACGCGCTGCGCGGGGTCCCGCTGCCGGCCGGGGAGCACACCGTCGAGCTCCGCTACGAGCCCTGGTCACTCCGCCTCGGGCTGGCCATCAGCGGAAGCGCCGGAGCAGCCATGGTGGCCGCCTTCGCGGCCGCCGGCTGGCGGCGCATCAGGGGAACCGGTCGCGGACTGGGGGCGACGGGCGCGGTGGCGGTGCCGGGCGTGCGGGTTCCGATCTCTCCGCGCAAAGCGGAGGGCAGCGACTCCTCCGCGGGCTTGCCGGCGGACCACGTCCCGCAGGGCTAGCCGCTGTCGGACGCCTGGGCGTGATTGAGCGAGGCGACCAGCACGACGCCGCCGAGGATGTTGCCGACCAGCACGGGAAGCAGGACTCCCCCGGCGAGCGAGGCCGGTGGGGCGTGGCCGACCACGGCGGCATAGGTGGCGGCCACGACCGCGGTGACGATCTGCGGGAAGGAGCCGAGCGCGACGACGTACGTCGCGAGGAAGATGGTCGTGACGCGGCTGGACTCGGCCACCGGCAGGAGCCAGACCAGCAGCGCGATGAGCCACCCCGCGAACACGCCGCGAAGCAGGGCATCGCCGACCGAGAGCGCGGCGACCGGGGCGGACATCTCGGCGAGCGAGGCACGCACGTCGTCGGTGAACAGCGAGGTCGCGGCGGCAACCCAGCCGACGAGCACGGCTCCGAGCAGGTTTCCGGCGAGCACGATCGTCCAGACCCGAACCACGCCGCGGAGCGTCCGGGCGTCCGGGCGCTCCAGGAGCGGCAGGATCACCGTCAGGGTGTTCTGGGTGAAGAGTTGCTGGCGACCGAGGATGACGAGCACGAACCCGACCGGATAGCCGAGGGCCGCCAGCAGCGGTCGCCATCCGGCGTCCGGCAGCCGGGCGTGGAGGAGCCCCGGCACGAAGAACGAGAACCCGATTGCCAGCCCGGCAGCCAACGCCGACCAGAACAGCGATCGGGCGGGCCGGACCAGGTCTGCCTCACCGTCGGCCCGGACGGCCTCGTGGACGGCAAACGGCCGGGGCGCGGCAGGAAGCTCCGACAGGGTCTCGGCCGCCCCGCCGGCCTCGCCGGGCACGCGATCCCCCACCGTCGCCCCTCGCCCACCGTCCTCCCGGTCGCCCACGGTGGACCCGCTAGCCGGTCTGTTTCGGGACGACGGAAATGCCGCCGTTGCGCTCCAGCACGGCGTACTCGATCTGGTCCAGCCGCTCCACGCCCTGGGACTGCCGCGCCGCCTGGAGGATGTCGCGCTCGTCGATCCGCGCCTTTTCCATCCGGTCGCGGATGACCCGCCCGTCCGCGACGACCAGGACGGGCACGTCGTCGACCAGCCGGTCGACGAGCGGCCACCGCTGCTTGACCAGCGAGATGCCGACGTTGAGGACGAGCAGGGTCAGGATGACGAGGAAGGCGTTCGTCATCGAGTTGTCGTCGTCGATCATCGCCTGCTGGGTCGCCTCGGCGATGATCAGCAGCAGCACGAAGTCGAACGCGCCCGTTTCGGCCAGGGTTCGCTTGCCGACGAAGCGGAAGAGCAGCAGCAGGACGAAATAGACGACCGCGGCGCGCAGCACCGAATCCACGTCGCTTCCCCTCCGCTACGGGTAGACCACCTGCCAGAACGCCAACTCGGGTCCCCCGCCCACCCCGATCCGGCCGTCCGCGACGCCCACCTCGTCGTGCTCCAGCGCGAACCGGACCGTCGTCGGCTCGTCGGGGTTGCCTACCGCGAAGGCGAAGACCGTGCGGTCCCCGGCGACCACGACCTCGACCGGCTCGGGGACGACGCTCTGCAGCTCGATGCCGTCCAGGTAGTCGGTCGACAGCCAGAGCTCGACCCGACCATCGCTGGCGACGCCGCCGTCGACCTCGATGTCCAGCGCTTCCGGGGCGTGGCGGCGCTCGAACCGGCCGTAGTCGAGGCGGAGCGGACCGGCTTGGGCCGAGGAATCGCTCAGGGGACCGCTCCCGAGCAGACCGCCGAGGGCGGCGAGCAGCACCAGGGCCATGGCGACCCAGGCGACCCGCTGGAACCGCCACTGCCGCCACTGGAACTCGAGGTCGCGCCCGATCTCGAGATCGCCGACCGGCTCCCTGCCTGCCACGGCCCCTCCTCCGGATCGCTTCCGGTGAACACGGATCCTCGAGGCCGAGGAAGGCGTCGACCGGCGCCCCTGCCGGCCGCGCCGATCTCCTCCAGCCGGCCCAACGCCAGGCCCACCTTCCGCCCCGAGGGGTCGACCTCCCCGATCTGCCCGGCGTCGACCTTGCCGCCGCCGGCGAAGAAGCACCGGAGGTTGAGGTCCTCCC
>CADCWF010000049.1 GCA_902806345.1 uncultured Thermomicrobiales bacterium
GTCCAGCTGCAGAAGAGCGTGCGGGTGGCGGAGGAGGTCGAGATCGGCAAGGAGGCGGTGCAGCGGGAGCAGCAGGTGACCGGCACCGTCCGCCGCGAGGAGGTCCGGGTCGTCGGCGACGTCGTTGAGGGCAGCGAGACGGTGCGGACGACCGATTCGACCGTGACCGGCGATGTCATCGAGGGCGATGGCCCCGGCGGTCGGCGCGAAGGCGGCTCGCCGTCCTTCTAAGCGTTGCCGTAAGGGAGCCGATTCCGCCTGGGGCGCCGCCGATCGGCGGTGCCCCAGGCGGGTGGCATGCATGAGTCGGCCGCGGCCGGCAATAGGAGAGAACGCGTATGGGAACGCCGCTAGACCCGCTGGGTCAGTCTTCGAGTTTGCGGAACGCGCCGGTATCCGTGGTCGGTGAGAACTACGTGCCGATTCGCAACCGGGTCCAGTGGGGACCGATCGTCGCCGGCATCGCCACCGCGATCGTCACCTTCCTGTTGCTGACGATCCTCGGCTTCGCCCTCGGCGCCTCCGTGCTCGAGCCGGCCAACAGCGCCGGCGAGATCGGCACCTGGGCGGCGGTCTGGGGCGCCATCAGCGCGGTCCTGGCCTTCCTGGTCGGGGGCTGGATCGCCGCCCGCACTGCGGCGGTCGACGGCTCCTTCGCCGGCCTGATGAACGGGTTGATGGTGGGAGCCGGCGGGCTCCTCTTCATCATCTGGCTGTCGGCCTCCGGGCTCGGCAACCTCTTCGGCACGATCGGCTCCACGGTGAGCCAGGTCGCCAATGTGGCGGCCACGACCGCGCCGGCGGCCCAGGAGGCCACGGGTGCCACCGCTGGTGAAGCGGGCGACGCTGTCGAGCAGGCCACCGGCGTCAACGTCGACGACCCGCAGGCGGCGGCGACCGCGGTCGCCGGACAGGTCCAGCAGGTGGCCGATCAGGCCGGCGAAGCCATCGCGGCGGCCGACAACCAGCAGACCTTCGACGCCGTGCGCAACGGCGCGCTGGGCACGTTCCTCGGGCTCTTGCTGCCGCTGCTCTCGGGTGCCCTCGGCGGCTGGCTCGGCAAGTACGACCGCGAGGACCTGGTCCGCGGGACCGGGTAGGCTTAGGACGGCCGCTACGGCACGGCACGGGGTCGTGCCGCCAGGCGGAATCGAGGGCGACGAGGCCCGGGAGGACGATCGTGAGCGATAGCACCAACGACCGCATCGGCGGCGCGCTGGACCAGGTCAAGGGCAACGTCAAGGAGGGGGTCGGCGGCGCCACCGGCGACGACCGGACCGAGGCCGAGGGTCAGATGGACCAGGCCAAGGGGGACCTCAAGCAGGGCGTAGCCGACGTCAAGGACACCGTCGGCGACGCGGTCAAGAACGTGACCGACCGCACCCGCTAGGGGTTCGCGGGCAGTCCGGGGCGGGGGGAGCCGATCGGCTCCCCCCGCCCCGTTCCCGTTCCGGGCGGCGGCGGGATGTTCCGGTTGCAGCGGCTACCCGAATCCCGCATGCTGTACCCATCCGTAAGGTCGAGGCGGCCGGCGAGAAGGGCGAAAGGTCGATGGTCCGAGGGCTTCCGTTTTCCGGGCTGCCGTTCCGGCGCGATACCGCCCCGACGATCTTGAGCGAGCAGCAGCACGCGCTGGTCGCCGAGGAACTGGCTCTGCTCGAGCGGCTGCAGGTGCTGCTCGACGCCTTCCCGGCAACCGCGGAGGATCGCGCCGCCTGCCGGCAGGCGGCGGAAGATCTGACCGCTCTCTTCCTGCTGGTCGTCGTCGGCGAGTTCAACTCCGGCAAGTCCGCCTTCATCAACGCCCTCGTCGGCGCCCCGGTGATGCCCGAGGGCGTCACCCCGACGACCGCCGTCATCAACCTCCTAATGCACGGCGAGGAGCGGACCGAGACGGTCCGCGCCGACGGCCTGATCATCCGGACCTTCCCGGCCGACTTCCTGGGCGAGATCACGATCGTCGACACCCCCGGCACCAACGCGGTGGTCCGCGAGCACGAGGCGCTGACCCAGCGGTTCGTGCCGCGCTCCGACCTGGTGCTCTTCGTGACCTCCGCCGACCGCCCGTTCAGCGAGAGCGAGCGGGAGTTCATGGCGACGATCCGGGAGTGGGGCAAGAAGATCGTCGTCATCGTCAACAAGATCGACCTGATGCGCGATGAGACCTCGCGCGAGCAGGTGATCGCCTTCGTGACGGAGGGGATTCAGACCCTGCTCGGGTTTTCGCCCGAGGTCTTCCCGGTCTCGGCGCTGATGGCCCAGCAGGCCAAGGCGCTCGGCGACCGCAACCCGGAGGAGCAGAGGCGGCTCTACGAGGCGAGCCGCTTCGGCCCCCTCGAGCAATACGTCTATTCGACCCTCGACGAGGAGGGCCGGATCCGGCTCAAGCTGCTCAACCCGCTCGGCGTCGGCGAGTTGCTGGCCGAGCGCTACCTGGGCGAGACCCACCAGCGGCTCGGCCTCCTGCGCGACGACATCGCGACGATCGACAACATCGAGCGGCAGCTCCTGGTCTACCAGGAGGACATGCGCCGCCAGTTCGCCTATCACCTGACCCGGATCGAGAACATCATCGCCAAGATGCTGGCCCGCGGCGACGCCTTCTTCGAGGAGACGATCCGGATCGGCCGCGTCTTCGACCTGCTCAACACCGACAAGATCAAGGCGGACTTCGAGCGGCAGGTGGTGGCCGACACCGAGACCCAGATCGACGCCGCGATCGACGAGCTGATCGACTGGATGGTCGAGCAGGACCTGCGGACCTGGAAGGCGGTCACCGACTACATCGACCGCCGGCGGCTGACCAAGTACGAAGACGAGATGATCGGCGAGGTCGGCGGCCAGTTCCGCTACGACCGGCGGGCGCTGCTGGAGACGGTCTCGCGGCGGGCGCAGGAGGAGGTCGACCGCTACGACCCCTCGACCGATGCGCACGAGTTGTCGCTCTCGGTGCGGGGCGCGGTGGCCCAGGTGGCGATGGCGGAGGCCGGGGCGCTCGGCCTGGGGGCGCTGGTGGTGGCAGCGGCGAGCACGGTCGCCTTCGACGTCACCGGCATCCTGCTGGCGTCGTTCGTCGCCGGGCTGGGGCTCTTCATCCTGCCGCAGAAGAAGCGGAAGGCGCGGGAGGAGTTCCGGGCGCGGGCCGACCAACTGGAGACCAACCTGATCGAGGTGATGCGCGACCAGTTCGAGCAGGAGCTGAGCCGGTCGGTCGAGCACATCCGGGAGGCGATCGCCCCGTACACCCGGTTCGTCCGCACCGAGTACGACAAGCTCAGCCGCATGGACGACGAGATGGGCAAGGTCCAGTCGGAGCTGCGCTCGATCCGCCACCGGGTCGGCGACGTGCCCGGCCTGGGCCGGCCGACGCTCGGCGGTTCGCGCCCGGCGGAGATCGAGGCGCCGGCGGGCGAGGCACGCCCCCTGGAGTTGCCGACGGTGGCGCCGATGGGGATCACCCCGGCGCGATCGGCCGACGGCGCGAAAACGAACGGGAGCACGGGGTAGGGGGCGCGGAGGGTTCGCCTGGAGTTTTCGTAGGTACCCGAGCACCCGCGGTCGTCGGCGCACCGGGGCGGAAGGCCCGGGCTGAGGCGACGGAGTCGCTCCGGGACCGAGGACGATTCGCCGCGAACCTTGTCATCAGCCTCTTGGTCGGGTCGTCCCGGGAGACCGGGTTCTCGGTCCCGGTCCACGCGACCATCGCGGACCCCGCACCGAATCGGCAAACGCCGCTACGGCCGGAGCAGGCAATCACGGAGGAAGCAGACGATCTCGTCGCGGGCCTGGGAGCCCGCCGGACCGTCGAGCAACGCGGTGCCCGATCCGGGGCCGGCGAGGCCGGTGACGATCGTCCAGCCGCCGGACGCCGTGGCGAGCCGGCGGCTTCGCGGGAGGTCGTCGCCGTCGCCGCTCCGCGCCAGGAGGAGTTTGGGAACCCGGGGCGAGCGGGGGAGTGGGGCGGCGTCTGATTCGGGTGCGGTCGGCGAGAGGCAGGCGATCCCCGCCAACGGTCGCTCGGCGACCACGCGGAGCAGCGCCAGGGCGCTCTCCCCGGCGGCGACCACGGCCCGAACTCGGGACATCGGCGGGGCTCCGGTCACCGCCCGGATCAGCGCGACGAGGCGGTCGGCGTCGGCGGCGGAACCATCGGAGAGGCCATGCCCTGGCAGGTCGAGGGCGACGGCACCATGGACGGTGCGGCGGGCCAGCGAGGACGGCAGGTCGCGCCAGTCGTCGAGGTCGCCCCCGGGGGCGTGGAGCAGGAGGATCCCGGGTTCGCCGCCCCAGCGGAGGCCGCGCAGGAGCGGGATGCCGGGCGGGGCGAGTTCGAAGGGTGCGACCGCAAGCTGTGCCCCGTTCCCGGCCCTGCCGTGGGCGTCACCCCGTTCCCGCGTCAATGACCGGCGGCGCCGCCGAGCCCGGCGTCGCAGCGCCGGGCTGAGGCGACGAAGCCCCTCCGGGGCCGCGCACGGAGTCGGTGCCACCGATGATTGCTCGGGGCTGCGTGGGCAACGCCTCCCGGTTCTTCGTTGTGGACTCCGCTCACGTGGGACTGCCAGCGGCGGTCTTGTACTTCCTGGCCCAGTCGACGCCCTGCCAGGTTGTCATCACCACCGGCCGGACGAAGAAGAGCCAGCGCGGCTCGTTCAGCGTTGGCACGAGGTAGTCCGGGCCGTGCTCGCCCAGGTAGCGGTAGGACATCTCGTTGGCGATGCCGACCCAGCGGCCGCCGACGTTCGGGCGCTCCACCAGCTCGGCGACGCCCTTGACGAGCACCTTACGGTAGGGGGCGGCGGGCTCGTCGATCGCCAGGGAGACGCGGCCGTCGCGCTCCAGGTAAGCCGCCCAGGCGGATTTCTGGCGGGGGATGATCCAGAAACTACCGTCGGCGAACTGGTACCAGGTCGGCACCACGTAGGGCCAGCCGTCGGCATCGAGGCAGCCGAGGCGGGCGACGAGGCCGCCGGCGAGGAAGGACGCCGTCTCGGCCTCGTCCAGCTTGCCGACCTTGCCGCGCCAGGTCTCATCGGTCGTGGTCTCGGTGGCGCTCAACTCAGCCCTCCGCCGCTTGACCGTCGCTGGGGAAGGGCCGCATCGTAGAGAAGACACCCCTGGACTGTCAACGCGGCGGACCCCAAGATACGGTCCTCGTCGAGGTGGCAGGCAGGAGGTCCAACGTGCGGCTCACTTCCGAGGTCTACGTCGTCGGCGGCGGGGCCAACCTCTGCTTCGGCCTCTCGGACGACCCCGACTGCCACGTCTACCTCCTCGAGGGCGGCGACGAATACGCGCTGATCGACTGCGGGATGGCGGCCGGACGATCGCTCGACCGGATCGCGGAGAACATCCTCCGCGAAGGGCTGGACCTGTCGCGGCTGCGGACACTGATCCTGACCCACTACCACATGGACCACGCCGGTGGCGCGGCGGCGGTGCGGGAGCGCTTCGGTCTCCAGATCTGGGCGCCGCGGGGCGCTGTAGCGGCGCTGCGGACGGGAGACGAGGCGGCCGTGGCGCTCGATGTCGCGAAGGCGGCTGGCTTCTACGCCGCCGACTACCGGTTCGCGCCGGTCGCGGTCGACCGCGAGCTGGACGAGGGCGACCGCCTCCGCGTCGGCGACCTCGAGCTGGAGGTGATCGATACGCCCGGCCACTGCGACGGCCACGTCTCCTACCTGATGCGGGGCCGGGAGCGGCGCGCCCTCTTCGCCGGCGACGCGGTCTTCAGCGGCGGCCGGGTCGTCTGGCAGAACATCCACGACTGCTCTGTGCCTGCCACGATCGCCAGCATCCAGAAGCTGCGCGGCGTCGAATTCGATTCGTTGCTGCCGGGCCACGCGGCGGTGGTGCTGGACGGCGGCAGGCGCCACGTCGAGCTGGCGGCAGCTCAGGCGGACCGGCTCGGCGTGCCGGGGAATCTGACCGGGTAGGACTGGGTTCGTTGGCGAGAGCCTCGCCAGGGGGAACGCGGCAATGAATGGCCGGGTTGAGTCGACGACGTCCCTCCCGGACTGAGACCGACGCCTCAGCGCCGGGCCTCCGCGGTGTCCGAAAGAGGATTGCGGACGCCGTCACCCGTGCCGCAGCCGCGGGTCGAGTACATCCCGCAGCCCGTCACCGAGCAGGTTGAGGCCGAGGACGACGAAGAGGATCGCCAGCCCCGGCACCGTCGTTACCCAGTGGTTGCCGAGCATGTAGTTACGCCCCTCGGCGGCCATCACGCCGAGGCTGGGCAGGGGTGGCTGGGCGCCCATCCCGATGAACGACAGCCCCGCCTCGACCACGATCGCCAGGGCGACGTAGTACGACGCCATCACCAGCGCCGGGGCGAGCACGTTCGGCAGCACGTGGCGGAGGAGGATCCGGCCGTCGGGGACGCCGGCGGCGCGGGCCGCCTGGACGTACTCCGCCTCCCGCAGCCCGAGCACCTCGCCACGGACGATCCGGGCGAAACCGGCCCAGTTGATCAGCCCGATCGCCAGGGTTGTCGCCACCAGCCCGGGTCCGAGCGACCCGGCCAGGATGACCGCCAGCAGGATCAATGGAAAACCCCAGGTCAGCTCGACGACGCCGCTGACGACGGTGTCGACCGGGCCGCGGTAGAACCCGGCGACGGCCCCGGCCAGGGTGCCGACCGCCATCGCCAGCAGGGTGACGCCGAAGCCGACAAGGAGGGAGATGCGGACGCCGACGACGAGCCGCGAAAGCATGTCGCGGCCGACTTGGTCGGTGCCGAGCAGGTGGCCCGGCGAGATGGGCGGCAGGTTGGCCGAGAGCAGATCCTGCCGGGCGTAGTCGTAGGGCACGAGCGCCGGCCCGACGAGCCCGACGAGGACGTAACACCCGGCGACGAGGGTGCCGAGCAGCGCCAGCTTGTTGCGGGCCAACCGGTCGAACGCGGCGCGCAGCGCCCCTGGTCGAGGAGTGGTGCGGTCGACGGTTCCGGGCAGGGATGACGCGTCGGCGATGGCCACGGGGGCTCCCAGCTCAGGCGTAGCGAATGCGGGGGTCGACCAGGCCGTAGGCGAGGTCGGCCAGGAAGTTGGCGACGACGACCGCCGCCACCAGCAGCAGGGAGAAGAACTGGGCGACCGGGTAGTCGCGGCGGAGGATCGAATCGACCAGCAGGTAGCCGACTCCCGGCCAGGCGAAGATCGTCTCGACAATCAGGGCGTAGCCGATCAGCCAGCCGAGCCGCAGCCCGGAGAGGGAGATGACCGGGATCAGCGCGTTGCGGAAGACCCGGCTGCCGACGATCGTCCGCTCCCGCAGCCCCTTCGCTCGGTGGGTGCGGACGTAGTCGTTGCCGAGTTGCTCCAGCATCGAGGAGCGGACCATCCGCAGCGTCACCGCCGTCCCCTCGGCGGCCAGCACCAGCGCCGGCAGCACCAGGTGCCTCGGCGAGCAGCACCCGGCCGAGGGCAGCCAGCGCAGCTGCGACGAGAAGAGCACGATCAACAGCAGTGCCAGCCAGAAGTTCGGCATCCCCATGCCGACGATGCCGACGCCGGTGGCGAGCTGGTCGACGACCGAGTTGCGCCTAGCGGCGGCGAGGACCCCGAGCGGGACGCCGATCAGGTAGGAGAGGGCGAAGGCGGCGAGGCCGAGGACGAGGCTGTTGCGGCCGTAGAAGCCCAGCAACTCGGCGATCGGCGTGCCGGTGACGAGGGAGGCACCGAGATCACCCCGCGCCAGGTTGGTGACGTAGACGGCGTACTGCTCGTGGACGGGGCGGTTCAGGCCGAGGCGCTCCCGGTAGGCGGCCCGTGCCTCCTCCAGCGCCAGCGGCGAGAGGGCGACTCCGCTCGGGTCGCCCGGCGCGAAGCGCAGGCTGTAGAAGACCGCGATCGAGGCGAGGAGCAGGATGATCGCCATCCGCACCCCGCGCCGGACGAGAAAAGCGCCCACGGTCCCTCGCTGCCTGCTGCCGCGCGGTTGGTCGCCACGGACTGCGGCGACCGGATGGGACGCCGCACCCGATTCGGACCGGTCGGCACTCTACCAGAGGAGGCTGGCTCGTTCGGCACCGGGTGGATGTCGGTTCGAAGGATCCAGGGCTAAACGTCGCCGGCCGGGCTGAACGCACGAGGGACCCGGATGGCAATCGCCTTGTTGATGCTGCTACTTCTGCCCCGGGGCGCCGACTGCCGATGACCGCATGAAACGGGCAACCTTCAACAGGGTTGCGGCGGTGGTCCACTCGTCTCTCTCCGACCCTGGCCGTCCGAGCTGGCACACCGGCGCCGGCGCCGAGGACAGGTTGGCTGCGGCCTCATCCAAACGGGTCGGCTGCCGAGGCAGGTGCGCCGGGCGGGACGGCCGCGGCGACGATCCGCCAGCGTGCTCGGCTAGCCCGGGCCCCGACGCCGTCCGGCGTCCGGTGACCGGCCTCGGGCCACCGAACAACACGCGCGAATTACACATTTTTGAGGATGCCCGGGTTCCCGGGCGCGCCCACAATCGGGGCACGGGAACCGCACGGTCACGGCTCCCCACCACCGCGGTTGGCTCGACCGCCCGCGACCACGACCCAAGGGACGGCGACAAGGAGACGGTGATGAAGCCCCGAGCGATCCTCTTCCTCACGACGGTGGCGGCGGCTTTGGCGCTCGGGGGCGTCCCCGCCCTGGCCGTCACCAAGCGGTGCGAGCCGGATCGTTCCTGCATTGGAACCAGCAAGGACGACCGCCTGATCGGCTCCGCCGGCAACGACAACATGCAAGGCGGACGGGGCGACGACAAGCTCCTCGGCCGCGCCGGCGACGACAACGCCATGCGCGGCGACGGCGGGGACGACACCCTCCGCGGCGGGCCGGGCCGTGACCACCTCGGGGGCGGCCCCGGCACCGACGTGCTCGAGGGCGGGCCCGACTTCGACTTCTATTTCTTCGAGCAGGGCTGGGGCAAGGAGGAGATCGTCGACACCCCAGTCCTCGATACGGACATCAATACCGGACATCAGGTGCGCTTCGACGGCGTGACCGACGACCTGACCATCCGCCTGACGTCGGGGGCCGGGCCGGAGGTCAAGAACAAAACCAAGTCGAGCACGCTCGATTGGGAGGCCGACCTCGTCGACACCGTCATCGACGGCAAGGGCGACGACACCATCACCGGCCGCGAGGCGGCCGACAACATCCAGCTCTTCAACCCGGGGAACAACGTTGTCTTCGCCCTCGGCGGCGACGACTTCGTCTACTCCCGCAACGGCGGTGGCGGCGACGTCATCGACTGCGGGGCCGGCGACAAGGACGAGGTCCGCATGGACGCCGGCGACACGCAGGTCAACTGCGAGGTGCTTACCTGAACCACTTGACGTCGCCGTCCCCGGGGCTGGACACCCGCCTGGACCCCTGAGCCGGCTGGGATGGGCATGAGGAGGAGCCCTGTCTCGGCGGCTGCCATCTCACACTGCGTTCCGCCCAAGCGGCAGCGGGAGCGAGAACGGCGCGGGGGAGGGTCATTTGTGATCCCTTCGCCAGGGTTAAGGGGACGGGGCCATGACCAAACGGCACCCCGCCTCGGACGCGCGCTTACCCGTCCGCCCGGTCAGGTGTCCGGCTGGCCTCGCCGCCGGTGTCCGCCTGGGGGAAGGAGCGGTCGCCACCCAACTGCGGGCCTTGCCGGCCCCAGCCCTGGCCGGCTCCGTGCTCGCCGCCGATGTCGGCGCCGCCGTCCGACTTCAGGTCGTCGATGGCCCGCTGGGTGACCCAGACACCGTCCGGGACGGGGTCGCCCTCGGCCAGGAACCGGGAGTCACCCGTCGCCGCGTCGACGTAGAGCCCGGGGTCGGAAACGGCTCCCTCGGCGACCTCGACCCGGCCGAGGTCGTCGGGGTCGAGCCCGATCCCGGCGAGGTAGGGGAAGCGGTCGAGCGGCCCGAGGTCCTGGATCAGCTTCATCGCGGATGACTCCTGCGGTGTCGTTCACCATTGCGGCGGCGCGGTCGTGAAGACCCTCGAATGCACCGCGCATGCCAGGGATCATGGGCGGCGACGGAGAGACGAGACGAGGCCAGGCTGAACCTTACGGGGGGCGAAATGGAGCGGACGGAGAACGAGCGGGCACAGCTCGTGGCGATCCGGGAACGGGCCGAGCGCTTGCGCGCGTTCCTCGTGGATCATCCTGCCCCGAACGTAGAAGACAACCTGCGGGAATGGC
>CADCWF010000050.1 GCA_902806345.1 uncultured Thermomicrobiales bacterium
GCGATTGAGCAACGACCAAAAGACCGACGATGGGGTCATTGTCACAGTGCAAGTGCAGAAGGGCACCAGTTTCCAACTCTTTGCGTTCCGCGGTTTCTGTGACGGACGGCCGTCGAAGCCCCTGGGTCGGGTCAAGGTATTCCAACTTGATCAATAAGTGCCTCACCACCACTAAGATCAGCCCCAGGTTTGGCCCGTGACGGGTTCGGGCGAGCGCCGTGCACTCTGGATCTACCCGTGGGACATCCTCGATGGAGGCATCGACGCCATCGACGGGCGGGCCGCCGACGAGTGGGGGCTGACGGCGCTCAGCCTCGCCGCCTCCTACCACAGCGCCAAGTTCCTGCTGCCGAAGCGGCGCAGCGAGAAGGTCTTCCTCAGCGGCGGCTCGGCCGTCTACTTCCGGCCGGACGCGGCAGCTTACGCCGATACGCCGCTGCGCCCCGTCGTCACGCCGCGCACCGCACTGCTCGATGTCCTCGATCGCAGCGCCGAGGCGTGCCGGAAGCGCGGCATCGGGCTGCGAGCCTGGACTGTTGGCCTCCACAACTCCCGGCTGGGGGAGGGGCACCCGGAGGCGACCGAGGAGAATGTCTTCGGCGACAGCTATCCCTGGGCGCTCTGCCCCGCCAACGGCGATGTCCGGCGCTATCTCGTCGGCCTCGTCCGCGACCTCGCCACCAACCACGACCTCGACGCGATCGACCTCGAGTCCGTCGGCTACCACGGGCTGTCCCACGGCCACCACCACGAACTGATCGGGATCAACTTCGGGCAGGTCGACGAATTCCTGATGGGCCTCTGCTTTTGCCAGGCCTGCCTCGCTCGGGCGGACGACGCCGGGGTAGAAGGGGACGAACTGCGCGCCCGCGTCCGTGCCCTGCTCGAAGCACGGTTTCGGGACGAGGCGGCGATGCCGGCGCCGGAGCCGGGGGACGGAAGCGGGATCGCGTCGCTGCTCGCAACTTGGCCCGAACTGGCGGCGTTCATTCGCATGCGGCTCGAGACCGTCGCCAGCCTCGTCGCCGAGATCAAGGCGGACGCTCTGGCGGGGAGCGCGACGACGCTGGCGCTGACGGCGTCGACGTTCCAGCGCGGCGTCGACAACGCTTGGCTCGAGGGCATGGACCTGCGCGCCCTCGGCCGGACCGCCGACGAGATCGTCCTGCTCGGCTATTTCCACGATTCTGCGAAAGTGGCCGCCGAGGTCCAGACTGGCCTGGAGATGGTGGGTGGTCCGGAGCGTCTCGTGCTCGGCTTGAGCCTGCTCGCACCGCTGACATCGAGCAAGACCAACCTCGTCGCGAAGGTGGACGCCGCCAGAGCGCTCGGGACGAAGAAGTTTTCCTTCTACAACTACGGGTTTGTCAGCGACGTCCGTCTCAGCTGGCTCGGGGCGCTCTAGCGGCGTGGCGTCCGTCGCGGCTCGCCTCTCCCAAGTGGCGGCCTGGCTGAGCCGGATCGGACCCGGCGGCAGGGCCCTCAAGACGGCGCTCGCCGCCGGTCTCGCCTGGGAGGTCGGCAGCAGGGTGCCCGGCGCGCCGACGCCCTACCTGGCGCCTCTGACCGCCGTCCTCGTCACGCAAATCACCATCGCCGACTCGATCGGCGCTGCCACGCAGCGCTTCTTCGGGATCGTCCTCGGCGTCGGCGTTGCGCTCGCCGTCGGCGGAGTCGCCGGTCTCAGCGGGCCGAGCATCGCGCTGATGGTGCTGCTCGCGCTGATGCTCGGCTCGGCGGTCCACCTCGGCCCCCAGGGCATCCCCCAGGTCGCCATCAGCGCCCTCTTGATCGTGGCCGTCGGTAGCGCCCCGACGCTTGAGCTCGCCTACGCCCGGGTCGTCGAGACCATCATCGGTGCCGCGATCGGGATCGGGATCAACGCGCTCCTGGCGCCGCCGTCGCACCTGGCAACGGCTCGCGCCGCGGTTGCGGCCCATGGCGACGCCCTCGCCGGCGTGCTCGACCGGCTGGCGGCGGCCATCATGGTCGGCATCACCGGCGACGAGGCGGATGCGATCCTCGGCGAAGCGCGGGCGACCGACGGCTTGCTCCGGGAGGCCCAGGCCGCCGTGAGCCGGACGGAGGCCGCGCTCCGCTTCAACCTGTGGCAGCGGCACGAGCGGCCGGCGACGGAGCGGCTGGCGCTGACGCTGCGCACCCTGGAGCGGGTGGCGATACAGGCGCGCGGGATCGTCCGTACGGTCGACGATGCGGTGGCGCCGGAAGGCAGAACGCCCTCGACATGGATCGATCCCTGGGCGCTCGGCAGCGGTCTCGGGGCGGCGATCACCGACATCGCCAGGCTGGTGCGCGCCTTCCCGGCCGCGCTCGCGCCCGGAAGCGGCGACCACCGTCCGGCGTTCGCTCTCCTGGTCGACGAGGCCGCGCGCTCGCGCTGCCTGGTTGCGGGAGCAGGGGAGGCCCAGGACATCCGCCGGGAATCGGACGGGTGGATTGAGCTCGGCTCGGTCTTGGCCGACCTGGACCGGATCCGGCGGGAGTTGGCCGAGGTGGTGGCGGCTCCTCCGCTGGATGGCGCACCGCTGCCGCCGCTGGCGCCCGGTTCCTGATACGGAATCGGGTCGATCGGCGGCAGCGCTCGGATGTCGATCCTCCACTATCGTGCTCGGGAGAGGGGTTGAGGCAGGGGCCCCACTGCCGCCAATGCGACCTAGTTCCGTATGAATCGCGCTGAGATCCCACCGCCAGGGGCGCCGCGAACCGGAGGGGTCTAGAACCGCGGCGGCAGGTCGGGGCGGGGGCCGCCCAGCCGTGGACGCAGGTCGATCAGGATGCCGGCACGGCGTTGGGCCGTCTTGAAGAACCAGGGCGCCGCCAGCGACACGTAGATGCGGCTGCCGAGTTCGTCGATCAGGCCCTGTGGGATGCCGGCGGAGCCGAACCGCGCCCCGGCCAGGGCTCCGGCGAGGGCGCCAGTCGTGTCCGCCACGCCGCCGGCGGCGACCGCCTCGACGACGGCCTCCTCGAACAGCGTCGCCTGGATCGCGGCGGTAAGCGCGAGCGGCACGGTCCTCGCGGCCCCGGTTTCGCCCGAAAATGCCTCGTCGACTGTGGTCATGTCGGCACCGCCGTCGAGGAGTCCCTGGAGCCGGAGGAGACTTCCGGTCATCGCGCCGCCGTCGAGCGCCTCGGCGACGAGCGTGGGCCACCGCGCCGCCGGTTCCTCACCGCGGGCCGCCAGCCGCGTCGCCAGGGCGACCGCTTCGGCGGCGGCGATGGCCGCGGTGCCGCCGTGGGTCAAGCGGACGACCCGTTCGGTGTCGGCGCGGAGGGCGGCCCAGTCCGGCGCCCCGAAGGCATGGATGAGGCCGATCGGGACGCCTCGCACGACGACATCGGCCGGTGCCGCCGCGTCCTCGTCGAGCGGCACCTCGAAGGAGAGCGTTTCGGCCGCCCGGGCGAGCGCTGCGAGGGTCGCCTGCGGCATCCAGCGGCGTGATTCCCCTTCCGCCAGATGGAGCAGCCGCGGCCCGATCGTCTCGGGGTCAATCCGGCCGGCGGCGGTCGTCATCCCCTCGACGATCGAGAGGACGGTCTCCGTCTCGTCGGTGATTTCGCCAGGCGCCACCTCCGTGCCGTCCGGCAGACGGCGCGGCAGGAACGCCTCGACCCGCCCGAACCGCTCGGCGATCTCCGGCCGGGAGAGGCCGGCGACGGGCATGCCGAGGGCGTCGCCGATGGCCAGGCCGAGGAGGGCGCCGAGGAAGCGATCTTCGTTTGGGTTGGGCACTGTTGGCTCCTCCGTGAGGCTGGTCGGCGGCGGCGGCCGACGGCCGGCATCGTTGACGCCCCCCCGGCACCCCCCTAGACTCCTCGCCATTGTTGTTCCGCGCGCATCGCGTCGGCGAGGAGGACCAGGGTGGCCGGCCATCGATCGGGTTCGGGCGAGAACGGGGCACGGCCGCGGGGGTGGGCGACGCGGGCGGTCCACGCCGGGGAGCGGCCGGAGCGGCCCGACTTCACCCCGACGGCGACGCCAATCTACCCCGCCTCGGCCTTCATCTACGACGAAACGGCGACGCTCGATGCCGTCTTCGGCAACGAACGGGCCGGCTACGTCTACTCGCGCTACGCCAACCCGACCGTCCGCGCCCTGGAAGAGGCGGTCGCCGACCTCGAAGGCACCGAAGACGCGGTCGGGTTCGCTTCGGGGATGGGGGCGGTCTACGCCGGCATCCTCCTCGACGCCCGCGCCGGCGACACGATCGTCGCCGCGCCCGATGTCTATGGTGCCACCTACGCCATTCTCGCCAAGCTGGCGCCGACGGCTGGGATCGAGACCGTCTTCGTCGATTTCCGCGACCTTGCCGCGCTGGAGCGGACGATCGCCGAGGCGAAGCCGAAGCTCGTCTACTGCGAGACGATCTCCAACCCCCTGATGCGGGTCGCCGACCTCGGCGCGGTCGTCCGGCTGGCGCACGCGGGCGGAGCCAGGGTGCTGGTCGACAACACGTTCGCCACGCCCTACCTGGTCAACCCGGCCCGCCTCGGTGCCGATGGCGTGGTCCACTCCGCCACCAAGTACCTCGGCGGCCACGGCGATGTCACCGGCGGCGTCCTCGCCACGTCGGCCGTGCGCGCCGCAGAACTTCGTGAACTGAACAAGCTCGTCGGGTCGGTGCTTGGTCCCTTCGAGGCGTGGCTGATCCTTCGCGGGCTGAAGACGCTGCCGCTGCGGATGCGGCAGCACAGCGAGAACGCGGCGAAGGTGGCGGCGGCGCTGGCGGCGGACCCGCGGGTGGCCGCCGTGTACTACCCCGGGTTGCGTGACCTCGGCATCGTGGAGGCGCAGTTCAACGGCCGCGAGCGCGGCGGGATGGTCTCATTCGACATCGCCGGCGCCGGCAAGGCCGAAGTGTTCCGGTTCCTCGAAGCGCTCGAGCTGGCCCTGCCGGCAACGACCCTCGGCGATGTCTGGAGCCTCGTCCTCTACCCGGCGATCTCGTCCCACCGGGCGCTCTCGCCGGAGCAGCGGGCGGAGGTCGGCATCGGCGACGGGCTGGTCCGCCTCTCGGTCGGGATCGAGGACGCCGAAGACGTGATCGCCGACCTGGATCTGGCGCTCTCGGCGGCGGTCCCGGCGGGAATCCGCTAACCGCCTCCGCGTCGGCGCAATTGTTCGGACCAGGGAAGGGAGTGCTGGTGGTCGTCGAGGTCGCGATCGATCCGAAGGTTGAGCGGCTGCGGCAGCAGGTGCCGGCGGTGCTCGGGACGGGGTATCTGAACGCCGGCACCAACGGCCCGCTGCCGCTGGTCGCCCGCGACGCGATGGCCGAAGCGTTCGGGCGGGAACTGGAGATCGGCCGGATCGTGCCCGGGGTCTACGAGGGCGGTTTCGCCCGCAACCGGGCCGTGGCGGCGACCGCCGCCGGGATGTTCGGCGCCGACCCCGACGAGATCGCCCTCAGCCACAGCACCGGCGAGGGGATGAGCGCCGTCCTGATGGATCTCCGCTGGGAAGCGGGCGACGAGGTCGTCACGACGAACCTCGAGCACCCGTGCCTGCTCAACCCGCTGGCCCTGCTCGCGCACCGCTTCGGGGTCGTCACCCGGATGGCCGATGTCGGCACCGGCGGGGGCGACGTGCTCGGCGCGATCGCCGCCGCGATCGGCCCGCGGACCCGGATGATCGCGCTCTCCCACGTGATGTGGTCGACCGGGGCGGTCGTTCCGCTGGCGGAGATTGCCGCCTTGGCAAGGGAACACCGGCTCTTCCTGCTGGTCGACGGCGCCCAGTCGGCCGGTCAGATCCCGATCGACCTCCACCGGCTCGGCGTCGACGCCTACGCGATGCCCGGTCAGAAGTGGCTCTGCGGGCCGGAGGCGACCGGCTTCCTCTACGTCCGGCGCGACCGCTTCGCCGACGTCGCGCCGACATTCCTCCGCTACGCGACCTTCGACACGAGCGGCTACCTGATCCCCAACCCCACGGCGGCTCGCTACGAGATCGGCGAGTTCTTCGGCCCGGCGATCGAAACCCAGCAGGCGGCGTTGACCTGGCTGCGCGACGAGGTCGGTCTGGAGTGGGCGTACGCCCGGATCGCCGAACTCGGCAGGCGCTGCCACGCCGGCTTGAGCCGCGTCCCTCATCTGATCGTGCTGACGCCGCCGGATCGGATGGCCGGTCTCGTCAACCTGTCGACGCCGCTGATGCGGCCGCAGGAGCTGGTGGCGGCGCTGTTCGCGCGGGGCCTGACGATCCGCTACGTCGACTCCAGGCCGTGCCCGGTCACTGCTCGCGTGGCGACCGGCTGGTGGAACACCGAGGAGGAGATCGACCGCCTCGTTGCCGCCGTCGGCGAGATCCTCGACGACGCGGCGAGGGCAGGGGAGGGGTAGCCGATGGCGGATGCCCCGCTGCTCCCGTGGCCCGGCGGCCACCGCGCCGTCCTCAGCGTCTCGATCGATGTCGACGGGGTCTACGGCGAGGCGAACTACCGCGACCCCGACGACGTCTACTGGACCTCGCAGGCGCTCTACGACCCGGCCGGCACCGACCGCCTGCTGGGGTTGCTCGCCGACGCCGGCGTCCAAGCGACTTTTTGCTGGGTCGGCCGGGCGGCGGAGGAGCAGCCGGAGCAGGTGCAGCGCGCCGTCGCCGAGGGGCACGAGCTGGCGCTCCACTCGTGGGACCACCGCTACTACGTGGGCCTCGGCGAGATCGGGCAGCGGCTCGACATGGAGCGGTCGTTCGAGACCCTGGAGCGGGTCGGCGGGGTGGTGCCGACCGGCCACAAGACGCCGGGCTGGCGCTACGACGCGGCGACGCACGCGATCGCCCAGGAGATGGGCCTGAGTTGGGTGATGGACGAGCCACGGGGCGACCTGCCGACGCTGCTACGGCCGGACCCGGCGCTACCGCCGGTGGTCAACCTGCCGCCGTCGCGGTGGTTCGACGACTACACCTACCACGTCGACCAGGTGCTGACGCCGCAGGCCGCCTACGAGGCGTGGCGGGAGGATCTCGACGTCCTCCGGGCCGAGGGCAAGGCGATGTTCCTGACGCTGCACCCGTTCGTCAGCGGGAGGCCGGGGCCGTCGCGGACGCTGGCTCGGCTTCTCGACTACGCGATCGACCTCGGCGATGTCTGGATCGCCCGTGCCGACCACATCGCCCGCTGGTGGCTGGAACGGGCGCGGGAGCGGGGTGAAATCGAGTAAGGGGTCGCATCCGTCCGCTATACTTTGGGACCGGTGCGCTCCGACACTCCTTGCCCCAGTAGCTCAGCGGATAGAGCAGCCGCCTTCTAAGCGGGGCGGTTTGGGATGGCCCGGTTTTCCGCGTCCCTAAGCCAAAATCCGACCCGCCCCACGGTTTGCAGCGGCCGCTTCGCCCTTGCCGGCCCGAGCGTCTCTCGCCCCGAGGCGGGAGGCAACCTCGTGGACGTCGACGCCCTCGTGGCCCAGTACCTCGTGTCCTTGCAGGCGGAGGGAAAGACCCCGCACACGATCCGCTGGCACCGCCAGTCGCTCAAGCAGTTCGTCGCCTGGTTGGATGCTTCCGACCACCCCGGGGCGCCCGATCGGTGGACGGCCCCGATGCTCCGCTCCTACGTCGTCTTCCACCAGGAACGGACCACCCCGCGGGGCACGCCCCTTTCCGGGTCGGCCCTCAACAGCCTGGTCCGCTCGCTCCGGGCGTTCTGCACCTGGCTCCGTGACGAGGAGTTGGTCGAGCGCGACCTCTTTGCCCGCGTCTCGGTGCCCCGTGCGCCGAGGCTGGTGAAGGAGACCCTCTCGCCCGATGAGGCGCGCCGACTCCTGGCGGTCGCCCGCCGCCCCGGGCGTAACTCCCTGCGCGACGAGGCCCTCCTCTTGTTCCTGCTCGACACCGGTGCCCGGGCCAACGAGGTCTGCACCCTGGGGACGGCCGGCATCGACTGGGAGCGCGGCATCGCCAAGCTCTTCGGCAAGGGGCGCAAGGAGCGCTACGTGCCCTTCTCGGCGCCGACGGCGAAGGCGATGCGGCGGTACGCCGCGAAGGCCCGCCGCGGCAACAGCGACCGCTTTTTCGAGACGGAGGAGGGGTGGCCGCTGACCCCGTCCGGGCTCGGCCAGATCCTGAAGCGCCTGGGGGCGCGGGCCGGGGTCCACGTCGGCCCCCACAAGTGCCGCCACACCTTCGGCATCTCCTACCTCCGCAGCGGCGGCTCGGTGTTCGCCCTCCAGAAGCTCCTCGGCCACTCGTCGCTCGACACCACCCTGCGCTACGCCGCGCTCGTCACCGACGACCTGGTCAACGAACACCGCGACCACAGCCCCGTCGCTTGCCTCCTTTTGGGCCATCAGGGCGGGCGAAGACGCAACTAGGACGTGCCCGCAAACGCCGAGGCGATGGGGTCATCGAGGCGCTTGCGGGAACCGAGAGCGTCGGCCGAAGTGGACCGCCGGGTCCCCCAAGCGAGCGAAGACGACTGGCGGGTACTTGGCGCGGGTGGCCCGGAATCCTCACGGGGGCGGTTCGCCTCAGAGGAGCGCCGCCGCGATCGCCTCGTCGAGCGTCAGGGCGCCGCCGCGCCCCCAGGCCTCGGCGAACCGGTCCGGCGGCAGGGCGGACCGCGCCGCGTGGATTGCCCGCCGGTAGAGGTCGCCCTCCGGTTGCCAGGTCCGCAGGCCCATGGACGTGCGCAGGCAGTCCGCCGCGCCGAACAGGACCGCGGCGTCCTCTGCCCGCCCGCCTGCCTCCGCCGCCGCGGCCATCCCGGAGATCCCCTCGACCAGGCCCGGCCGGAACCCCTCCTGCCGCCAGCGGTCGAGGCTCGCCCGGTAGCGGCCGGAGGCATGGGCCGGGTCGCCCTGGGCGAGCGCGAGGTGGCCCAGGTAGAGGAGGGCGACGGCGGTGGCGTGCTCGTGGCCGACGGACCCGTGGACGGCGAGCGCCACGTTCAGCGTGGCCTCGGCCGCGGCGTGGTCCCCCCGGCCGAAGGCCACCACGCCGAGGTGGTTGAGCGTGAGGCCGACCCAGAGGAGGTCGTCCGCCTCGCGGAACAGGGCGAGGGCCGCGCCGAACCGGCCCTGGGCCTCGTCGTAGGCCCCCCCGTCCACGGCGACCTTGCCCAGCGCGTAGTGGGCCGTCGCGACCGCCCGCTGGTCGCCCGCGGCGCGGGCATCGGCCAGTGCCTCCTCCCCGAGCCCCCGGGCGGCGCCGTCGTCGCCGGCGAAGTGCTCCATCCAGGCCGCGCCGGCCGCCGCCCGGGCGCGGTGGCCGGGCGCAACGGGCCCTGGGGCCGCCACCGCCTCACGCAGCCACCGCAGTCCCTCGGCGAGGTGGCCGCGGGCGTACCAGAACTGCCACAGCGCCGCGGCCAACCGGACGAGCGTCTCGGCCGCCGGCGCCGCGGCGGCCCACGCCAGCGCCGCCCGCAGGTTGGCGTGCTCCTGGTCCAGGACCGCCAACCACTCCAGCTCGTCGGGGCCGTACACGTGCGGCGCCGCCCGCTCGGCCAGGTCGAGGCTCCACGCGGCGTGGTGCCGCCGCAGGTCGCCGGTCTCCCCCCGTTCCTCCAGCCGCTCGAGCCCGAACTCCCGGACCGTCTCCAGCATCCGGAAGCGCGGCTCGCCGGCGTCCCCCTCTCCCGCCTGGATCAGGCTCGCCTCGGCCAGCCCGGCGACCGAGCCGACGACGGGGATCTCCACCGGCGGCAGGCGGCCGGCGAGGGACGGGAACGCCTCCCCCGCCGACCCGGGGCCCGCACCGATTGCCTCGGCGGCGTCCAGGGTGAAGCCGCCGGCGAAGACGGCCAGCCGCCGGAACAGGGCCTGCTCCTCGGGCGGGAGCAGGTCGTAGGACCAGGCGATCGCGTCGCGCATGGTCCGCTGCCGCTCCGGGGCGTCCCGCGGCCCGCCCGTCAGCAGCGGCAGGCGCCGCTCCAAGCGCACGAGCAGCGCGGCCGGCGGCAGGACGGCGACCCGGGCCGCGGCCAGCTCGATCGCCAGCGGCAGCCCGTCGAGGCGGCGGCAGACCTCGGCCACGGCGGCGGCGTTCGCCTCCGTCAGGGCGAAGCCGGGGTCGGC
>CADCWF010000051.1 GCA_902806345.1 uncultured Thermomicrobiales bacterium
GTCTTGCACCGGCACTTGCCGCCGCGGCACTCGGCGCCGGCGCAGCAGTCACCGTTCCGGTCGCAGGGGCGGCCGACCTTTTTGCAGGCGGCGGCGGCCCGCCCCCCGAACCGCCCGAGCAGGGGCGCGGCGAGGCCGGCGGCCAAACCGCCGAGCAGCCGCCGCCGCGGCCACCCTCCTGCGACCAGCCGCGCTAGGACGTCGATTCGTTCCCCGTCGATCATCGTTCCTCCGTCGTCCCCGGCTCGGCCGCGGCGTCCATCGGTTCCCCGCTGCCCAACTCGCCCGCGTCGCCCGGGCGCTGTCGGTCACCCTCGGTCGTCGGTAGTCGTTGCCCGCTCGCCGGCGCCCGCCGCGGGACCGTCGGGTAGGCACCGACCGTCGTCGCACCGGTTGGGGGCGCAGCAGGCATTGCCGCAGGGCACTCGGTCGATCGGGCAGCCGACGCAGGTCCCCCGGACGCAGAGCTCGGCGTCGCCGCAGGCCACGCCGCAGGCGCCGCAGTTGGCGCGGTCCCCCGCCACGTCGACGCAGCCGCCGCCGCAGCACGTTTTCCGGGATGTCGTCTCCGCGCACGACTTGCCGCAGCGGCCGCAGTGGTGCTTGTCCTCGTCGCGGTTGACGCAGACGCCGCTGCCGCCGCAATCCGACCAGCCGTCGGCGCAGGCGCAAACGCCGTCCTCGCACGTGGCCCCGTGGCAGCAGCCGGTTCGGGCGTCGCACGACTTGCCGACCCGCTGGCAGACCAGCGCCGACCGCGGGCGCGCCGCCAGCCCGACGGCGGCCACCGAAACGCCGCCGAATCCGGCGAGGAGGCGTCGCCGCGACAGTCCGCGGGCGACCGATCTGGCGACGGCGTCGATACGCGATTCGGTCATCGTCCTCGCTCCATGTCCGGGACCGACTGTGCCCCCCTCCTTCGGCATCGGTGGCCCCGGCTCGTCGGGGGCGAGGCTCCTGCGCCGGTGGCCCCGCGGTAGGGACGTGGGGGTTGAAGTCGCATCGGCAAGACGGCCCACCCGCGGGAGGGGGGAGGCGGCGCGGCAAGTCCGCCGGTTCGCTGCGGCCGGGGCCTCCGAGCCCGGCGGCAAGGGATCCGCGCCACCGTGACGCGGTGTCCTCTCTGGCGCTCGGCCGACCAAGCGGACGAGCCGAACGCAGGGATCTCATCCGAGCGGCCGTGATCACCGATCGGTCAGCCGTCGCCGAGGGCGCTCGCCCGATCCAGCACGGAGGGACCAGTGCCTCCCCGGAGAAGTCGGCCGACGGCGGAGCGGAACTGGCCAATCCGCGGTGCCTCGTGAGCCCCTACGGTCGATGGCGACCGGTCGGCCGCCGGCACCTGCAGGTCGGTGGCCCGGCGGAAGAGGGCCTCGCGCTCCATGGTTAGGGTGCGTTGGGCGAGACTGGGATGGTTCGCTGCCAGCATGGGAACCCCCTCCGTCGGATAGCACCGGCGGTTCGTCCCGCCGACCATGCGCCCATGGTGGCGTTCCGGTTTGGCGGCGGCATCGGAGGAGGTGCGTATTCGCGGTACGTATTCCGGGGAGAAGGCGCGGCGCCGTCATCGACGGCCGCTCCCGGAAACGCCCGGTCGCTGCGATCCCTTGCCTGGCGCTCTGTTCCTGCTCGGGTCGCCAAGCCGGACCCGAGACCGAGGGGCCGAGGACCCTGGGGGTGGCGGAGGGTCCGGCGGACGCCGAGGCCCGCTGGATCAAGTGGGACTTGGGTGATGGCTCCGGGTATCGGTTCCCGGCGTGCTCCGACTCGGGAACCCTCCCTCGCGCTTGCATCCCCGAGTCGGAGCACGCCTCGCGGAGGGAGTCTTACCCCGAAATCACGCTCGTTCAGTCGAGCTCCCGGTCAGACCTGGCCGAGGCGATGGGCGACGGCGATGGCCTGGGCGCGGGAGGCGACGCCGAGCTTGGCGTAGAGGTGGGTGACGTGGGTGGTGGCGGTCCGGAGGCTGATGAACAGCGCCGCCGCGATCTCGGCGTTCGAGCGGCCCGCGGCCAGTAGACGCCACACCTCGCGCTCGCGGGTGGAGAGCCGGGATTCAGCGCCGGCGGCTCCGTTCGGAGCGGGAGCCTGGCCACCAGCACCCGGCGTGACCGCCGCCGCCTCGGCCGCAGCCTGCTCTGTGCCCAATTGTCGCCCGGCGGCGCGGGCGGCGGCAAAGGCCGACTCGCCCAGTCCGAGTCGCGCCGCCGCCAGCGCCCGCGGGTAGTTCGGGCGATCTCCCGGCGGCAGGCTGATGCCGACCGCGTCGTAGCGGGCCTCTGCCGCCCCAAGCAGCCGTGCGGCCTGCTCCGGCTGGCCGCGCCCCGCCGCCACGTCGGCGAAGCCGATCAGGGCATCGGCGATGCCCCATCCGTCCTTAAGATCGAGCCAGGTAGAGAGCGCCTCGGAGTAGAGTCCGAGAGCCGATCCGAACCGGCCGAGATCGCACTCGGCGTCGCCCAGGTCGGCCAGGGCATCGGCGACCCACTCTCGATTTCCGGTCGTCCGCTGGCGGTCCAGCGCCCGCTGGAAAAGGGCAGCGGCTCGGCTTCGCTGGCCGCGTTGCTGGGCGACCCGGCCGAGGGTGGTCCACAACGGCCCCTCTGCCTCGCTGCCGGCGGTGGCCTGCGCCGCCACGGCCTCGCCGACGAGCGCCTCCGCCCGCGCCGTCTCCCCGCCCAGCAGGGCGAGCTTCGCCGTCCCGACCAGCGCCTCGACGACGGCCGCCGGATCGCCAATCTCGCGGGCGAGGGAGAGCGATGCCTCCAGGTAGTCCTGAGCCCGCCGCTGGTCGCCCTGGACCTGGGCCATCCGCGCCGCGTTGACGAAGATCCACCCGCGGCGATGGGGTGGCAGGTCGGTGGATCCGGCAACGATCCGCTCCAGCCAACCGCGCACCTCGGAGAGGTGGCCGCGATGCCACCAGAACGTGCAGAGGGCAAAGGTCTGCCTGGCGGCGATCTCGACATCGGCCCGCTCCATCGACCAGGCGAAGGCGGCCCGGAGGTTTCCGAGGTCGGCTTCCAGTCGGTCCAGCCACGCGGACTGGCCGGGCTCGCGGAGGGCACCCGCCGCCTGTTCCGCCAGCCCCACGTAGTAGCCCGTGTGGGCCGTCGCAGTTGATTCCGCCTCGGCGTCGGCCGCCAGGAGCTCCAGCCCGACGTGGCGCACCACCTCAAGCATCAGGAACCGGGGCTCGCCGCCCACCCCGTCGTCACGCCGCAGCAGGCTCGCGTCGACCAGGGTGGCGACGAGGTCGAGGACGGTCGGCGGGTCGGCGAGTCCGCAAGTCGTCGAGTGCGTCGGGGCCTCTCCCCGACTCGCCGTCTCGCCGACTTGCCCACTCGCCACCGCCTCGGCCGCCTCCAGGGTGAAGCCGCCGACAAACACGGAGAGCCGGCGGAAGAGGGTCTGGGCCTCGGGCGGGAGCAACCCGTAGCTCCAGGCGACGGCGTCTCGCATCGTCCGTTGACGAGCCGGGAGGTCGCGGGCGCCTCCGGTCAGCAACGGCAGCGGGCGGTCGAGGCGTGCCAGCAACGCCTCCGGCGGCAGAACCTTGACACGGGCGGCGGCCAGCTCGATCGCCAGCGGCAGCCCGTCGAGGCGACGGCAGATCGCGGTGACCGCGTCGGCGTCGGCGTTGCGGCGCGCGGCGTGGGGCCCGGCCGCCTCGGCACGATCGAAGAAGAGGCGCACTGCATCGGCCATGGCGCCTGCTTTGGCGTCGGTGGCGGTCGAAAAGGCGAGCGGCGGAATGGCGCGCTCGTGTTCGCCGGAGAGCCGGAGCCGGATGCGGCTCGTGACCAGGACCGTCAACCCCGGGCAGCGTTCCAGAAGCCCGGCCACAAGCGGAGCCGCCTCGACCACCTGCTCGAAGTTGTCCAGCACCAGGAGCGTGCGCCGCTGGAGCAGCCGCTCCTCGATCCGGGGAAGGAGCGGTGCGCCGGCCTCGCGGACCCCGAGCACCCGAGCGATCGAGGGAACCACCAGCGCCGGGTCTCCCACCGCGGCGAGGCCAACGAAGCGGACCCCGTCCGCGTACCGGTTTGCGATCGAGGCTGCGACGGCCAACGCGACGCGGGTCTTGCCGACTCCGCCGGGGCCGGTCAGGGTGACGAGGCGGACCGCCGGGCGGAGCAGCAGGTCCACGATCTCGGCGATCTCCCGGCCCCGGCCGATCAGCGGTGTCGAGGGGAGGGGCAGGACGGAGTCTCGCGCGGAACGGACGTCAGGCAGGTCGGTCATGGCGGTCCCGCAAGTCGTGGGGCGCAGAGGCGTAGAGGCGCGAATAGAAGGTTGTTAGTCCAGAGTTGTGGGTCGTGGGTCGGCGCACCATCCTCCGATCATGAGGAACCTTCGGGGTGGCGTCAAGCCGCCCCGGCTCGCTGCTCCCACCTCACGCCTCCCCGGCCGCGTCGCCGTCGACCATCCGGACGAGCATCGCGACGGCGTCGCCCAGGCAGGCGGCGGCGGTTGGAAACGCCTCGGGTCGGTCCGCCCCGTGGAGCGAGACCGCATCGGCCAGCGGCTGGTCGTTCGGGTCGTCCTCGGTCAGGTGCGCCACCCAGCCGGAGCCCTCGCGGAGGGCGGCGCGGACCTCGAAGGTGCGGTGTCGGGCAGGGTCGCCAGAGGGGTGGCTGACGCCGACCCGCAGGTGGCGGTCGCGCGGGCCGTTGGCGGGCGCTCCCTCCCCGGTCCCGTTCCGCTTGCCGCCGCCGTCGGGAGGGCGATCGGGCGGCGCCGCCCGATCGCGACGGTCGGCCACCCTCGGGGCGCCGCCGACGGCTCGCTCCTCGGCCCCCGCCCGCTCGGCTGAGATCGACTCCGCGGCCGCGTCGGTCCGGGTCGTCATGGTGGGTCCTTCCGTGGGAGCGGCTCGCGGCCCGGTCGGCGGTCGGTAACGGGGCGGCAAGCCGCGGGGTGGCCGTGAGGGAGGATGCGCTCAGTCGGCCGGGTCGATGGTGGTGGCGAGCGGCCGCTCGGCGGGCTCGCGATCGTCGAGCAGGTCCAGCTCGATCTCGTCCGAGCAGAGGCCGAAGACCTGGCCGAGGCGGCGGAGTTGGGGCACCTGCGGCATCCGCCGCCCGCGCTCCCAGAGGTAGACCGTCTGCGGCTGGACGCCCACCCGCAGGGCGAGCTCGAACTGGGTCCAGCCCTGTTCCCTCCGCAGCGCCCGGATCGTCTTCGCCACGGGGGCCTCCTGGACCGGCTGCGAGCGCCGCACCAACACGCCGTCACTATAACAGGGCTACTATTCGTCTTGCACTAGTACGCAATTGCGAGTACGATTGCACCGACGAGGCCGCCGGTGGGACCTGCCCACGAGGCCGACCCTCGTCGCGCAGCGTCGTCGCAAGACGGAAGAAAGGTTCCGAACCGTGGCCAATGGCATCATCGTCAGCCTTCGAGACAAGGGGTTTGGGTTCATCGCGCCGGAAGGGGCTCCCTCCAACAGCGACCTCTTTTTCCACCACACCTCCGTCCTCGGCAGCTTCAACGACCTCCGCGAGGGCCAGCGGGTGAGCTACGACCAGGAGCCTGACCCGCGCGACCGCTCCCGCCAGCGCGCCGTCAACGTTTCCGTGACCGGCGGCGGCGCGGGCAGCGACGAGATGGAGTAACGCGGGCTGCGCCCGCGCGACGGCGCCCCCGCCGGTAGAAACCGGCGGGGGCGCCGTCGTTTCTGCCGGAGTCCACCGGCGGCGTTGCCGGCGGCGCTGGCGGCCAAACCCCGAGACGCCATCGCCCTTTCTGGCGCCTGGCGGTTAGACCGGAGCGGAGGGCAGCGCGATGCCGAGGCAGTTCAATCCCGACACCCGCGAGTTCGAGGAGGTCCCCGTCGGCTGGGAGCGCCAGCACAACGCCGAGTCGAAGCGGTGGGACTACGCCCCGCCGGGCTCGGTCCCCCGGTTCCTCGAGGACCGGGGGGAGTGGGTGCTGGCGCCTGAGGCCTGGGTGCTGGCGAGCGATCCGCGGACCGGCAAGCTACGCTACGCCGACCCGGACGACGGCCCATCCGAGCCGATGCCCTCGGCGCCCATCCGCTCCTCGACGGGCAGGTAGGGGATGTCGTAGCCGAAGTAGCCGGGGCCGACAACCGCCAACCCCGCGGGCGTCCGCCAGCGGCCGTCGCCCGGCATCGCCAGGACCGCAACCCGGAAGCCGTAGCGCAGCGACTCGGTGGTGATCGGTTCGCCCGTCTCGGCGTCGAGCATGCAGATCAGGTCGGGCGTCGTCGCCAGCACCCGGTCCTCGGTTCGGGCGACCAGGAACTCGTTCTGGAAGGCGACCCGCAGCGTCTGCCCGGCGTCGTCGCCGGTCCCGGCTAGCGCCGCTTCGCCGCGGGCGAAACCGGTCTCCGTCCGGCGCGCGATGTCGGTCACCTTGCCGCGGAAGATCACGAAGCCGTCCGTCGCCGCCCGCACCGCTTCGATCGGGTCGGCGTGGACCAGGCGGGCGCGGCGGATCGTCTTGCCGATCTCCTCGAGCACGGTCATCGTGCCGAGGACGCACGTCTCCTTGACCTGCCTACCGGTCATCGGGTAGATGGCGATCATCGCCGCGCACCCCATATCGACCGTCAGCGAGCGGGCGAAGGTCTCCGTCCATCGGTTGTCGATCGTCTGCAAAATGGCGCGGTTGCCCTTCTCGTCGGCGATCGCCATCGGCGTCGCCGTGACGCCGGCGAGGGTCGGCGTGCACATCTGGAGCTCGGGGAAGGCGCGGCCCATCGTGTCGGCGTCGACGAGCGGGATGCCCAGCTCGGCGGCGACGGTGAAGGGCGTGGTCGAGTTAAGGCCGCCCGCCTCGATCGACATCGTGGCCCGCACCGGCCGCCCGAGGTGGGCCTCCAGGGCCTGGAAGGCGGACACGATCTCCTGCCCCCGCGGGATCTTCTCGACCATCACCGTCGGCGCCCCCATCATCGCCGTCGGCACCACCAGGTCGTCGTCCGCCAGTTCGTGAGGGTCGATCAGCTCGACGTCGCCGTGGCGGCGCAGCGCCGCCTGGGCCATCAACTTGCCGATGTAGGGGTCGCCGCCGCCGCCGGTGCCGAGCACCGCCGCCCCAAGCGCGATGTCGTCGAGTGCCTCGACCGTGATCCGGCGCATGGGTGTCGTCCTCCGAGGGCTGGGCGGTCCGAACGAGCCCTCACTCCCAACCCCTCTCCCGATGCGCGGGAGGGGGGAGGCGACCGACCCCGTTGCCACCGGTCGGCCCCGCGCTTTCGTCCCTTCTCCCGCGCACCGGCTGAATGGGGTCGGTACCGGAACGGAACGCGCCTCCGGGGCCGTTTCCCCCTCTCCCGCGCATCGGGAGAGGGGGCGAGGGGGTGAGGGCGCGTCGGCTACTGCGCGTGTCGGGAAAGCGCCAGATCCCCGACCGCCTTGACCCGGATCCGGGTCGCGTTGCCCGGCAGGTAGGCCAGCGGCACGTCCTCGACGTCGACGATCTGGACCGACCCCGGGTCGGCGCCGGCGGCGGCGGCGCGGGCGCTCGCCTCGGCCTTGGCCTCGTCCAGCGCCGCGTCGCGGCTGGTCCCGGCCAGGGCGTAGACGCGGTCGACCTCGCCCGAGATCTGGGCGATCGCGGCGCCGACGGCGTTGGCCGCCTCGTAGTGGTCCGGCTTGACCATCTCCGAGGCGCCCGCGATCGGCTTCGCGATCAGGATGCTGCCGCCGCCGACGACGATGACCGGCACCGCGTCGGCGCTCGTCTTCATCCGGTCGACCGCCGCCTCGCTCATCTCCTGGATGCGGGCCATCGCCGCCCCGACGAACGGGCGTTCCAAGTGCGCGACGCGGGTCGGGTCGCCGATCTCGGCGACGCCGGCGGCGACGGCGATGTCGGTGGTGGTGAGGGTGTCGCCGCCGAAGACGAGCGCCTGCTCGGTGATCCGGTAGCCGACGCTGCGCGGTCCGATGGTCAGAGGATCGGAGGAGACGAGGGAGCCGCCGCCGAGGCCGAACGAGAAGACATCCGGCATCCGGAAGTTGGTGCGGACGCCGCCGATGTCGACCGCGACGGAGGCTTCCCGCGGGAACCCGTGGGCGAGGGCGCCGACGTCGGAGGTGGTGCCGCCGACGTCGACCACCATCGCATCCAGCCGGCCGGAGAGGAAGGCGGCGCCGCGCATCGAGTTGGTCGGGCCGGAGGCGAAGGTTAGCACCGGGAACCGCTCGGCAAACCCGGCGCTCATCAGGGTGCCGTCGTTCTGGGTCAGGTAGAGCGGCGCCGCGATCCCCATCTCGGCGATCGCCCGGCGGAAGGCGGCGACCGTCTCCCGCGCCAGCCGGCGGAGGCAGGCGTTGAGGATGCCGGCGTTCTCCCGCTCCAGCAGCCCGACCCGGCCGATCTCGTTCGACAGCGTCACGTAAGCGTCTGGCACGACCGCGCGGACGATCGCGGCCGCTTCTTCCTCCATGCCGGGGTTGACCGGGGAGAAGACCGACGAGATCGCGATCGCGGAGACGCCGGCCTCGGCGATCGCGGTCGCGGCCCGCTCGAGCTCGCCCTTGTCGAGCGGGGCGATCGGGCGGCCGTCGAACTCGTTGCCGCCGTGGCAGAGGAAGACGTGGCGGCCGAGGGCGTCGGCGAGGTCCGCCGGCCAGTCCACCATCGGTGGCAGCGCCAGCGTTGCCGGCAGCCCGAGGCGGATCGCAGCGGTCGGTTCCAGCCGCCGCCGCTCGACGACCGCGTTGGTGAAGTGGGTGGTGCCGATCATCACCCCGGCGACCGCCGAGACGGGCGTGCCGGAGGCGTCGAGGATGTGGCGGAGGGCGGTGGTGATGCCGCCGGTGACGTCGGGCGTCGTCGGCGTCTTGATCTTTGCGACCACCGCCAGCCCGTCCATGAGGACGGCGTCGGTGTTGGTGCCGCCGACGTCGATGCCTACCCGCAAACTCACGCCGTACCTCCCGGGAAGCCGATAGGGGGTAGAGGATAGAGGATAGGAGCACGGGTTGGCGCGGGCTTGGCCGTGCGTCGTCCTCCTATCCCCTATCCTCTATCCCCTATCGGCCTCGGGGAGGGGAGCGGCGAGCGATGTGGAACGTGACGGAGGACGGGCTGGAATCGCTCGCGATCGGCGCCGGGATTTTGGGCACCGGGGGCGGCGGCAACCCGTACGTCGGCAAGCTGGAGGCGCGGGAGCAGCTCCGCCAGGGGCGCCAGATCGCCGTCGTCGCGGTCGACGAGCTGCCGGACGTCGCCTTCGTCACCAGCGTCGGGGGGATGGGGGCGCCAACCGTCTCGAATGAGCGGATCCACCGAGGGGACGAGCCGCTGGTCGCGATGCGGGCGCTGGAGCGCCACCTCGGTCGCCGCTTCAGCCACGTCATCCCGGGCGAGATCGGCGGCGCCAATGCGATGGCGCCGATGGTCGTCGCCGCCCAGGCCGGGCTGCCGGTGGTCGACGGCGACGGCATGGGCCGCGCCTTCCCCGAGCTCCAGATGGACACCTTCACCATCTACGGGGTGCGGCCGACGCCGGGCGCCCTGGCCGATCCCCGCGGCCACGAGGTCGTCTTCTCGGAGATCGCCGAAGCCGCGACGCTGGAGCGCTACGCTCGGGCGGTCACGATCCAGATGGGCGGCGCGGCCGGCTACGCCTTCCCGCCGATGACCGCGGCCGAGGTGCGGCGGACGGCGATCCCCGGCACCGTCACCCTGGCGTGCGCGATCGGCGACGCCGTGCGCGCGGCGCGGTCGAGCCACGCCGACCCGGTCGCGGCGGCGCTGGCGGTCGCCGGCGGCCGGCCGCTCTTTGCCGGCAAGATCGTCGACGTCGCGCGGCGGTTGGAAGGCGGCTTCGCCCGCGGCGTCCTCCGCCTCGACGGCTCCGGCGCCGACGCCGGCCGCTCGCTGCGGATCGACTTCCAGAACGAGAACCTGATCGCCCGGACGGACGATGGCGCGGTCCTGGCCGTGGTGCCGGACCTAATCTGCCTCGTCGACGAGGACACCGCCGAGCCGATCACGACCGAG
>CADCWF010000052.1 GCA_902806345.1 uncultured Thermomicrobiales bacterium
GGGCTGCTGCTCCTCGGGGCCAGCGCCGCCGCCTTCCGGTTCCGCCGCGCCCTGCCGGAGCTGAAGCTGCTGATCCCGCTGACGATCTTCACCCTCCTCCTCCAGTCCGGGATGGGCGCGGCGGCCGTGATGTGGCCACAGACGCCGACGGTGCTGGCGCTCCACTTCGGCATCTCCCTGACCGCGCTTGCCAGCGTCACCCTGATGGCGTACGTGCTGCGCGAGGGGCCGGCCCGACCGCCGCGCGACGATGCCGCGGTACCGGCCGCCTTCCGCCGGGCCGCCTTCGGCACTCTGCTCGCGATCACCGCGATCGCCTACCTGGGCGCCTACGTCCGCCACTCGAAGTCGTCGCTGGCCTGTACCACCTGGCCGCTCTGCAACGGAGAGGTGTTCCCGGGCTTCGCCGGCCCGGAGGGGATCGCCTTCGGCCACCGCCTGGCGGCGCTGGGAGGCGTCTGCCTGATCGCCGGCGTCTGGTTCCGCGCACGCCAACTCCCCCGGCGGCCCGACCTCGGCCGCGTCGCCGGCGTCGCCCTCGGCCTGGTGCTGCTGCAAGCGGCCGTCGGCGCCCTGCTGGCCTGGACCGAGCTGTCGTTCCTGAGCACGATGGCCCACGCCGCGGTCATGGCCCTGCTCTTCGTCGCGGTCTCCGAACTCTGCCGGCGGGCGTTGCCGCGGCCAGTCGGCAGCGTCGCCCCGGCGGGGACGGCCGTCCGCCGACCTCCGGCCGTGGCCATCGGCGACTAGCGTTGCCGGCGGGCAAACGGTCGGACCTCCGCTGCCCTCGTTCCCCGATCGGACGCTCTGGAACCGCCCTCCTTGCCCGACCCGACGTCAACCCCGTCGACCGCCTCGCCCACCCGCTCCTGGCCGGACTCACCGGCGGGCACCGTCGGCACCGATCGTCCCCGGATCGGGTAGGCTGGGAGGTATGGACGACACCCTCGCGACCGAGCGCCTGCTCCTGCCGCCGCTGGGGGCGGACGCCATCCAGGCCCTGATCGACGGCGACGGGGAGCGGCTCGAGGCGCTGACCGGGGCCTCGTTCCCCCGGCCGCCGACGGCGCCGCCGCTGATGGACGATGCTCTCCCCTCCTTCCGCGACCGCCTCCGCGACGACCCGGCGATCGCCCCCTGGTGGGTCCGCCTGATCGTCCGCCGCGACGGCGGCGAGGCCGTCGGCTCGGCGGGTTTCGCCGGCCGCCCCGACCCGGCCGGCACGGTCACCCTCGGCTACGCCGTCTACCCTGAGTTCCAGGGGCACGGCTACGCGACCGAGGCCGTGCGGGCGCTGGCCGTTTGGGCGCTCCGCCAGCCCGGCGTCGCCACCGTCCGGGCGACGGTGCCGCCCTGGAACGCTCCGTCGCTGGGCGTCGTCGCCAAGGCCGGATTCCGCCGCGCCGGCACGGTCGTCGACGACGACGAGGGCGAGGTAGAGGTCTGGGAGACAGGAGGCACGGGATAAGGCGTAGAGGGTCGGGACACGACGAGCGAATGTCCCGCCGCGTCTCTCCTATCCCTTATTCGCCGAGCGCCGCGACGATCGTCTCGACGTTGTGGCGGATCATCGCTTCGTAGGTATCCGCCTCCTCGCCCGGGGCGCCTAGCGCGTCGGTGTAGAGCGTCGGCGCCAGGCTGACGCCGGCCTCCTCGGCGACGGCCTCCATCACCTCCGGGTTCTGGACGTTTTCGCCGAAGATCGCCGGCACGCCCGCCGCCTCGATCCGACCGACCAGCTCGGCGATCTCGCGGGCGGCCGGGCCGCCCCCTTCCGTCGTGTTGGAATCGAGCGCGGTGCCGACGACCTCGAAGCCGTAGCGGTCGGCGAAGTAGCCGAAGGTGTCGTGGGAGGTGACCAGCTTGCGGCGCTCCTCCGGCAGCGTCGCGACCTGCTCGACCACCCAGGCGTCGAGCGCTTCCAGTTCGGCCAGGAACGCGGCGGCGTTCGCCTCGTAGGCGGCCGCGTCCGCCGGATCGGCGGCGACCAGCCCGTCGCCGATCGCCTCGGTCATCGCAATCGCGTTCCGGACGTCGTGCCAGGCGTGGGGGTCGGCGGCGCCGTGGTCGTGGTTGTTCTCCTCGGCGACGTGCTCCTCGCCGTCCTCGTGCTCGCCTTCGTCGGCGGCGGGCTCCCCGCCCTCCGCCTGCCCGTCGCCCTCGGGCGTGCTCTCGCCGGCGTGCTCCCCGGCGGCATGCTCGTCGCCCGCTTCCCGCGCCTCGATCCCCTCGGTCACGACCACGATGGGGAGTGGGTCGTCGGCCCCCTGGGCCAGCTCGTCGAGCCACGGCTCGAAGCCGAGCCCGTTGGCGAAGACGAGGTCCGCCTCCCCAAGGGCGATCGCGTCGTCCGGTGTCGGCTCGAAGGTGTGGGCATCGGTGCCGGCGGTGACGATCGTCCGCAGCTCGATCGCGTCCCCGCCGACCCGGCCAACGAGGTCGCCGAGGATGCTGAAGGTGGCCACCACCCGGAGCGGCTCGGTCGCCCCTGGGGTTTGGGCGAGTCCGGCTCCTCCAGGCGCTGCGAGCACGGCCCCCAACGCAATGGCCGCGGCCCGGTTTCGCCACGTCCGCCCGTCCCTGCCCATGCCCATACCCTGCCTCCCGACCGCGCGACGCCACTGATGTTGATACCCGGTATCAAAATAGACGGCGGTTGGCTCTGCTGTCAACGAAGCAGGAGCGGCTGGACCGCGTCGCGACGAGGGCGCCCCGGCAGTCCCGCTCCCCGCTACCGGTCCCGATTCGCGTTGACCTGAGGTGTGGCGGGTAGTATCATTTCCGCCTAGCCCCGTTGTTGGGGGAGCGCCGGTGCATGGCTCCGGCGCATTTCGTGTTCGCCGTACCCTATTGGAGGCCGAGCCATTTCCAGACCCGTGCAGACGCGCGTCAACGAGCGCATCCGGATCCGCGAGGTCCGGCTGATCGACGACGAGGGCACCCAGGTCGGGGTCATCCCGACGTTCGAGGCCCTCCAGATGGCGAGGGATCGCGGCCTCGACCTGGTGGAGGTCGCCCCGAACGCCATGCCGCCGGTCTGCCGGCTCATGGACTACGGGAAGTTCCGCTACGAGCAGAGCCGCAAAGAGCGGGAGTCGCGGAAGAACCAGCACGTCGTCGAGCTGAAGGAAGTCCGCATCCGGCCCAAGATCGACGAGCACGACCTTTCGACCAAGGGCCGCCAGGCGGCCAAGTTCCTGGACGGGGGCGACAAGGTCAAGCTGACCGTCCTCTTCCGCGGCCGCGAGATGGCCCACCCCGACATCGGCCGGGGGTTGCTCGACCAACTGTCCGACCAGCTCCGGCCCCACGGCTCGATCGAGCAGCCGCCCCGGATGGAAGGGCGGACGATGACGATGTTCATGAACCCGCTCAAGCCGAAACAGGCGCCCGCGGGGGCACAACGGCCCGACGCGACGAGCGGGGCGGAGAGGAACGAAACCGGTGGCCAAGCAGAAGTTGAAAACGCATAGCGGCGCCAAGCGGCGGTTCGATGTCACCGCCACCGGCAAGATCCGGCACGCCAAGGGCATGAAGAGCCACAACCGCCGCAAGAAGGCGCCGCGCACCAAGCGCCAGTTCGACCGGATGCTCCTGATGGACAAGACGATGGTCAAGAAGGTGGAGCGGTTGATCCCATACGGCGTCTAACTTCCGAGCCGGATCCCGACCGCGATCCGCCGGATCGTCCGCGCGGTCGCCGACCCTAGGAATCGAGGAGAGCGATGGCTCGCGTCAAGCGCGGCGTGACCGCCCACCGGCGCCACAAGAAGGTTTTGGCCCAGGTCAAGGGCCACTACTCGACCAACAACCGCCTCTTCAAGCGCGCCAACGAGTCGCTGATGCGGTCGCTGGCCTATGCCTACCGCGACCGCCGGACGCGGAAGCGGGACATGCGCCGCCTCTGGATCGTGCGGATCAACGCGGCCGCTCGCCTCAACGGCCTCTCCTACTCCCGCCTCATCCAGGGGTTGACCCTTGCCAACGTCGCCGTCGACCGCAAGATGATGGCCGACTTGGCGGTGCGCGACGCCGACGCCTTCACGGCGATCGTCGCCGTTGCCCGCCAGGCCCTGCCGACCGCCTAGGCGAGCAGACCGAGGACCCCGACGCCCCGCTCCTCCCCGTGAGGACGGGGCGTCCGTCTGCCCGTCTCCTCGACTCCTCGACTCCTCGACTCCTCGACTCCTCGACTCCTCGACTCGGAAGCACCATGCCCGACCCGATCGCCAGCCCGGCCAACCCGACCGCCGCTCGCGTCCGCGCCCTGCTCGCTCGGCGCGACCGGCGGGCGGAGGAGCAGGCCTTCGTCGTCGAGGGGCGGCGCGCCGTCGCCGACGCGCTGGCGGCCGGCGGCCGGCCAGAGCTGCTGCTGCTGCGCGAGGGGGAACCCGCGCGCGACCTGCCGGACGGCGTGCCGACCCGGCTCGTCGTGCCGAGGGTGTTCGACGCCCTAAGCGACGTCGCTGCCCCGCAGGGCGTCCTGGCCGTCTTTCCCCTGCCCGAGCCGTCGCCGCCGCCCGGGATCCCCCTCGTCCTCGTCGTCGACCGCCTGCGCGATCCCGGCAACCTCGGCGCCCTGCTGCGGGCCGCCGCCGGCGCCGGCGTCACCGCGGTCCACCTCGGCCCGGAGACGGTCGACCCGTTCAACCCGAAGGCGGTCCGGGCCGGGATGGGCGCCCATTTCCGCCTGCCGCTCCGCCGTTTGGACGAGGCCGCCCGGACCGAGCTGCGGTCCAGCATCCCCCTCCGCGCCGCCACCGACGCCCGCGCCGCCCTCCCCTACGACGCGGTCGACTGGCGCGGGCCGGTGGCGGTCATCGTCGGCTCCGAGGCCGAGGGCATCGGTCCCGAGGCGGCGGCCCTCTCCACCGTCCGCTGCGCCATCCCGCTGGCGGCGGGGGTGGAATCACTCAACGCGGCGGTGGCCGGCGCGGTCGTCCTGTTCGAGGCGGCACGGCAGCGCCGGTCGCCGGCCGTACCAGCCTAGCCTCCGGAGCGTCGACGTCCCGGAGTGGGCCACCGCTGTTGCCGCGAAGGTCGCGCATCCACCACCGCGCGTGGTGGTAGACTGCCGCGCCGTCCGAGGCGGGCCTCGGTGCTACCCGGAGCGAACCAGGGAGGGGGGCCATGCGCAAGCAGGATCTGATCCGCGTCGTCGCCAAGCAGACCAGGCAGAGCGAAGCCCAGACCACGGCGACGATCAACGCGACGATCGACGCCATCCAGGGGGCCCTGGCCGAGGGCGAAGAGGTCACCATCAGCGGTTTCGGCTCGTTCCGGGTGGTCGAGCGGGCCGCCCGCGAGGGGCGCAACCCCCGCACCGGCGACAAGATGACGATCGGCGCCCGCAAGAGCCCCGCCTTCCGCGCCGGCACCCAACTCAAGCGCGCCGTCGGCGGCGACGACGCGGAGGGAGACGAGGGCGAGGAGTAGCGCCGCCGACGGCGCCCCGGTCTGGCAGACCGCCGCCGGAAACGTCTCGCAGGCGAGGGCGCTAACCTGGGTCCGTGGTGGACGGGTTGGCGGCCGACCGCGGAACGCGGCTACGCCCCCGACCGAGCCAAGCGGATCACGTTCCAGGAGAGCTTCGGCAGCAGGGCCGTCAGCCTCCCGTCCCGCATCCCGGCGTCGCCCCGCCGGTGCGGCGCCACCCTCGCTGGGCGCTCGCAAGTGTTGGTCGCTTTTGGGTCCGCGTGCTCGAGCACGATATGCTCGACAACCGCGTAGCTTGGCAGACCCCGGAGGTCGCCGTCCAGGGCCAGCGCCCCATCCTGGCCGCGGTTCACTGCGAACACCGTCAGATGCTCCCGTTCCTCGTCGAGCGTCGCCACCGCCTCGAGCAGCGGCACCGCATCGAACTCCTTCGTGGCGTAGCACGGGGAGGTGATCCGCGGCTGCAGCACCACGCCGCGACCGAAGGCGGAGGCGTGCAGGAAGGGGAAGAACGTCGCCTGCCGCCAAATGCCACCGCCGGTGACGGTCGAGATGGGGGCGATGGCGTTCACGAGCTGGGCAATGCAGGCAATCTTCACCCGGTTGGCGTGCTTGAGCAGCGAGATCAGCATGCAGCCGACGACCAGGGCGTCCTCCAGCGTGTACACCTCCTCGGTGAGAGGGGGGGCTACCTGCCACGGTCGCTCCCGCAGCAGGGCCCGATCCCGCTCCCGCGAGTGGTACCAGACGTTCCACTCGTCGAAGGAGAGGGAGAGCACCTTCTTGTGCCGCTTCTTCGCCCGGACCAGATCGCAGGCCGCGACGACGGTCCGGATCTGATCGTCCATCGCGAGCGATTGGGCCAGGAAGGAGCCGAGGTCGTCCTCCAGGTTCCTGGCGTAAGTGTGGAGCGAGACGTAGTCCACGTAGTCGTAGGTGTGGTCGAGCACGGTCACCTCCCAGTCCGGGAAGGTCGGCATCACGGCGTGGGAACTGCCGCAGACCACGAGCTCGATCGACGGGTCCACCCACTTCATCGCGATCGCGGTCTGGCAGGCCAGACGGCCGTACTCGTCGGCCGTCTTGTGCCCGAGTTGCCAGAGCGCGTCCATCTCGTTGCCGAGGCACCAGACCCGGATGCCGTGGGGGTCGGCCACCCCGTGCGCCCGGCGGAGGTCGCTCCAGTAGCTCCCGGTTGGGTGGTTGCAGTACTCGACGAGGTGGCGCGCGGCGTCGATTCCCCCCGTCCCGAGGTTGACCGCCAGGTTGACCTCGGCCCCGGCTCGCTTGGCCCAGGCGGCAAACTCGTTCGTCCCGACCTCGTTCGTCTCGGTCGACATCCAGGCCGGATCGAGCCGCCGGGGTCGCCGCTCGACCTCCCCGACGCCGTCGCGCCAGTCGTACCCCGAAACGAAGTTGCCGCCCGGGTAGCGGACCAGCGACACCCGCAACTCGCGGACCAGATCCAGCACGTCCCGGCGAAAGCCGAGGTCGTCGGCCGTCGCATGCCCCGGCTCGTAGATGCCGCCGTAGACGGCCCGCCCAAGGTGCTCGACAAAGGCGCCGTACAGCCGAGGATCGACCTCACCCACCCGGAAGTCCTTGTCCACGACGATGCGTGCCGTCTCCACTAGGTCCGCTACTCCCTGCTCAAATGCGCCAACGGCATGGGCGAGCGCTCGTTCCGCATTGCTGCCTCGCCCCTCGTTGCAGCCCCGAGCGACCGCGAGTCGACGCCAACACCGTCACGCCGCGGGACCCGTGATGGCGCAATCCGCGCCCCCCAAACCTCCAGGACCGGGGGCTACTGACCCAGGCCGGATGCGGGGGATCGGAGCGCCGCCGCAATCTCCGCCGCCACGTCGCCGCGAGCCCCCCGCACCGCGACCCCGACCGCGTTGGCGATCGCCGTCTCGTTCGAGCGGCCGTGGGCGATGACGACGACGCCGCTCACCCCGAGCAGCGCGGCGCCGCCCGTCTCGGCGTAGTCGAGTTTCGCCCGCGCCGCCCGGAAGGCGGGCCTCAGCAGTGCTGCGGCCAGCTTGCGGAGAGGTGACCCGGTGATCTCGGCCCGGATCGTCTCGCCGACAAACCCGGCCACCCCCTCGGCCACCTTCAACGCGACGTTGCCGGTAAAGCCGTCCGTGACCACCACGTCGACCACCCCGTTCGGGATGTCCTTGCCCTCGACGTTGCCGCGGAAGTCGATCCCCTCGGCCGCCGCCAGCAAGGGGTGCGTCTCCTGGACGAGCAGGTTGCCCTTTGTCGCTTCCTCACCGTTGGCGAGCAGCCCCACCGTCGGCGCCGCGACACCCAGGACCTCGCGGGCGTAGACCGTGCCCATCCGGGCGAACTGGACGAGGTGGTGGGGCTTGGGGTCGGTCACGGCGCCGAGGTCGAGCACCAGCGTCCGGCCCCGTCGCGACGGCAGAGGGGCGGCGATCGCCGGCCGGTCGATGCCGGGGATACGGCCCAGCACCAGCAGCGCGGCGGCCATGGCCGCGCCGCTGTTGCCGGCCGAGACCATCGCCCCCGCCTCGCCCGCCTTGACGGCCTCGAGCGCGACGCCGATCGACGAGCGCGGCTTGCGGCGGACCGCCTGCGCCGGGTGCTCGTCCATCCCGATCGTCTCCGGCGCGTCGCGGACGACGACCTCGACCCCGGCGGCGTCGGTCCCGACGAGGGCAGCCCGCACCGCCTCCTCGGGCCCCGTCAGCACCAGCCCGACGCCGTGGCGACGCGCCCCGGCGACGGCGCCGGCGACGACGACCACCACGCCGTGGTCCCCCCCGACGGCGTCGACCGCGATGCGCATGGGAGACCTCCGGGGAGTCGAGGAGTCGAGGAGTCGAGGAGTCGAGGAGTCGAGGAGTCGAGGAGTCGGGAGGAAGCCTACCAGCACGCCGCCGGGACGCAACGCCGGACTTGGGAGGTGGCCTTCGCCTCCCCGTGGCCGCTCCTTGCGGTGGGATCCCGATGGGCTCCGCCAAGGCGGTCGAGCGATGAGCGTCTTGACCGCTCGTCGGACGGTGCTTCGGCGGGTTAGGCGGCGGCGGTTGTCAGCGATTGCAGGCACCGCTGCCCCTCCCGCGTGGCGGGAGCGGAAATCGTTGGCGGGACCTGGTCGATTGGCGATGGGCACATCCGTCCGGGCCCCGGAGGACACGACGGAGTGCTTGTTGGCGGCACCGTCGTCGCGGCTCGTCCACGCCCGCAGCATGGTTGCCGCTCGGGCGCATGTACCCCGACCCAATCACCGGACCAACGGCTCCGCTCGGCGTTCTCGCGGGAAGCCGGAAGTCTTACCTGTTCGTCGCCTGGGCGTCGGCTTCGGGCTGCACGGCCAGCAACTCGAAGTGGCCTTTGTCGTCCTCGTGCTCCGCCTCGACAGTCTCGGCGGCCTCCGGCGCATTGGCCGCCTCGATCCGCGCCGTCTCTTCGTCGCCGTCGGCTAGATACCGCACTTGGTACCGCATCTCCATCCTCCTCGCTCGAACCGGGCGGAGGTCCACCGTTTCGGCAGCCCCCACGATCGATGAGACCGGGTCTTGCACGGGGCTTGCCAAGGGACCGCACGACCGCCGATGTCCGAGCCACCGCCACCCCTCGGTCCGGGTGAGTCGCCCGAAGCGGTCACCGCACGGGGAACCTGCTCACCGACCGCTCCGCCCATGGCACGACCGGCCGCGGCACGCCCGGAGGACCGGGGACGAGGAGATCGGCAACGGCACCGGTGACGTAGGCGTAGACGGCCTTGTGCACGATGTCGAGCGCCTGCTCGTCGACGGGCCAGGTCCACGGCGGCGCGCCGACGCCCGTGACGTTCTCCAGGGTCTGGTCGTTGAGCAGCCGCAGGTTGAGGAACAGGAAGGACCCGATCGGGCCGCGGAAGCCTTTCTCTGCCATCACCCCCCGCGCCGCACCGAGGAGGATGCCCTGCCCCCAGTGCATCGTCCAATTGAGCGCTCGCCGCTCGGAGTCCGGCTGCACCGGGAGGCCAAGCAGCCGCTCGAGGGTGTGCGCCGGGACGAACGAGTTCGGCCGCCCCGAGACCATCTGCTCCAGCTTCTCCCCGACGGTCATCGCGGCGACGCCGGCCAGCCCAGCCGCCAAGCCGCCGATCAACGCGTTCCCGGTCACGGCCACGCTCCCTTCACGCCATGCTCGGGGAGGGCTCTAGAGGATCGCCCTCCCCGAGCCGCGGAAGGCGCACGCCCGATGCCATCCCTCCAAAGGGCACCGGTCGACCGTGCCCCTCCGCCCGCTCCCGATGACGGTCCCCGCCCTGTCTCAACCGTGGCGGCCACCCCGGGGGCCTCGCCGACGGCTTCGAGTGCACGGCAACTTCCGGGGTTGGGCTGACCTCCGCTCCGACGCACCGCTTCGGCCTCGCGGCTCGATCCCCCACGTTCGACGGAGATCATCCCTGCACGATGCCGTCGGCGGCCTCGTCGCCGCCACCCGGCGGCTCCGTGTCGAGGTCGGAGATTCACCGCCGGCGGTCGACCGGCCGCCGGAAGCCGTGGTT